>NZ_JBIAQF010000006.1:0-463611 GCF_042888885.1 Streptomyces sp. NPDC002742
ATGTGTTAAGCACGCCGCCAGCGTTCGTCCTGAGCCAGGATCAAACTCTCCGTGAATGTTTACCGGTAATCCGGTTTACATCACGAGAGCGGAACCGGAGGGAGGAATAATCCCTTCGGTTCACAGCGTCCTCGCTGATGCGCCTGCCGGAACAATGCCCGGCAGGACTTTTTCAAAGGAACCTCGTCCCGACCGATCGGCCGGAGACGGGGTATCAACAAATCTGGCGTTGATTTTTGGCACGCTGTTGAGTTCTCAAGGAACGGACGCTTCCTTTGTACTCACCCTCTCGGGCTTTCCTCCGGGCGCTTCCCTTCGGTCTTGCGTTTCCGACTCTATCAGACCGTTTCCGTATCCGATTTCCTCGGTGCTTTCCAGGTTCCCGCTTCCGCGTTTCCCTTTCCGGCGAGTCCGACTCTATCAGAACCTTTCGGACCTGACTCCCAGTCAGCGGGGCTCGTCCTCGCGGCTGTTGGGCCGTTCCGACGTCTCAAACTTTAGCGGATCTTCCCGGCAGTTCCTAATCGGGCCGCCGTGCCCAAATCGAATTGAATTCGGGCACGCCGAATTCGCCCCGGTTGGGAGATCGTGCTGGTGGTTTGAGTGCCGCATCAGCGGCGGAGGTGCCGCCGCAGAACCGTTACGGCCCCGTGGCAACTCGAAGAACCTTACGGATCCGCCAGGGCAGTGTCAACCTCCCCTGTCAAGATCTTTAATCGAGGTCGCTGAGTCGGCCGCCCGCGTCCGGCTGGGCGTCCTCCACCCGTCGGAGCAGACGGGTCAGGACCTCACCCAGGACACCCCGGTCCTCGGCGGAGAGGTCCTGGAGCAGGTCTTCCTCGAAGACCGTGGCGAGGCGCATCGCCTCCAGCCACTTCTCGCGGCCCTCGTCGGTCAGCTCGACGATGACGCGCACACGGTTCGCCTCGTCACGCTCCCGGGTGACCAGCCCCTCCGCGACCATGCGGTCGATGCGGTGGGTCATGGCGGCCGGGGTGAGGCCGAGGCGCTTGGCGAGCTCGCTCGGCCCGAGGCGGTAGGGGGCGCCGGCGAGGACCAGCGCCTTCAGGACCTCCCACTCGGCGTTGCTGATGCCGAGCGCGGCGGTCTGGCGGCCGTAGGCGACGTTCATCCGCCGGTTGAGGCGGGACAGCGCCGAGACGATCTTCTCGACCTGGGGGTCGAGGTCCTGGAACTCACGCTGGTAGGCGGCGATCTGTTCTTCGAGTGTCGGCTCACTGACGCCGGGGGTGTCGCCCATGGCCCGAGTATCGCATGACACCGCTTGGTGTCGAAGTCCTTCGAGGTGTACAGTTCAACATCTAACTTTAGCTTCGAAGTCTTCAGGCCTGCATCCATGCACGGGGAACGTGTCGCGAACACGCTGCCGGGCACGGACGGGCCCGCACGGCTTCACGACCAAGGCAGGTGAAAGTGACCAGGGCGATGGGCGCAGCTATGCGCCGGATCCACGTGGGCAACGCGCTCAGCGCGTTCGGGCTCGGCTTTACCGTCCCCTTCCTCTACGTCTATGTGGCGCAGGTGCGGGGACTCGGCTCCATGACGGCGGGCGTCGTGCTCGCCGTCTTCGCCGTGGCCGCTCTCGTCGTGCTGCCGTTCGCCGGGCGGGCGATCGTTCGGCGCGGCCCGCTGCCGGTTCTGCTCGCCGCCCTGGTCACCGCCGCTCTCGGTGCGCTGAGCCTGGGGCTGGCGAACAGCGCGACGACCGTGGTGCTGTCGGCGGCGGCGCTCGGTGCCGGGCAGGCCGTGATGCAGCCGTCGCTCGCGACGATGATCGTCGACTGCTCCTCGGCGGACACCCGGTCGCGCGCCTTCGCGACACAGTTCTTCCTGCAGAACCTGGGCCTCGGGGTCGGCGGTCTCATCGGCGGACACATCGTCGATCCGGACCGGGCGAGCTCGTTCACGCTGCTGTTCGCGATCGAAGCGGCGATGTTCCTGGTGCTGGTCGTGATCATGGCGACCGTACGGATGCCGCACGCACCGCGGATCACGGGGGACGCACCGCAGTCCAGGGGTGGCGGCTGGAAGCAGCTTCTCGGCAACCGGGCGATGGTGCAGCTGTCCGTGCTGGGCTTCGTGCTGTTCTTCGCCTGCTACGGCCAGTTCGAGTCGGGTCTTTCCGCGTACGGCGTCGAGGCGGCCGGGATCTCCACGTCCGCGCTCGGCACGGCGATGGCGGCGAACACGGCGATGATCGTGGTCGCGCAGTTCGCGGTGCTGAAGTTCGTCGAACGCCGCAAGCGGTCCCGGGTGATCGCCGCGGTCGGGCTCATCTGGGCCGTCGCCTGGCTGGCGGCCGGGTACGCGGGCCTCGGTCACGGCAGCCGGACCATGGCCACGGCGGCCTTCGTCTCGACGTACGCGCTCTTCGGGCTCGGTGAGGCGATGCTGTCGCCGACGGTGGCTCCGCTGGTCGCAGATCTGGCGCCGACGGGCATGGCGGGTCAGTACAACTCCGCCTTCGCCCTGGTGAAGCAGCTCGCGCTGGCGATCGGGCCGGCGGTGGGCGGCCCGCTGGGGGCCTCGCTGCACGGCCCGTACGTCGCGACGTTCCTGCTCTTCTCGCTCGGCATCACCGTCCTGGCCGTGCGGCTCGGGCGGCAGCTCACCCCCGTACAGAATCAGCCCTCGCTCGCGAGGAGCCGGGTGGTCGCACGGGGCGGGGCTCCGTTGGAACCGGTACCGGCGAGCGCCTGACAGACGTACGAGGGCCGCCATCACGTGACGACGTGATGGCGGCCCTTTCGTATGCCGATTCGGGTTCCCGCATTCCGCTCCGCGAATTCGGTCCCTCGCCGGTCCCCCCGTACTTCTCCTGGCTCCAGGCTCGCGGAGTCAGCCGCCCGCGCGCGGGAGCGCGAACTCGCACCACACCGCCTTGCCGCCGCCCGGTGTGCGGCGAGAGCCCCAGTTCGAGGCGATAGTGGCCACGATCGCGATGCCGCGGCCCGCTTCGTCGCCGGGTTCGGCGCGGCGGCGGCGCGGGAGGTGGTCGTCGCCGTCGGTGACCTCGATGATCAGGCGGCGGTCGGTGCGGCGAAGGCGCAGCCGCATCGGCGGGGTGCCGTGCTGAAGGGAGTTGGCCACGAGTTCGCTGGCGGCCAGGACGCCGAGGTCGTGCAGATCGCCGGGGAAGCGCCAGCTGGCCAGCACGCCTGAGGCGAAGGCACGCGCGCGGGGGGCCGCTTCCATGCCGCCGAGCAGTTCCAGGGCGGCGTTGCGGAAGAGCTCGCCGTCGGGGCCCGTACGGGAAGGGTGCTGGACGACCAGGACGGCGACGTCGTCGTCGTGGTCGGCGGTGACGCCGGCCGCGCGGACCAGGCGGTCGCAGACCACCTGGGGGCTGCCCGTGGCGCCCGCGAGGGCGCGCTGCAGGGAGGCGATGCCCTCGTCGAGGTCCTCGTCGCGGCGCTCGACCAGACCGTCCGTGTAGAGGACGGCGGTGGAGCCGGGGCCGAGCGGCACCGAGCCGGAGGCGTGCAGCCATCCGCCGGTGCCGAGCGGCGGCCCGGTCGGCTCGTCGGCGCGATGGATGGTGCCGTTCTCGTCGCGCACCAGGATGGGCAGGTGGCCGGCGGAGGCGTAAACCAGCCGGCCCTCGTTCGGGTCGTGGATGGCGTACACACACGTGGCGATCTGGTTGGCGTCGATCTCGGTGGCGAGGCCGTCGAGGAGCTGCAGGATCTCGTGCGGCGGCAGGTCGAGACGGGCGTACGCGCGGACGGCGGTGCGGAGCTGGCCCATGACGGCCGCCGCGCGGACCCCGCGGCCCATGACGTCGCCGATGACGAGCGCGGTGCGGCCGCCGCCGAGGGTGATGACGTCGTACCAGTCGCCGCCGACCGCCGCCTCCGTGCCGCCCGGCAGGTAGGTGGCGGCGATGCGCAGGTCGTCGGGCTCCTCCAACTCCTGCGGGAGCAGGGAGCGCTGGAGGGTGACGGCGGTCTCGCGCTGCCGGCGCTCGCTGGCGCGCAGCCGCTCGGCGGCCTCTGCGTGGTCGGTGACGTCGGTGGCGAAGACGAGGACCCCGCGGCCGTCTCCCTCCGGGGAGGTGTCGACGGGGGTGCAGGTGAACGTGTAGGAGCGGCCGGTCGACACCTTGCGGGACTTGACCGTGCGGGGCTTGGCGCTGCGCAGGACCTGGTCGAGGAGCGGCAGCAGCCCGAGTTCGTCCAGCTCGGGCAGTGCCTGGCGCGCGGGCTCGCCGACGGGGCGGGCGCCGAAGGCCGCCGTGTAGGCGTCGTTGACGTACGAGAGGCGGTGCTCGGGGCCGTGCACGAGGGCGACGAGCGCGGGAACGCGGTCGAGGACCGCGCGCACCGGGAGTTCGTCGACCGCCAGCCCGGGAGGGGCGTCATCGGTCGGCTGCTCGACGCGGGCCGCCGGTACGGAGCCTTCCCCGCGCCGGTCCGGGGCGGCCGTGTGCGCGGCCGTGTGCTCGGTCCGCGCTGTGGCGCGGCGCTGCGTTCCGGGGAGCCGGGCGCTCCAGCGCGTGAAGTTCACAGTGGGGAAAGCCTCGTGTTAGAAGGGCGAGCGGTTCACCCGCCCAAAGTCGTGGACCTGTCTGGCAGTCTGACCGACCGGGCCGACATCCGTCAGACGCCGTCCCCGCCGGTGTAGTTCCTCGGTCCGGTCAGGACGACCCCTTCGGGTCGGTCCGAGGCTTTCCCCCGGCCGCCAGTTCGAACTCCGCACGGGGGTGTTCGAGCGACCCGAGGGACACGATCTCCCGCTTGAAGAGTCCCGCCAGGGTCCATTCGGCGAGCACACGGGCCTTGCGGTTGAAGGTCGGCACCCTGCTGAGGTGGTAGACGCGGTGCATGAACCAGGCAGGATAGCCCCTCAGCTTGCGCCCGTAGACGTGTGCGACTCCCTTGTGCAGTCCCAGGGACGCGACCGAGCCGACGTACTTGTGGGAGTACGTCTCCAGGGGCTCGCCGCGCAAGGTGTGCGCGAGGTTGTCGCCGAGGACCTTCGCCTGGCGCACGGCGTGCTGGGCGTTGGGCGCGGTCTCCTTGCCGGGCTCCGCGGTCACGTCGGGGACCGCCGCGGCGTCGCCGGCGGCCCACGCGTGCGCGGCGCCGTCGACGGCGAGCTGCGGGGTGCACTTGAGCCGGCCGCGCTCGTTCAGGGGGAGGTCGGTCTCGGCGAGGACGGGGTGCGGTTTCACACCGGCCGTCCACACGACGGTGCGCGTCGGGAAACGCGCGCCGTCACTGAGGACGACGATCCGGTCCGCGCAGCTGTTGAGGCGGGTCTCCAGGCGTACCTCGATGTTGCGCCGGCGCAGCTGGGTGACGGTGTACCGGCCCATCTCCTCGCCGACCTCGGGCAGGATGCGGTCCGAGGCCTCGACGAGGATCCATTTCATGTCCTCGGGCTTGAGGTTGTGGTAGTACCGCGCGGTGTAGCGGGCCATGTCCTCCAGTTCGCCGAGCGCCTCGACGCCGGCGTAACCGCCTCCTACGAAGACGAAGGTCAGGGCCGCGTCACGGATCGCGGGGTCGCGGGTGGAGGAGGCGATGTCCATCTGCTCGATGACGTGGTTGCGCAGGCCGATGGCCTCCTCGACCGTCTTGAAGCCGATGGCGTACTCGGCGAGCCCCGGGATCGGCAGGGTGCGCGAGACCGAGCCGGGGGCGAGCACGAGTTCGTCGTAGGTGATCCGCTCCGCGCCCGTGCCCTCCTCCTCGGTGGCGAGCGTGCTGAGCGTGGCGGTGCGCTTGGCGTGGTCGATCGACTGGACCTCGCCGATGACGATCCGGCACCGGCCGAGGACCCGGCGCAGCGGAACGACCACGTGCCGCGGCGAGATCGAGCCGGCGGCGGCCTCGGGAAGGAACGGCTGATACGTCATATAAGGGTCGGGTGAGACCACCGTGATCTCGACCTCGCCCCGCTTCAGTTCGGGCTTCAGCTTCCGCTGGAGGCGCAGAGCGGTGTACATCCCGACGTAGCCGCCGCCGACAATGAGAATGCGCGCACGTTCCTTCACCGTCCCATGACGCACCCCTCTCCGGAGTTTGTCCACAGCCCTGGCAATTTGTGTGACCGGTCGCCGACAACGTGCGGAGTTGGCCGATTTGCCGGAGTCCAGGGAAAAAGCGCAGGTCAGGGTGGGCGAGGGGGGTACTCGGAGGGGGCGCAACCGGGACGTAACCGGCCCGTACTCCGATCGGGGGGCGCTCTGTGCGGAACCTGCCCCTTCTGAATTGACCCCCTCTCAACTATGTTCGTGTGTCGACGGGGTGTAGGGGGATGCGCTCGGCGGGTCCGTACGGCGGGTTCGCGCACAAGCTGTTCCACACGCTCCGGTCTGTCGATGGCGGGGAGTGTCTCCGGGGGGAGACGTCATTACCGGGGGAACGCTTATGCATATTCAGGACTCTCATTGGTCTTCCGCGTCGGCCATCGCACCTGGTGGTGCGATCGGCGCGGCGACGAGCGGCAACGGCCGCGGTCCGACGGACGGATCGCGCACGACGCCGCTGCGTGTGGACGCACAGCGCAATCTGGAACATGTACTGCGCGCGGCGCGCGAGGTCTTCGGCGAGCTGGGGTACGGCGCGCCGATGGAGGACGTCGCCCGGCGCGCGAGGGTCGGTGTCGGCACGGTGTACCGGCGCTTCCCGAGCAAGGACGTCCTGGTGCGCCGGATAGCCGAGGAGGAGACCTCCCGGCTTACCGACCAGGCCCGCGCCGCGCTGGGCCAGGAGGACGAGCCGTGGTCGGCGCTCTCGCGCTTCCTGCGGACGTCGGTGGCCTCGGGCGCCGGACGGCTGCTGCCGCCCCAGGTGCTGCGGGTCGGCGTCGCGGAGGACGAGCCCGAGGCGGACGAGGCACGGGTGCCGCAGCAGCGGTCCCAGCTCGCGCCCGAGTTGCGGCTCGTCGAACAGCGGCCCGCTCCCGAGGACGAGCCCGTGATCGCCGAGGTGGACGACGCCGGCGCGGCGGCCCTGCTCGAAGTGGTCGGCCAACTGGTCGACCGGGCGCGCGCGGCGGGCGAGTTGCGCGCCGATGTCACGGTGGCGGACGTGCTGCTGGTCATCGCGACGGCGGCGCCCTCACTGCCGGACGCGGCGCAGCAGGCGGCGGCCTCGGCCCGGCTCCTCGACATCCTGCTGGAGGGCCTGCGCTCGCGTCCGGCGTGAACCGGAGCGATCCCTTCCGGGTGCGTGGATCCTTCGAGTACGTGGGAGCTCCCGGGCGCGAGTGCGACACTCGCGCCCGGGGGCTTCTCTCGTTCGTGCCGCCATGTGCCCCTGCCGTCGCGACGTCATGACCTCACTCCAGTGCGGAGCGGCAACTTCCGCGCGTACGGCGACCGTTGACCATTCCCCGAACGAGTGACATTTAGTACTGCCGAGCGATTAATCCCCTCGGACGAGTGGTTGGTCCGTACGAGGAAGCTGCGCCCGGGAAGCCTGTGGCACTCTGTCCCGGTATTCGGGTCCGAGTGTGCAGGCGGGGGCTTTCCGCGATGAGTTTTGACGGCCGGGACGAGTCACTCGGTGACGGTGGCGCCGACGGCGGCACGGAGCCCGGCGGCTCACCGTCACGGCAGGTGCCGAGCCAGGGCGGCCCGCCCGGTGGAAGTCCGCGGAGCGGAAACCCGGACACCGACACGGTCGACCCCGGCGTGCCTTCGCAGCGTGACCGGTGGGACCTTCGCGAGGGCAGCGTGCTGCCTCCCCCGCTGGATCTGGTGCCCCCGGTGGACCTGCCGCCCCCCGACGCCGGTCTGATCGAGCGGATGCGCGCGGGCGACGACACGGCGTACGAGGAGCTGTACCGCCGGCACGCCGAAGCCGTCCGCCGCTACGCCCGCACCTGCTGCCGCGACTCGCACACCGCCGACGACCTCACTGCCGAGGTGTTCGCCCGCATGCTCCAGGCCGTACGCGGCGGCAGCGGCCCCGAGCACGCCGTGCGCGCGTATCTCCTCACCACCGTCCGCCGGGTCGCCGCGAACTGGACGAAGACAGCCAGACGCGAGCAACTGGTCGACGATTTCGCGGTGTTCGCCGCACAGGCCGTCCGTGGATCCGAGGTCTCCGACGACGACACCCTCGACCTCGGCGCGGACGTACGCGCGATGCACGAGGCCGAGCAGTCCATGGCCATGCGGGCCTTCCGTTCGCTGCCCGAGCGCTGGCAGGCCGTGCTCTGGCACACCGAGGTCGAGGACGAGTCCCCGAGCGAGGTGGCCACGCTCTTCGGTCTCGACGCCAACGGCACCCGCGTGCTCGCCAGCCGCGCCCGCGAGGGCCTCAGGCAGGCCTACCTCCAGGCGCACGTCAGCACCACGCTCACGATGGACGAGGAGTGCGCGCGCTACGCCGACCGGCTCGGCGCCTACGCCCGCGGCGGCCTGCGCACCCGTGCCGAACGGGGGCTGCGCAAGCACCTGGCGGAGTGCGCCAGGTGCCGCCTGGCCGCGGGCCAGATCAAGGAAGTGGCCGGCGGCATCCCCGCGGTCGTGCCGGTCGCGGTCATCGGCTGGTTCGGTGCCGCCGGATACGCGAAGGCCGTCGCGCTCATCGCCGGTGGCGCCGGAGCGGGTGCCGCCGGAGCCGCGGCCGCGGCGGGCGCGGCGGGCGGCGGCTCGGGAGGAGCGGGCGCAGTTGGCGGCGCCGCGCTCTCCGAGGGGATCGGCGCACCGGTCAAGGCCGGTATCGCGGCGGGTGCCGTCGCCGTGGCCGCGACGGCGGCGGTGGTGCTCGCCCTGGCCGGCAACGAGAGCCCCGCCCGGCGGCCCGAGGCCGGACCGGCCGCCTCACCCGCCGTCGAAGCGCCGTTGCCGTCACAGGCTCCGGCCAGGAGATCCCCCGCGCCGAATCCGCCGGCGGTGACTCACTCGCCGGTGCCCGCCCCGCCCCCCGGGCCAGGGCCGAAGCCCACCCCGAAGCAGGCACCCGAGGCGGCCCCGAGCCCGCCCCCCGCACCGACTCCCGCACCGAAGCCCACCCCGCCGCCGAAGCCCACCCCGACGAAGGCCGACCCGAAGCCCACGCCGACCCCGACGCCTCCCCCGCCCGCCCCGCTCGTCTACCGGTGGAGCGAGCTGCGGTACGACGTCATCGGCGACCACACCGAGCCGGAGATGCGGCTGGGCGAAAGCAGCTGGGTCTGGCGGCGCGACGGAATGAAGATCGCGGACACCCGGTACGCGCACGGCGTGACCGTCCACGGCCGGTCCTCCGTCACCATCGAACTCAACCGCGATTGCAGCTCGTACGACGCGATGGTCGGGGTCGACGACCTGATGACGGGCCTGGGCAGGCTGCGGTTCTCCGTCTACGCGGACGGGTCCCCCCAGTGGCGTTCACCGCTGATCGAGGGCGGTGACCCGGCGGTCCCCGTCCACGTGAACCTCACCGGCCACCGGACGATCCGGCTCGTCGTCGAGCCCCACAGCCCGTTCGACTCGGCGTCACTGGGGGATTGGGCGGAGTCGGAGTTCCTGTGCCGGTAAGGGCTCCGCGCGAGCCGGCGTCCTCGCCTCGCCGAACGCTCGACCCGGCCCTGCGTACCCGGGGGAGATACGGGTGCGCCCCCACCGGAACACCCAAGGCACCCGACACACGCGACGTACCCGGCGGACCCGGCCCACCTGGCGCACATGGCGCACCCGGCGGACCTCGTACGGGTGACGACTACTCGGCCGGGTACTCCTTGAGCGCTTCGTTCAGGTCGCTCAGGGCCTCCTCCTGCGTCCAGCAGGAACCCCGGGCGCGCTCGGACTCGTAGCGGTCCGGTCCGAGCGCCGCGAGGGCCGCGGCTTCGATGCGCCGGGCATCGGCGCTCTCGCGGGCCGGGCGCGGATCCCCTCCGCGCCAGCGGGTGCCGGCGGCGAGCAGCCGGGCCGCGACCGGGTGGGCGCCCACCTCGGTGAGAAGACGGGCCGCGACCTCGACGAGGCCCGACGCCACCACGTCGGCGCACCGCCCGTCCATCGCGTCCCGCAGCGCGGAGGACAGCTTCAACAGGCCCCGCACGGGGCCGGACTCGGCAACCGTGACAAGGGCGTCGGCCCAGTCCAGCGCCGCCACGAACTGCGGTGGTGGGGTACCCCGGAGGCTCTCCGCGCGCGCCTTCTCGCACAGTTCGCGCGCGAGGGCGACCTCCCCGTCGTCCAGGACCACTTGGGCCCGCAGCAGATGGACGAACGCCCGGGAATCCATCACCCCGTACAGATCGGCCGCGGCGCTCGCCTCGTCCAGGGTGGCCAGGGCCACGGACCGCTCGCCCGCGCGGTGGGCGATCTCGGCCAGCCGCGCCATCAGGAACGGCACCTCGGCGTACGCCCCCACCTCGTAGGCGAGCCGCAGCGCCTCCTCGTACTCGCCTTTCGCCTCGTCGAACCGGCTGCGCGCCATCGCCGCCTCACCGGCCGCGCTGCACACCTGGGCCCACATCCAGCGGTCCCCCACCCGTCGGCTGAGCCCGCGCAGTTCCGCCAGGTCCTCGTCCACCCCGGGCATACGGCCCGGCCCGTCGACGGCCATGTGCGTACGGAACATCAGGGCGACACCGATCTCCCATTCACCGCCGTACTCACGGCAGTTGGCAACCGCCTTGTCCATCGCGGGGCGTGCGTCGTCCGGGGTGCCCAGGAAGTGCGCGGCCATCGGCCAGATGATCCCCGGCATGCGCGCCGCGTCCGGACCGCCCTTCTCGAAGGCGGCCCGTACCTGCCCCGCGTACTCCCGCAACCGGACGTCCCCCCACTCGTCCACCGGGACGACGTCCACCTTCATGAACAGGTGGAGCATGCGCAGCCGCATGCGCATGGCGCGCAACGGATGCCGTTCGTCGCGCTCGGGATGATCGAGAAGTGCGGCGACCGGATCGACGCCGTCGAGCTCGGAAAAGAGGCTTTCACCGGCGGCGGACGGGACACCGACGGTGGTCTCCGCGCCGGGCGCGGTCGCCGACGCGCCGCCGCTCGCGGCGCGAAGCCCGCTGCCTCCGCTGCCTTCACCGCGGATGTCACTCACGCCGCCAGCGCCGCTGTCGCTGTGGCTACCACTGCCGTAACGGCTGCCGCTGTCGCTGTGGCCGGCACCGCCCGTGTCGCCGCCGGCTGTCGCCGTGCGGTCGTCACAGGTCACCGCACCGTCACTGGTCGACGCGTCCAGCAACGCTCCCAGTCTCAGGACGAGTTCCGTCCATTCGGCGCCCTCGCGGTGGAAGTTGCGCAGCCACCAGAACCAGCCCATGTCGAGGACCAGGGCACCTGCCTCTTCCTCGTCATGGGCGGCCAGCGTGCGCAGCAGGGCCGCCCGGATGTTGTCGAGCTCGGTCTCCAGGCGCCGGATCCAGGGGAGTTGGCCGGACGAGCGCAGCTGGGGCTCGGCCTCCTCCGTCAGGGCGCGCACCCACGCTCGGTGGCGTCGCTCTGCGGCGGCGCGCAGTTCGGGAACCTCGGCGGCTCGCTCGGCGGCGTACTCGTGGATGGTCTCCAGCATGCGATAGCGCATCCCGCCACCGGCACCGGCACCGGCACCGGCACCGAGAGTAGCCGCGCCCCCGGCGGCACCCGTGCCCCCGGCGCCACCCGGAGCGGGCGGCGCCGGATACGGCGACGGGCACGACGCCGAGCCGTCCGTGTTGTCCATGCCGTCCGGGGTGGCGACGAGCAGGGACTTGTCGACGAGCGCGCCGATCAGGTCGGCGGCCGGACCGGTGCACACGGCCTCCGCGGCCGCCAGGTCCCACCCGCCCGCGAACACCGACGCCTCGCACAGCACGGCCCGTTCGCGCTCGTCGAGCAGATCCCAGGACCAGTCGACGACGGCACGCAGGGTCTGCTGGCGGGGCAGCACCGTACGGCTTCCGGAGGTGAGCAGCCGGAAGCGGTCGTCGAGCCGGTCGGCGATCTGCCGCGGGGTGAGCAGCCGCAATCGGGCGGCCGCCAGCTCGATGGCCAGGGGCAGGCCGTCGAGCCGTCGGCAGATCTCGTCCACGGCGGCGGAGTCGTGGAGCGTGGTGCCGGCGCCGGGACGTACGACGGAGGCCCGCTCCATGAAGAGGCGGCGGGCGGAACCGTGCGGGAGCGGCTCGACCGGGCGCACCAACTCGCCTGGTACGCCCAGGGGTTCGCGGCTCGTCGCGAGGATCGTGAGCCCCGGACAGCGGGTCAGCAGCGTCTCGGCGAGTTCGGCCGCCGCCTCGATGACATGCTCGCAGTTGTCAAGGATCAGGAGCTGGCTGCGCGGGGCGCAGTACTCGACGAGCAGGGCGACCGGGTCGTCCTGCGGAACCGCCATCTCGTTGGTGATCAGCGCGGTTTCGCGCAGACCGAGGGCGCTGACCACCGCGCCCGGGACCGCCTCGGGCCGGTCGAGCGGGGCCAGCTCGACCAGCCACGCCTGCGAAAGCCCGGTGGCGGCTTCCTCGGCGAGGCGGGTCTTCCCCGAACCACCTGGTCCGGTCAGCGTGACCAGACGTGCCCTCCGCACATCCGAACGGATCGCCCCGAGCTCGCGTTCCCGCCCGACGAACGAGTTCAGACGGGGACGAATGTTCCCGGTCCGCTGAGCACGGGAGGGATCCCATGAACCTGAACCGGGACCAGGGCCGGAGCCGGGACCAGGGCCGGAGCCGGAGTCGGGACCAGGACCGGGACCGGGACCAGGACCGGGACCAGGACCGGGACCAGAGCCGGGACCGGGACCGGGACCAGAGCCGGGACCGGCCGTCGGCACGGGCGACACGGCGCCGCCCGTGCCGGAGCGGGACCCCTGCGGCCCGCGGACATCCGACGGGTCCAGCAACGCGGCGTGCAGGGCACGGAGTTCCGGCCCTGGATCCGCTCCGAGACCCTCCATGAGCCCACGGCGCACGTCCTCGTACGCGGCCAGCGCGTCGGCGCCCCGGCCGGTCTCGCGCAGGGCGCGGATGAGCAGGACGTGCAGCGCCTCGTCGTACGGGTGGGCCGCCGTCAGCTCCTTCAGCTCCGGTACCACGTCGACGGCGCGGCCGAGTCGCAGGTCCGCCTCGACGCGGCTGCGCGTCGCCTCCAGGCGCAGCGCCTTCGGGCGGGTCGCGGCGGTGCGGTCGGGGAGGTCCGCGAGGGCGGGGCCACGCCACAGGGCGAGGGCTTCGCGCAGTCGGGCGGCGGCGGTACGGGCGTCGCCGCGGTCGAGCGCGGTCCTGCCCTCCGTGACGAGCCGCTCGAACACGAACAGGTCCACGTCGTCCGCGGCGGCCCGGAGCCGGTAGCCGCCGGTCTCCGAGGTGACCGCGTCCTTGCCGATGGCCCGGCGGAGGCGGCCGACCAGTGCCTGCAGCGCCGCCGGGGCGTCCTGGGGAGGGTCGTCCGCCCAAACCTCGTCGATCAGGGTGTCCGGGGTGAGCGTGCGGGCGGGGTGGCACGCCAGGGCCGTGAGCAGCGCGCGTACCCGGGGGCCGCCCACGGTGACCAGGGCCCCCCGGTCGTCCTCCACCTGGGCAACCCCCAGAATCCTGTACCGCACGCCCCTATTCTCACCGCCTCACTCCGGCGAGGACACCGCGTTGCCCCGGCGAGCCCACCATGACCGCCCTCGCCTTCCCGAGTCCCCCTGCCCTCGGCCCGGCCGCAGTCTTCATTCGCCCCTCCGCCCCGGCCCTTTCAGCACCGGGGCCCGGCGCCGGACCCCGCCCCGCAAACGCCGGAGGGGCTGAATCCTGACCCCGGCGGCCCACCGGGCGGCAGGGCTCAGCCCTGCCGGGCGGTCGCCCCCGCCCCCAACGCCCTCCCCTGCGGGACGATCCCCGCGGGAACGGCCCGCTGCCGCGCCGGCGTCCCCGTCCAGCACGTCCCGCGCCGGGCCAGCAGCCGGCGCAGCCACAGTTCGAGCGACACGAGATCGGCCAGCCCGTCGAGGGGCAGCGGGGCCCCCTCCGCGGCCGCGCGCAGCGCCTTGCGGACGACTCGCGCCTCGACCAGCCCCGCCTGCGCGAGCAACGGCGTGTCGAACAGGGCGACCAGGGAATCGGCCGCCACCCGCAGCCCCGTACCGGCCGCGACAGCGGAGGACGCGTGGGACGGCGCTCCCCACCCGGGGGGCAGATCGGCCACCCCGGCCCCCTCCAGCACCGTACGCAGAATCGCCGCCCGTGCCCCGGGCTGCACCCGCAGCGCCTCCGGGAGCTCACGGCACGCCCGGACGACCTGGTTGTCCAGGAACGGCGTGTGCAGCCGCTGGAAGCGGATTTCGGCGGCCTGCTCCAGGACGCGCACGTCCGCCGCGTGACGGGCCAGCGCGGCACGCGCGCGGAAGTCCCCCGGCCGCTGCCCGGGACCGACGTTCAGCCGCCCACCGCCCCCTTGGAGGCGAACCGATACTTCAGCCAGCGCCTCCCCGGTCAGCCAGCGAGCCGCGGGCCCGGGTCCGGCCCAGCTGAGCGCGGCCAGCGAAGCGCCCACCGCCCCTCCGGGGTCCTCGAACCGCCGGTGCAGCAACTGCTCGGCGAGGACGTCGACTCCGGTGCGGTACGGCGTACGGGCGAGCTTGCGCGCCGCGCCGTACACGCGCGCGGGGACCATCACCGAACCGTCGGCCTTCGTCAACGCGGCGACGGGCCGGACCAGATGGCGCCGCTTGCGGTCCATGAGCAGATCGGCGAGGCGGGCCGGATGGGCGTCCAGCACCTGCCGGGCGCCGTAGCCCGTGAAGTGGTCCGCGCTGCCGGAGGCGAGCCGCGCGCGGTGACGTGCCGCCGTCACCAGGGAAGGCCCCGGCTCGTCGGTCAGCGGCCCCTCCAGGTCGGCGTAGGGAAGGGTCTCCTCGCCTCCGGTGACGACCACGTGGTGCAGCCGGGGATTCGCGGCCAGCGTCCCGGCCCGCTCCAGCTCGGCCTCGCGCCCCCGCACGGTGAGGTCGTTGAAGGTCACCGCCAGGAGCCGTTCCCCTGCGCCGGTGCCGTGTCCGAGGACCGTCCCGGGCGCTCCGGGAAGGCCGGCCGCGAGCAGTGCGAGGGTCCCCGAAGCCGGCCCTCCGGAGAGGTCGGCTCCGATGCCCGGCACCGGTGTCCCGCGCGCGGCGCGGCGCTCGGCGGGCCCCATGCCGGGCACGGGCCCGGGGTCCACATCGGCTCCCGGCACATGGCGGGGAGCCAGGAGGCGGGCGCGGACGGCCTCCACGAGGGCGTCCCGTACGGCGTCCACGGCGGTCGTGGGATCGGCGGTGGGCGCGGCGACGGCCAGGGAGGCGACGGGCTCGTACCCGGCGATCTCACGCGCACCGGCCCGCAGGATGAGCGTGTGTCCCGGCGGAATGCGGCGCACGCCTTCGTACGGGGTGGAATCGCGCACGGCGGCCGGTACGTCGGGGGCGGCGAGCATCGAGGCCAGGTGCCCGAAGTCGAGGTTGGCCTCGATGAGGTCGGCGAGCGGGAGCGCTGCGGTGGCGTAGGCCGTGCCGCCCGCCCAGGGGGTGTAGAACACGGGCCGTGCGCCGGCGAGGTCACCGCAGACGGTCACCCGGCGGTCGACCTGGACGACCGCGGTGTAACTGCCGGACCAGTTGGTGAGATGGCGGAGCGCTCCGCCGCGCGCGGCGAACAGTCCGACGCGCAGTTCCTCGTCGGAGGCGCCGCAGATGCCGAGGACGGCGATGCGGTTCCGCGCGCCGGCCGTCACCACGCGGACCTCGTCGGGGCGCCAGTCACCGACGGCCCACAGCGGATCGGGGTCGCCCCACAGGAGTTGGGAACCCACCGGGTGCACGGTCTCGCCGTCGTTCCCCGTGGCGCCGGCCGAGCCGATCCCGGACGCTCTGGCGACGGTGCTGCTCCACCCCACCAACCATCGCATCGTCGCCTCCACAGGCTGTGGACAACCAGTGCACCGTACGAACTCGGCACCATGCTGCCACGAAGGAGGCGTGTGGGAGGGTCCCTGCGGCGGCTTGCGCTCCCCGAAGTGCGCCCCCGCGCGGACCCCCACGCCACCGTGAGGCTGCCGCGCGACCGGCAAATGCCGTACGGGCCAGGCCTGTTGAGACGCCCGGATGCCGTCGCGGACCCTCGCGGGGAATCACCCCCGAACGGCCCTGGAACCGCCGCCGATCCGCCGCCGATCCGCCACCGGACCGCCCCCCGGGGGCCCGTCGAACCCTCCGCCGTGCGGCAGTTGAAGCGGCGCCCGGACGAACGGGCCCACCACGGCACCGTCGGCGCCCGCTCGGGCGCGGCGTGCGACGCGAGGGGACGCGACGCGGGGCGGGGAGACAACGGCCGGGGCCACGGGAGTGACCCCGGGGCACCCCGAGGCGCCCGGCACCACCACGATCGGAGGCAGGACCGGCACCCGGGCCGACGACCCGGCCGCGCGGCCGCCGACGCCCCGACCAGCACGCCGGAGCCCCGGCGTCCATCCCTCCCGCACCACCCGACCCCCGACAGGTCGACGCGAATGCGCCCCCGATACGCTCCCTCAGGACGCCCTTAGCGCCCTCAACTGACGTGGTGGGAGCCCTAATCACCCTCCGGGGCAACCATCGATTTTCGGCCAAATCGGCGATGGACGGACAAGCGCGGACACGCTCCGTACAGGCCTTGCGCACCGCTTCGGCAACGCACAGTCCGGGAGGCGGAGTTCGCCTCCCGGACCGGTCCGCCGCCCGCGGGGATGTAGGCGGCGGTGTCCCCCAGCCCACTGGATCCAGTACAGCGGGCCGACCCACGCAAGTTCCATGGAAGCGCTCCCCCCTGTGGCCGGAGAAGAGCGCACGGGCGGGCGCACGGCCACACAACGGGAGCACGTGGCGACAGTCCGCACAGCCGTACGGACCACAATCCCGCCAACCGGACCTACGCCCCTTAACGCTGGGGATCGGGCGAACTACGCTGGGTTTACGAATGCCGCGTGGTTATGCCAGTGCGGCAGCCGTCTGTGTCGAGGGGTGGCGCATGTCCAGGGAGCAACGCGGGCCGAACGAAAAACTCGGCGCCGTTCTCGCCCTCGCGGGAATCAGCAACGCAGGACTCGCGCGTCGTGTCAACGATCTTGGCGCTCAACGCGGGTTGACTCTTCGCTACGACAAGACGTCGGTGGCGCGCTGGGTGTCGAAAGGCATGGTGCCTCAGGGCGCCGCGCCGCACCTCATCGCGGCCGCCATCGGCCAGAAGCTCGGCCGTCCGGTGCCGCTCCACGAGATCGGGCTGGCGGACGCGGACCCCGCGCCGGAAGTGGGCCTCGCCTTCCCCCGTGACGTCGGGCAGGCGGTGCGGTCGGCGACGGAGCTGTACCGCCTCGACCTCGCCGGGCGCCGGGCCGGCGGCGGCATCTGGCAGTCGCTGGCCGGCTCCTTCGCCGTGAGCGCGTACGCGACTCCCGCCTCCCGCTGGCTCATAACCCCGGCCGACAGTTCGGTGGCGCGCGAGGTGAGCCTCGGTGAGGGCTCCGGAGCGCCGCTGAAAGTCGGCCACAGTGATGTGCTGAAGCTCCGCGAGGCGGCGGAGGACGCCAGGCGCTGGGACTCCAAGTACGGGGGCGGTGACTGGCGTTCGTCCATGGTGCCCGAGTGTCTGCGGGTCGAGGCGGCACCTCTGCTGCTCGGCTCCTACTCCGACGAGGTCGGCAGAGCGCTGTTCGGCGCGTCCGCGGAACTCACCCGCCTCGCGGGCTGGATGGCCTTCGACACCGGCCAGCAGGAGGCCGCGCAGCGCTACTACATCCAGGCCCTGCGGCTCGCCCGTGCCGCCGCCGACGTGCCCCTCGGGGGCTACGTACTGGCCTCCATGTCCCTCCAGGCGACCTATCGGGGCTTCGGCGACGAGGGCGTCGACCTCGCCCAGGCCGCCCTGGAGCGCAACCGCGGTCTCGCCACGGCCCGCACCATGAGCTTCTTCCGGCTCGTCGAGGCACGTGCCCACGCGCGCGCGGGTGACGCCCAGGCGGCGGGCACGGCGCTGAAGGCCGCCGAGGGGTGGCTGGAGCGGGCCCGCGACGGCGACCACGACCCGTCCTGGCTCGGCTTCTACTCGTACGACCGCTTCGCGGCCGACGCCGCCGAGTGCTACCGCGACCTGAAGGCGCCGCGCCAGGTGCGCCGCTTCACCGAGCAGGCGCTGTCGAAGCCGACGGAGGAGTTCGTACGCTCGCACGGACTTCGGCTCGTGGTGTCGGCGGTCGCCGAGCTGGAATCCGGCAATCTGGACGCGGCGTGCGAGCAGGGTGTCCGCGCGGTGGAGGTCGCGGGGCGTATCTCCTCCGCGCGCACCACCGAGTACGTGAAGGACCTGCTGCACCGGCTGGAGCCCTACGGCGACGAACCGCGCGTGGTGGAACTGCGGGAGCGGGCACGTCCGCTCCTGATGGCTCCGGCGTAGAGGTGCCGGCCCCGGCGTGGAGCCGACGGTTCCGGCGTGGACAGGGCGCCACGGCCCCGCGGCGCAAAAAAAGCGCGGGGCGCGGTTCCCGGGTTTGAGGGCATTGTCAGTGGCGCAGTGCACTATCGAAGCCGGGAGGTGGTGCGGATGCGCAGCGCGTACGACTGCGATGTGCTGGTGATCGGCGGCGGGATCGTCGGCCTGTCGACGGCGTATGCCCTCACGCGCGCGGCGCCGGGCACCCGGGTGACGGTGCTGGAGAAGGAGCGGGGGCCCGCCCGGCACCAGACCGGGCGCAACAGCGGGGTGATCCACAGCGGGATCTACTACCGCCCCGGCTCCCTGAAGGCGCGGTACGCGGTGCGGGGCGCCGCCGAGATGGTCAAGTTCTGCGCGGAGTACGACATCCCGCACGCCGTCACCGGCAAGCTGATCGTCGCGACGGAGAAGTCGGAGCTCCCGCGGCTGCACGGCCTGGTGCAGCGCGGCCGGGAGAACGGCATTCCGGTCAAGGAACTGGGCCCCGCCCAGCTCTGCGAGTACGAACCCGAGGTCCGCGGCCTCGCCGCCATCCATGTCGGCACCACGGGCGTCTGCGACTACGTGGCGGTGGCGCGGCGGCTCGCGGAGGCCTCCGGTGCGGAGATCCGGTACGGGGCGGACGTGGTGCGCGCCGACCGCCGCCCCCGCCTCGGTGTCGCCGTGCGCACGGCGGACGGGACGGTCGTCCGCGGACGGGTGCTCGTCAACTGCGCGGGGCTGCACTGCGACGAGACGGCCCGGCTCGCGGGGGACGACCCCGGGATGCGGATCGTGCCCTTCCGCGGCGAGTACTACACGCTGGCACGGCCGGAGCTGGTGCGGGGCCTGGTGTACCCGGTCCCGGACCCGGCGTTCCCGTTCCTCGGTGTCCATCTCACCCGGGGCATCGACGGCGGAGTCCATATCGGCCCCAACGCCGTGCCCGCGCTCGCCCGGGAGGGATACGGGTGGGGGGTCGTCCGGCCCCGGGAACTGGGTGCGACCCTGTCCTGGCCGGGTTCCTGGCGGATAGCGCGGCGGCACTGGCGATACGGAGCCGGGGAACTGCGCAGGTCGGTGTCGAAGGCCGCGTTCACGGAGGCGGTGCGGCGACTGCTGCCCGCGGTGACCCCGGAGGACCTGCTCCCCGCCCCCGCCGGAGTCCGCGCCCAGGCGGTCCTGCGGGACGGCACCCTGGTCGACGACTTCCTGATCAAGGAGGGCCCGCGCACCGTGCACGTGCTGAACGCGCCCTCCCCCGCGGCCACCGCTTCCCTCCCGATCGGCCGGGAGATCGCCCGCCGTGCCCTGGCGGCCCTGACGGCGGCCTGAGCGACCCACCCGCCACCACACCGGACCACCCGGACCTTCCGGACCTCCGCGCTACACCGGGCCACCGCCTCCCGGACCACCGGACCACCCCGCACCTCGACCACCCCGCCACACCGGACCACCCCGCACCTCGACCACCGCGCACCTCGACCGCCCGTAAAATCGACCCCACTGTGTCTGACTTCCTCGACTCCACCGAAGAGACCCGGCCCGCCTCCCCCGAGGACGGCCCGCCGCGTCATCACCGCGCCAAGGGCGAGTCCCGCTTCCCCGACGGTCCGCAGGCCGATCCCGCCGGCTCGCACTTCGAGCGGCGGATCCGGAGCTTCCAGCCGCGGCGGAGCCGGGTGACGACCGGACAGGCGGACGCGTTGCGGCGGCTGTGGCCCAAATGGGGTCTGGACATCGACGGACAGCGGACGCTCGACCTGGCGGAACTGTTCGGGACGGACCGCCCCGTCGTGCTGGAGATCGGCTTCGGCATGGGCGAGGCCACCGCGCAGATGGCGGCCGAGGACCAGAAGACCGGAATCCTCGCCGTGGACGTGCACACCCCGGGCCAGGGCAACCTGCTCAACCTCGCCGAACGGAGCGGCCTGACCAACGTCCGGGTCGCGAACGGCGACGCGATCATCCTGCTCCGCGAGATGCTCCCGCCCGCGTCCCTGAACGGCCTGCGCGTCTACTTCCCCGACCCCTGGCCCAAGAAGCGGCACCACAAGCGGCGGCTGATCCAGCCGGAGTTCCTGGATCTCGTCGCGACCCGCCTCGAACCGGGCGCGCTCGTGCACTGCGCGACGGACTGGGAGCCGTACGCCGAACAGATGCTCGAAGTGTTGAGTGCGCACCCCGACTTCGAGAACACCCGGCCGGACGGCGGTTTCGCGCCCCGTCCGGAGTTCCGGCCGCTGACCCGTTTCGAGGGCCAGGGACTGGACAAGGGTCATGTGGTGAACGACCTGCTCTTCCGGCGCGTACAGCATCGAGACCAGCACACCCCGGGCGACTGACCCGCACACACCCCTCCGGCGTCCCACGGGAATTCCCGGACTCCGGTTACCGTCGCGGGCCACGCCCTCCCTCGTTAGGGTCAATGCCGTGGCCATCCATCCCCAGTACCCGACTCGGCCCGGCGGTCCCGCCGGACCCGCGCCGATGCATCCGCACTGGTGGCAGCGCAGAGGGGTCCGGTACGGAGCCCTGATCACGCTGCTCGCGATGTCGGGCCTGGTGATCCTCGCCCTGGTCCGCGAACAGACCGGAACCGAGGGCTTCCTGGTCGGTCTCGGACTGGCCGTGTTCCCCGTGCCGTTGCTCGTGGCCGCCTTCCGGTGGCTCGACCGGGTCGAGCCGGGCCCCTGGCGCAACCTGCTCTTCTCCTTCGCCTGGGGCGCCTGCGCCGCCGCGCTCATAGCGATCGTCGCCAACAGTTTCGCGACCCGGTGGATAGCGATGGCGACCGCGGATCCGTCCGGTGCCGACACGCTCGGCGCGACCGTCATAGCGCCCGTCGTCGAGGAGTCGGCGAAGGCGGCGGCCGTCCTGCTGGTCTTCCTGTTCCGCAGACGCGACTTCACCGGGATCGTCGACGGCGTCGTCATCGCCGGGATCACCGCCACCGGCTTCGCGTTCACCGAGAACATCCTCTACCTCGGCACCGCCTTCGGCTCCGACCAGCTCAGCGGGGAGAGCGGGCTCGCCTCCGTCACCGCCGCGACCTTCTTCGTCCGCGTGGTCATGTCGCCCTTCGCGCATCCGCTGTTCACCGTGCTGACCGGCATCGGCTTCGGCTTCGCGGCGCTGTCCTCCGAGCGCCGGCATGTACGCCGTGTGCTGTTCCCTCTCACCGGACTGCTGCTCGCGATGGGGATGCACGCGGTCTGGAACAGCTCGTCGGACTTCGGCGAGTTCGGATTCTTCGGCGTGTACGCCGCGTTCATGGTGCCCGCGTTCGGGCTGCTGACCTGGCTGGCCGTCTGGACCCGGCAGCGCGAGCTGCGCACCGTGCGCACCGAACTGCCCGCGTACACCGTCGCCGGATGGCTGGGCGCGACCGAACCGTGGGCCCTCGGCTCGATGCGGGCGCGGCGGCTCGCCCGCGAGTACGCCGGCCACCACTTCGGGAAGGGCGCTGCACGCTCGGTGGCGGAGTACGAGGCGTACGCGACCTCGCTGGCGTTCCTGCGCCACCGGGGGCGCCGGGGCCGGGCGGGCGCCGACTTCGTCGTACGGGAACGCGAGTTGCTCGACGAGCTGTGGCGCCGCCGGGAGACCGCCCGCCCGGCCCTCGCCTACGCGGCCCGCGCGACGACACCACTGCCCGCGCCGACGCCCTGGCCGGCCCACGGATACGTCGCCCAGCCCGCGCGGCCGTACGGCCCGACTGCGCAACCGTACGGTCCAACGGCGCAGGCGTCGGCACCGACGCCGTATCCCGCGTACAACCCGTACCGCTCGTAGCACCCGTAGCACCCGTAGCACCCGTAGCACCCGTAGCACCCGTAGCACCCGTAGCACCCGTAGCCCGGAACGGCCCGGCGCCCCGGGCGACACCGCCGGTCGACACCACCTGTCGACACCGGCGGTGCCACGCGGGCGCGGCACCGCCCCTGTTACGCCGAGGCCTTCGACAAGCGCGTCAGTTCCTCGTCCGTCAGCACCAGGTCCGCGACCCCCAGCAGCGCGGGAAGCTGCTCCACCGTGCGGGCGGAGGCGATCGGCGCGGCGACCGTCGGCTGTGCGGCCAGCCAGGCGAGGGCGACCGTCGCAACCGCGACGCCGTGGTCCCCGGCGATCTCGTCGAGGGCGGCGAGGACCCGCGGCCCGCGTTCCGTGTCGAGGTGCTTGGCCGCGCCCGCGGCGCGGACCGAGTCGACCGTCGCTCCGGGGCGGTACTTGCCGGTGAGGAAACCGGACGCGAGCCCGAAGTACGGGACGGCGGCCAGACCGGCACGGGAGGCGACCTCGCGCAGGGGCCCCTCGTAGGTGTCGCGCGACACCAGGTTGTACTGCGGCTGGAGCGCGACATAGCGCGCGAGGCCCTCGCGGTCGGAGAACTCCAGGGACTCCTGGAGCCGCTCGGGCGAGATGTTGGAGGCGGCGATGTGCCGCACCTTGCCCGCCTTCACCAGTTCGTCGAGAGCGCCGATGATCTCGTCGACCGGCACCTCCGGCTTGTCGAAGTGCGTGTAGTAGAGGTCGATGTGGTCGGTGCCCAGGCGGCGCAGCGACGCGTCGGCCGCGGCCTTGATGTTGGCACCGGACAGCCCCGGGAAGGCGGGGTGCTGGCTGACCTTGGTGGCGACCACGATGTCCGCACGGTTGCCGCGGCTCTTCAGCCACTTGCCGATGACTGTCTCGGACTCGCCGCCCTCGTTGCCCTCGACCCATGCCGAGTAGGAGTCCGCGGTGTCGAGGAAGTTGCCGCCGGCGGCCGCGTAGGCGTCGAGCACGGCGAAGGACCGGGTCTCGTCGGCCGTCCAGCCGAACACGTTGCCACCGAGCGAGAGCGGGAAGACCTCGAGGTCGGACGAACCGAGCTTGCGAAGAGGAGTCATGTAGGACATGAACACCCGGGTCGGATGCATGTATTCCGCACCCATTTCGGACGCGCCGGGTGCACGCCCGTGCCTCCACGCCCCTGACCGGCTGCCCTGACCGGCTGCCGACCGCTGATCCTGGCCGGCGGTCCTGACGCCTGGGGGGTGGCATCAGGGCCGCCGGAGACCGGGGAAGACAAGCGCACGCCACGCGTGAGGGGTCGCCCCCGTCCGCGCCGGACGTCGTACGGCTCAGAAGCCCGTGCGCATCAGGGGTTGAGGCCCTTGCTCTGGAGCCACGCCATCGGGTCGATGCCGGTGGCGGCGCCGCCGGGGTGCACTTCGAGGTGCAGGTGCGGCCCGGTGACGTTGCCCGTCGCGCCCACGCGTCCGATGACATCGCCGGTGGCGACCTTCTGGCCCACGCTGACGCTGATCGACGACTGGTGGCAGAACCAGAGCTCCGTACCGTCGTCGAGCGTGAGGATCGTGCGGTAGCCGTACGAGCCGGCCCAGCCGGCCTCGGTGATGGTGCCGCTGTGGATCGCCTTGATGAGCGTGCCGGTGGGCGCCGCGAAGTCGAGGCCGGTGTGATAGCCGGACGACCACATGGAGCCGGCCTCGCCGAAGCGGGAGGTCAGGGTGTACGAGGAGGTCGGCAGCGAGTAACTCTTGGCGAGCTCGGCGAGACGCTCGGTCTCGGCCTTCGCCTTGGCCGCGTCCTCCGCCTTCTGCTTCGCGGCGGCGGCCTTGGCCTCAGCGTCGTCCTGCTGCTTGGCGGCGAGCGCGACGGCCTTCTTCGCGGCGGCGGCCTGGGCGGCCTGCTGAGTGGCCGTGTCCGCCTGGTTCTGCTGCGACTGGGCCTGCTGCATGATGCGCGAGCGCAGCGCCTCACCGGCGTCCGTGGCACCCTGCGCCGCGTCGGCGCCGGTCAGACCGGCGCTGGTGAGCGGAGTCGTGGAGCCCTTGGGGGCGCTGGATCCGCCGTCCGATATCAGGGCCTTGGCGGACTGGGTGACCGACGACAGGTCGGGAAGCGAGATCGAGACGGGCGGCTTGCCCGGTGCGGCGCTGGCGATGCCACCCGCGCCGACGGCGGCTATGACGCCGACGCCGAGAACCGTTGAGCTGCGGGCGAGTCCTCCGCCGCGCTGCTTGCCCGTGCGGTGCCGGCCGCGGACGGGAAGAACGGAATCCTCGGTGGGGTTCCACTCCTCCCAGGGTCCCTCGTCCTTGCCATAGCCGAAGGTATGCGTGTCAGTCGGCGTGGACGAGATTGGCTGAGCGGGCCGGTTGGACGCCACGTGGGCGCACTCCTTTCCTTCCTTGCCGCCTACCGGGTTAGCTGACGGGTTCGGAACAGGAAGGTCTCCTACGCGCGTACGGCCACTGTGCTTCCACAGCGGAAATACGCTCGATTCACCCCAAGTTGATGGTTCCCCGGTTCCCTTGCGGGATTCGGCGCGTGCGCACGGAGCCACCTCTTGTGACGGCTGTAACGGCCGCGCTGCGTTATCGCACGTTAATAGAGTCGGGCACCGAATTCCAAGCTGTTCGGACTGATCATTAACGGCTTTTGGCCAGGACTTTGGGGTCACGAGCGATGAAAAACGGGCGAGTTGACCTCAACTCGTCGACACGGGATTCCTTGACGGCATGTCAGGCGATACGCGGAGGGACATCGCCCGGTCACCGTTCGTGACCATGCCCGAAAAGGCCGTACGCGAAGCCCGCGAAGGGTCTCCCGAGCCCTGCGGAAATCCCCTCGACGAGCACTCGTCAAAAGCGCCGTACGGCGAGCAGCGCCATGTCGTCCGTCAAAGCACCACCCGTATGCCGGCGGACCGCCTCGGAGAGGGCGGTCAGCAGCGCGTCGGGGCCGGGAAAGACCCGTCCGGCCAGCCAAGCGGCCGGATCGTAGAACGTCCCGCGCCGATCGCGGGCCTCGGACAGCCCGTCGGTGTGCAGGAGCAGTATCGCCCCGCGCGGAAAGCGGTCCTGTACCGCACGGTCGGGCCAGGTTCCCAGCTCGCTCATCCCGAGCGGCAGCGCGAAGGGCTCGGCGGCGAGCGGGACGATCAGGCCGTCGGGATGCAGGAGCAGGGGCGGCGGATGGCCGCGGTTGACGATGCGGACGACGTCCTCGTCGTGGGGGATCTCCGCCAGGACGGCGGTGGTGAACTCCTCGAACGCGTCAGGGCTCTCGTGCAGGGTTCCCGGGCGCGTCAGGGCCCGCTCCAGGCGCCGTGCGACCGCCTCCAGCGTCGTCTCCTGCTCGGCCGCCTCCCGGAACGCGCCGACCACCACGGCGACGGCGGCCACCGCGGTCATCCCCTTGCCCCGTACGTCCCCGACGATCAGCCGCACGCCGTACGGGGAGTCCTGCACCGCGTACAGGTCACCGCCGATGAACGCGTCCTCCTGTGCCGCCTCGTAGCGGGCCGCGACGTCGAGGCCGTCGATCCGCGCCGCGGGCTCGGGCAGCACGGCACGCTGTGCGAACTCGGCGATCTCCCGGACGGAGGCGAGCCGTTCGTCACCGCGCCGGACGACGATGTTGAGGAGGACGGCGAGAACGGCGGCCGTCGCCACGGTGACCGTCTCGGTGACCGCGTCGACCTGCAGCACGATGCCGAGCAGGGAGTGCACCCCGAGCACCGCACCGACGGCGAGGGCGCCGGTGAGGACGGTGCCGCGCAGCGAGTAGAGGGGCGCGGCGATCAGGGGCGCGGCCGTGAAGAGGGGAGCCGCGGTGAATTCCGACGGTGTGAAGTAGTCGTAGACCATCGCGGCGACGACGAACAGCGCGGGCAGGGCGCGGACGAAGGCGCGCGCGAAGGAGATCCGGCGGAAGCCCGCTCCCGCCGCAGGGGGTCGCGAGGCGCTCCCTGGCCCGGGGCCACCGGCCGACGGGCCGTGGGACCGGTCATGGAGTTCTCCGGTTCGCTGCTCACGTCTCGGCTGCCCCACCCGTCCAGCAGACCCGCTTCGGCGGCGGCGGGCGACCGGTGTGGCCCGACCGGGGGACGGTGCGGCCGCCGCGGGGAACCTGCCCGGAGGAACGGCCGGAGGGCGGACCCTGTGGGCCCGGACCCGGGGACGGATCTCGGGACGCATCCGAGGGTGGGAAAACACCAAGGGCCGGAACTCGTGAATCCGAGTTCCGGCCCTTGGCCTTGAGTAGCGGGGACAGGATTTGAACCTGCGACCTCTGGGTTATGAGCCCAGCGAGCTACCGAGCTGCTCCACCCCGCGTCGTTGAGACCAGTGTACGCCATCCGCGGGACCCGAAGCACACGCGTTTAAACGCGCCCCTTCGGCGGCGTCGGCGGGAACCCCGCCTCACCCGCCTCGCCCGCCTCGCCCGCCTCGCCCGCCTCGCCCGCCGCGTACGACATCCGGTCGACGTCCGGGACCGAGGGAGGCCTGCCCCGGCAGATGCCGGTTGGGGGCCTCGGCCCGGTCCGCGTACTCGGGGAGGACGACGACCGCGGCGCCCGCGGCGGCGAGGAGCCCGTTCCCGTCGGCGTCCGTGACGAAGGTGTCGGGCTCGCGCCAGGCCGTGACGACCCGCCGCACACCGGCGTCGAGGATGAGCCGGGCGCACGGCGCGGGCCGGGAGGCGCGGTGGGCGCACGGTTCCAGGCTGCTGTAGACGGTGGCGGCGGCCAGCCGCGGGTCGGCCGGGTCGATCTTGGCGAGGGCGGCCTCCTCGGCGTGCACGACGGGGTCGTCGCCCTCGCGGGAGTGGCCCCGGGCCAGCTCGGTCCCGTCGGCGGCGACCACCACGGCGCCCACACTGAACGCGGTCTTCGAGGGCGGGCAGAGCGCCGCCAGCTCGCAGGCGAGCTCCAGCCAGCGCCGGTCCGCCGCGACGGCGAGCGGGCCGGTGCCGGGCGCGGTGGGCACGTACCGGATGAGCACGACGTCCCCGACGGGCCGTGTCTCCACGAGCCGCAGCCGGCCCAGGGGGTAGGCCCCGGGCCCGAACAGCCGCGGAGCGTCCGGCTGTCCGACGAAGAGCGGGGCGACGGCCAGCTGCAGTTCGTCGGCGAGTCCCTCGCGCACGAGCTGGGTGTGGACCTTCCCGCCCCCTTCGACCATGAGGCGGCGCACACCCCGTACGTCGTGAAGGTGTTCCAGCAGCACGCGCCAGTCGAGTTCGGGTCCGGTCGGGACGACGTCGACGCCGACGAGGCCGTGCAGCAGTGCCGCTGCCCGCAGCGCGCCGTTGTCCGTCGTGTAGACGACCTTCTCGCCACCCGTGTGCCAGAACTGCGCCTCGGGGTCGAGGTCGCCGGACCCGCTGACGGTGACCTTCAGGGGGTACTCGGGGCGGCCGCCGGCGACGCGGGCCGCACGTCGTTCGGCGGAGTTGACCAGGAGCCGCGGATTGTCCGTGCGCAGTGTGCCCGCACCCACCAGGATCGCGTCACTGGACGCCCGCACCTCGTCGACCCGGTCGAAGTCGGCCGGGCCCGAGAGCAGCAGCCGCTCGGGGCCGGTGTCGTCCAGGAAGCCGTCGAGGGAGACGGCGGCGGACAGCAGGACGTAGGGACGGGGCATCGGGACGCATCCTCCGGTCGCACGCGCGCGGTGAGTTCGAGCGCAGTGGTTCAAATTTTAAACAATACCTAGACTGGTCTCATGACGACCCGCTGGCTGACCGCCGCCGAACAGCGCGCCTGGCGCTCGTACCTCTCCGCGGCCTCCCTCCTGGAGGACGCCATCGACCGCCGGCTGCAGGCGGAAGCGGGGATGCCACACCTTTACTACTCCATCCTGGCCAAATTGTCCGAGGCGCCGGACCGGCGGCTGCGGATGACCGACCTCGCCGAGGCCCAGAAGATCACCCGTAGCCGGCTGACGTACGCGGTGACCAGGCTGGAGAAGGACGGCACCGTGCGCCGGGAGGGCTGCCCCACCGACAAGCGCGGGCACGTGGCCGTCCTCACCGACGAGGGCATGGCCCTCCTTGAGCGGGTCGCGCCGGGACACGTCGAGACGGTGCGAACAGCGATCTTCGACCATCTGACGCCTGAGCAGGTGGAGCAGCTGGACGAGATCTGCGGAACCATCACCCGGGCGATCCAGGACGGGAATTCCGGGGCCGCCGGGGAAGATCTGCCGTGGCGGCGGCGTTCCTGCTCCTCGTGAGGGGCGCGAGGGGGACGTGAACCCCATTGCTTGAAGTTTGAAGCAGATGTAGTCTCCCCTTCCGAGGCAGTGCTTCAAATCTGAAGCACCATCTCGTACGAACCCGCTGGACGGAGAGACACCATGCGCGACCACCCCACCGCCACCGTGCGCACCCGCGTCCGCGTACCCCTGCGGTTCGGCGACGGCTACTCCGTCGACGCGGAACTCGTGACCTTCCACGGCCTCGACGACGGCAAGGAACACCTGGCCGTCGTCCTCGGCGAACCCGGCGCCGACCCGCTGGTGCGGCTGCACTCCGAGTGCCTGACCGGCGATGTCTTCGGTTCGGCCCGCTGCGACTGCGGACCCCAGCTGCGCGAGGCGGTGGAGCAGATCGCCGACCGGGGCGGAGTCCTGCTGTATCTGCGCCAGGAGGGCCGCGGCATCGGCCTCTACAACAAGCTCGACGCGTACGCCCTCCAGGACCAGGGTCTCGACACCTACGCCGCCAACGCGGCCCTCGGGCTGCCCGAGGACGACCGCGACTACACGGCGGCCGCCCAGATGCTCCGGGCCCTCGGCATCGACTCCCTCGACCTGCTCTCCAACAACCCGGACAAGGCCGAACAGCTCCGCGAACTCGGCATCACGGTCTCCCGCCGGGTCCCGACGGGCGTCTTCACCACCGCCCACAACGTGCGCTACCTGCGCGCCAAGGTCCTCCAGACCCAGCACACGCTCCCGCTGCCGGAACTCACGGAGATCACGGAGCTCAGCGGGCTCTCGGCCGGCTGACACCCCGGCGCCCGACGCGCAGGCCGCGCACTCGCCGCACGAGGTCGTCGGCGGCCTCCGGCCATCGGGCGTGGTCGAAGGCGAAGCCCGCTTCGAGCAGACGGCCGGGAACGACACGCCGGCTCTTCAACAGGAGTTCGGTGTCCGACCGCAGCGCGAACGCGCCGGCCTCGGCCATCCACCTCGTCGCGGGCAGGCCCGCCGGGACACCCCACGCCGACCGCAGCGCGCGCATGAACGCGCGCTGGGGCAGCGGATCGGGAGCGGCGAGGTTCACCGGCCCGGCGAGGTCGTCCCGGTCGGCCAGGAACTCGACCGCGCGAACGAAGTCGCGGTCGTGCATCCAGGACACGTACTGCTCGCCGCCCGCGACCGGGCCGCCGAGTCCGAGCCGCGCCAGCCGCAGCAGGACGTCGAAGACACCGCCGCGGTCAGGGCTCATCACCATCGCCGAGCGAAGGGCGACCTTGCGGGTGTTCGGGGTTTCCGCCTGCTCCTGCGCCCGTTCCCAGGCCTTGGCGATCTCGACGCTGTAGGCCCAGTAGCCCGGCACGCCGGGTTCGGTGCCGCCGAGCACGCCGGTCGCCTCGTCGTTGGGTGCGTCGAAGCGGTGGGCGTAGACGGTGGCGGTGCTCATCTGCAGCCAGACCCGGGGAGGCCGGGCCGCGGCCGCGATCGCCTCACCCACGACTTCGGTGGAGCGTACGCGCGAGTCCATCATGGCCCGCAGATTCGCCGCGGTATAGCGGCAGCTGACGCTGCGCCCGGCCAGGTTGACCACGACATCACTGCCGTCGATCGTCTCTGCCCAGGGCCCCGGGGTCTCGCCGTCCCAGAGGACTTCACCGTCGCGCACCGGCCGCCTGGTCAGGACCACGACCTCATGGCCCTCGGCGGTCAACGCGCGGTTCAGTATCGCGCCGACCTGCCCGGTTCCCCCCGGGATCACTATCTTCATCAGGCTCCCCCCGCGTGTGTCGGGGGGAGCCTAGCGCAGAAAACTGAACGTGTTCAAATGTGAGCCTTCGGTCCGGCCGGCACGGTCACCGGCCGGCGCTCCCGGCTACGAGAACGAGCCGTAGTAGCCGGTGAGGTCCGCGACCGGGCAGGCAGCGGAACCGATCAGGCACGCGGGGCTCGCGTACTTGCGCGTGTAGACGTTGGTGACCCTGCCGCCGTTGTAGATGTAGACGTAGTGGTTCGGCATCAGCCGGTGCGTCCCGGAAATGATGGACCAATTCCCGCTCTTCGTCAGATGCATCGAAAAGGCACCGTCGATCGCACCCACGTGACAGAACGGATTGGACGCGTGCGTCACCATCCGGACGTCCACGTAATTTCCTCCGGAACCCAACTTCTTGGCGACCATGTTCCCCGACGACGCGGTCTTGGTGGCGACCAGCCTGCCGGTGCTCTTCTTGTAGACGTGGCTCGCGTGGACGCTCTTGTATCCCGCGACCGACTTCGAACTCCAGGTGATCACGGCGTTCAGGGCGGTGCGGTACTGCGACGACCTCCAGTTGAAATCGGAATGGCCGTCACCGGCGAACTGGTAGCCCCTCCCGTAGTCACAGCCGGCGGGCGGGGCGTCGATGCGCTTCTGCGGGATGAAGGTCACCCAGGTCAGGGTGGTCGTGCTGGCAGCCGCCGCGGCTTCGGCCCGCGACACGGCCTGTTCGCGCAGCGCGGCGAGAGGCGTCTTCCCCGGGGACGCGGAGGGGACCACGACCTTCATGCCCCACTTGCGGGCCTTGGCGTCTCCGCCCTTCGGCAGTACGGGCGCGACGACGTACTGGTAGTCGCCGCCCGAGGTCACCGAGGTGTCATGGAAGGTGTTCGCCCCCGGAGCGAGGGTGGCGACCGTCTTGTCGTTCCGGGTGACGACGTACCTGGCGTCCTTCGCGTAGCCCTTCCACGAGAGGTCCACGAAGGACCGGCCCGCGGCGGCGACGATCCCCTGATCGGCCATGGAGCGGTCCACGACCGCCGTCGCGCCCGACGCCGCCCGCATGACGCTGAACCCCTGGGCCTTCAGGGCCTTCCCCTCGGCGGTCCGTGCGCCCGCTCCGGTCACGTCGGTCAGGCCCGGTAACCCCAGAGCGGATATGGAGAATTCACGAGACCTGGGGGCAGCGTCGCTCCCGGGGGAGGCTGATGCCGGAAATCCGGCGGCCAGGAGCGCGAGCGGCAGTACGGCCAAGGAACTTGCTTTTGTGGCGGAGCGAGTCAACCTCATAAAATTCCCCCTGCTGTGCACGGTCTTCCGGATCTCCGACTCTAAAGAGAACCGGCCGCCCCGCGATATTGCCTCTTTGGGCAATCCCGTCAGCGCTTCGACGGTTCACGAAGTCAGGGGGTACGGCGAAATTCCTTCCGAATGGAACGCGATGTCCGCTTCGGCACTTTTTGAGTCGGGGTGGCATTGCCCCCGATGCCCCTCCTCCGACGGCCGGACGCGCTTTGCGCACCGGAGCCCGCGCGAGCAGTGCCATCATGAGGTGTGCGGGATTCGCTGTCCCCCCGCGCACGATGACTCCGATGCCGAAGACCGAGGAGTACAGCATGGCCACCGGCCCCGCCGACACCGCAGACACCGCCGCCTCCGCCTACGGGCCCGTCGCACTGGTTCTCGGCATCGCCTCCACCGCCGCCGCGGCGCTGATCGCATTCGTCGGACTCGCGATCCCTCTCCTCACCGGACTCCTCGCCGTGACCTTCGGAATCCTCGGAATCACGCGCAAGGTCCACCGCAAGCAGTCCCTCATCGGTCTCATCGGCGGCTCTGTCGGCGTGCTCTCCGTTGTCGCCGTCATCAGCGCCTTCGGCGCGTGACGTACTCCTGGAGCCGGCGCCGGGCGGCCGCCGCCCCAGGCGCGAGGTGAGCACCAGCTCCCCGGGACGCCCCGACCGTCGCGGTGGTCGCGGTCGTCGTCTCAGGTGACGGCGAGAGCCGACAGCGCCGGCTCCTGCCGGTTGGCACAGTCCGCGTCGGCGCACAGGGCGTCGTGAGCGAGGGCGGCCAGCACCGCGGCCTGCGGTCGTGTCTGCTGCCCCAGCTTCTCCACGATCCGCGCGACGTGGGCCTTCACCGTCCGCTCGGCGATCCGCAGTTCCAGTGCGAGCTGACGGTTGGCCAGGCCCGTGGCCAGCAGGAGGAACACTTCCTTCTCCCGGTCCGTCAGGCGGTGCACGCCGGCGATTCCGAGTATCGGATCAGTCCCGGTACGACGGTAGGCGCACGTGGACGTCTTCACGGCAGGTCCCTTCCGATCCCGCCTTCTCAGCAGAGCCCCGTGCCCCGAGCAAGGCGGTCATCACGGGTGAACCTAGCCCCCCGACGCTGGCAGGGGCACGCCGATAAAGGCGTTCCAGAGCTTCCCTTGAGGGTCTTCGCCGGCGGAGAGGACCTCCGCCGACTCCCCTATGTACGGGGACCGGCCGATCCGCTATGTACGGGGACCGGCCGATCCGCGGGCCATGGACACCTCCGCTCGCGCGTCGCGCACGCGAGGGTCCGGGAAACGAGACAGCGCCCGAGCCGGCCGAAGCCGCCCCGGGCGCTGCCCAGCAGGCCAGAGGGGTTTTCCCCTCCCCCGCAGTGGTAGACCCTGTGGGACTCGAACCCACAACCAATGGATTAAAAGTCCACTGCTCTGCCAATTGAGCTAAGGGTCCCCGTCCCGGACAACGCCCGGTACGGCGCACCGGCCCGCGCCGATGCATCCCTGAGCATAGCGGGACGCGGCCGGGGCTCCGATCGGGTATCGGGGCCCGGCCACGCCAAAAGCGCACAAGGTCAGGGATCGACCGGTTCGGGCGCACCCTTGCGGGCGGCCTCACGGGCGATCGTGCGCCGGTGCTCGGGGTTGAGGAACCAGTGACGGGCCGAGGCCAGCCACCAGGCCGCGGCGAAGCCCAGGACGGCAAGGACCGCGATCGGGGCGTAGTTGAACGTCTCCCAGGTGACCGGGGAGACCTGGGGCAGCATGAACAGGATCGTGATGACGGCCACCCAGACGACCGCGATCACCCCAACGGGGCGGGACCAGCGGCCCAGGTGCCAGGGTCCTCGCTCGAAGGCGTCCCCCTTGCGCACCCGCAGCAGCGTCGGGATGACGTACGCGACGTAGAGGCCGATCACCGCGATCGACGTCACGGCCGCGTAGGCCGCGTAGTTGATCAGGTACGGCAGGCCGAGCGCCAGGGCGCCCAGCGCGGCCAGCCAGACCGCCGCCACGGGGGTCCGCGTGCGCGGGTTCACCGTGTGCCACACCTTGGAGAACGGCAGCGCGCCGTCGCGCGAGAAGGCGTAGATCATGCGGCTGTTGGCGGTCACCGACGCCATTCCGCAGAACAGCTGGGCCCCGATCACGACCAGCAGCAGGAGCTTCCCGGAGGTCGCGCCGAGCGCGTCCAGCAGGATCTGCGCCGGGGGCGCGCCCGTCGCGGAGCCGAGCTCCTTGTCGTACGACTGGATGGCGAAGTTGAAGCCGAGGAGCAGGACGAATCCGGCGATCCACGAGGTCCAGATGGACCGCACGATGCCCTTCGGGCCGGCCGTGGAGGCGTCGTGGGTCTCCTCCGTCATATGGGCGGAGGCGTCGTACCCGGTGAACGTGTACTGGGCCATGAGGAGTCCGATGAGGACGACGTAGACCCCGCTGCCCCAGCCCGTGTTGTTCACGAACTTCGTGAACACGAAGTCCACCGACTGGTGGTGGTCCGGTACGAAGGTCAGCGCGCCGACGATGACGGCGACACCGATGACGTGCCACCACACGCTGATGCTGTTGAGCAGGGCGACGATCCCCACGCCGAAGGTGTTGAGGAGACCGTGCAGGATCAGGATTCCCGCGAACAGGAGGACCGTGCGGCCCGGTGTCACCGCGAAGTCGAACTGGAGGTTCAGATAGGCGCCGAGGAAGGACGCGGCGCCGAAGTCGATGCCCGCGGTCACCGCCACCTGGCCGAGGACGTTGAACCAGCCCGTGAACCACGCCCAGGCGGCCGCGCTGCGCTCCGGAGCGAGCCGGTGGGCCCAGAAGTACAGCCCGGCGGAGGTCGGGTAGGCCGAACAGATCTCGGCCATCGCTAGCCCGACGAACAGCGTCATCAGGCCGACCGCGACCCAGCCCCAGGTGATCACGGCGGGACCGCCGGTGTTCATGCCGAACAGATACAGCGTCAGACAGCCCGACAGGACCGAGATGATCGTGAACGAGACCGCGTAGTTGGAGAACGCCGACATGCGGCGGGCGAGTACCTGTGTGTAGCCGAGCTGGGCCAGCCGCTCTTCGTCCGACAGCCCAGTGGCTCTGGCGTCATCTGTCATGCCCCCAGCGATTCCCTCGCCGGGGGCATGACATGCCCTGGAGCGGGCAGCAAAGTGGCCAGAAAATGCCCTTGCCGCCCTGCCGGCCGCTCTCGATCTTCACCCGCGGCCGGTGACCTCCGCCGCGAACGCGCCCTCCCCGTGGCCCCGCCGGGAGGCCGGCGGGTCGACCGGGGCAACGCGAAGGGCCCGTACGACCGGAGTCGTACGGGCCCTTCGATGGTTCACGTCAGGCTGGATCAGCCGTTGCGCTTCCAGCGCGGCTTCTCGTCACGGCGGAACGAACCGGGAGCGGTGCCGGTGCCGGTCGTGCGGTGGTCGTCACGACGGCCGGTCGGACGGTCGTGGCCGGAGCGGAAGCTGCCGCCCGCGGGACGGTCGCCCTGACGGTCACGGTTGAAGGGACGGTCGCTGCCCCGGTGGCCGGCAGCACCGCGGTTGTCGTCACGACGCTCGAAGGAACGGCCGCCACGGTCATCGCGGTTGAAGCCACCGCCACGGTTGTCGTCACGACGCTCGAAGGAACGGCCGCCACGGTCGTCACGGTTGAAGCCACCCCCGCTGCGGTTGTCGCGGTTGAAGCCACCACGGTCGCCACCGCGGTCGTCACGGTTGAAGCCGCCACCGCTGCGGTTGTCGCGGTTGAAGCCACCGCCACGGTTGTCGTCACGACGCTCGAAGGAACGGCCGCCACGGTCATCGCGGTTGAAGCCACCACCGCTGCGGTTGTCGTCACGACGCTCGAAGGAACGGCCGCCACGGTCGTCACGGTTGAAGCCACCACCGCTGCGGTTGTCGCGGTTGAAGCCACCGCCACGGTTGTCGTCACGACGGCCGCCGCGGTCGTCGCGGTTGAAGCCGCCACCACGGTTGTCGTCACGGCGGAAGCCGCCACGGTCGTTGTCACGGCGCTCGTAGTTGCCCCGCTCGTCGCGGCGCTGACGCGGCTCGTACGCGGGACGCTCGGCCGGCTCGGAGGCGACGGCCTCGGCGGCCGGGGCCTCGACGACGACCTCGGCGGCGGCCTCGGCCGCAGCGGCGACGGCCACCTCCGGGTCCTCGCCCCGCTCACGCGCGGCACGGGCGACCAGACGGTCGGCCTCACCACGCAGCTCGGCGGCACGGCGCTGCGCGCGCTCCAGCTCCTTGGTGAGCTGGGTGACCTCACGCTCGGCCTGCTGGGCGGCGTCGCCCGCGGACTGGGCCTGGACCTCGGTCATCGAGCGGGCGCCGGTGATCTCGGCGACCTCGGGCTCGAAGGCCGTGCCCGAGTTGATGATGTGACGCGCGGCGTCGACGCCCGCGTCCTCCATCAGCCGGAAGATCTGGCGGCGCTGGTGCGGCAGCGACAGCGACACGACGGTGCCGGAGCGGCCCGCGCGAGCGGTACGGCCGGAGCGGTGCAGGTAGTCCTTGTGGTCACCGGCCGGGTCCACGTTCAGGACCAGGTCGATGCCGTCGACGTGGATACCGCGGGCGGCGACGTCGGTCGCGACGAGCGCGTTGACGTAACCGTCCTTGAAGTCGGCCAGCGTCCGCGTACGGGCGCCCTGCGTCATGCCGCCGTGCAGCGCGTCGGCCTTCACACCGGCGTCGCGCAGCTGCTCGGCGATGCGGTCGGCGCCCAGCTGGGTGCGGACGAAGATGATCGTGCGGCCCTTGCGGGAGGCGATCGCGGCGGTGACCGGCGCCTTGTCCTTGGGCTTCACGATGAGGATGTGGTGCGACATGGTCGTGACGTTGCCCTGGGCGCTGTCGACCTCGTGCGTGACCGGGTTGGTCAGGTAGCGCTTGACCAGCGTGGAGATCTCGTTCTCCATCGTGGCCGAGAACAGCATGCGCTGGCCGCCGGCCGGGATCTGGTCGAGCAGCTCGGTGACCTCGGGCAGGAAGCCCAGGTCCGACATCTGGTCGGCCTCGTCGAGGACGGCGATCTGGGTGTTCTCCAGCGAGCAGGCGCCGCGGTTGATGATGTCGCGCAGACGGCCGGGGGTGGCGACGAGGACGTCGACGCCGCGCTCCAGGGCGTAGATCTGGTTGCCCATCGACGTACCGCCGCAGACGACCTTCATCTTCAGGCCGAGGACGTCGCCGTAGGGCTGCAGCGCGTCGGCGACCTGCATGGCCAGCTCACGGGTCGGCGTGAGGATGACGGCGCGCGGCTTCTTCTTCTCGGTGTGACCGCCGGCGAGCTGCGCGAGGGTCGGCAGACCGAAGGAGAGGGTCTTGCCGGAGCCGGTGCGGCCACGGCCGAGGATGTCCTTGCCGGCCAGGGCGTCCGGGATGGTCGCGGCCTGGATCGGGAAGGGGCTGGTCACGCCGTTCTGCGCGAGCTTGCGGACGATGCCCTCGGGGAGACCGAGGTCCTCGAAGGTCATCTCGGGGGCGGACTCGACGGCCTCGACGGCCTCGATGAGCTCGGCGGTCTCGATGACCTCGACGGCGTCGACCGCGTCGTTGTTCTCGTTGTTCTCGGGCACGACGACGTGATCAGTACTGGAAACAGACATGCGAAATGCGAACCTTCCGGAGTTCTTCGGCACGCGCCCAAACTCCGTGAAGTCGCAAACGACCGCCTCTATGCGGTCCGGCCACGGCAAGGGAGAGTACGCGCCACGCGGCGCTCTCTGCGGCGGCGCCGGGCAAATGGGATCAAACGATCTACTACCATACGCACCCTTCCCTCATGAAGGCAAACTGAGCCTCATACGACCAGGTGGGGGTGCGTTCTTGGCCACCTGCTCGCTTCAACAAAGCTACCTCGGCCGCGCCGACCGCGCTGTTGAACGGGCCACATCCACGGCCTCGATCCCCGTGAACCCCGCCACATCCACCACGTCCGGCGCCTCCGGCCACCTCCACGAGGACCGACACCGGCGCCCTCGTGCCGCCCCGCCCGCCTCGCCCCCGGCCGCGCTACACGGGTGAGCCCGCTTCGGGGGCCGGCTCCCGCTGGACCAGTTGTGTCACCGGCTGCTCGTGCGCCGACGACGACGGCTCCGCCGAGCCGGGGTCGGGCGCCGGCGGCGACGAGACGGGCGGAGGCTCGGGGGTCGGCTCCGTCGTCTCACGGGTGGGACTCGGCCGGCCGCCCGGCGGCGCGGAGTCCGTGGCCGGCCCCCCGCCCTTCTCCGTCGCCTCCGCGGACGGCTTCGCGCCCGGGGACGCCGACGCCGAGGCCCCGTCGGACGCGGACTCCCCCGGCTTCGCCGGGGCCTTGCCGCCCTTGCCGGCCTTTCCGCTCTTCCCGCCGTACGACCCGGCTCCGCCGCCGCCCACCTCTGTGCCGCCACCGGGCGCCTCGCCGGCTCGGCGCCCGGCCGAGTGCGAGGGCCCCGGGCGCCCCGCGTCGTCGCCGACGCTCATGCAACCGGCGGCGGCGGCCACGGCCATGACCGTGGCCGCCAGACGGACGGGTACGTACAAGGCGCGCACGGGCGGCCACCTCCGAACGGGGTGTCCCCCGCTCTGGAGAAGCCGGGAGCGTGGGGAGAGACGGGAGTTCTCCCCGTCCAACTCCCGCCGCCCGCAAGAAGACACGCGCGCCCCGGGCCCAACCGGGCCCGGGGGCGTGCGAAGAGCGCGTTCCTCCCGCGCGGCGGGGGGTGATCCGGGAGGTGCCGCGGGCCGACCGAGGGGTCAGCCGATCGCCAGCGGGGTCTCCGGGGCGAGCGCGGCCGCGATGCGCTGGGCGACCACCTCGGCCATGTTGCCCTCGGGCGTGTCCTTGGTCTTGGTGGCGTTGACCGCGATGGCGAGACGGTCGGACGGGAGATACGCCTGGATCGCCGCGTAGCCCGAGAACGACGGGTTCTGCAGGACCCATCCGTTGATCACGATGACGCCGAGCCCGAAGTGCTTGGCCTCGGTCTGCTCCAGGCAGACCGTGGCCGGACAGGTGGCGGTCGCGTGGCCGAGGCCGACCGTCCCCGGGTTGAGCAGGGTGCGGTAGGAGCGGTGGGAGAGGAGCTCGCCGCCGCCGATGGCCGCCGCGGAGCGGGCCAGGTCACAGACGTGCGTGGTGATGACCGCGCCGGGCGCGGTGGTCCACGACGGGTTCCAGAACGTGGACTCCTCGTACAGGCCGCGCTCGGACGTGAAGGCGTGCAGGGCCGGACGCGGGATGTCGGGGGTGAAGTTGTTCCGGGTGTTGTCGAGGCCCAGTGGACCGGTGACCCGCTGTCTCAGGAACCTGTCGATCCGGGTGCCGGTGATCTTCTCCAGTGCCTGGATCAGCAGCAGGTAATTGGCGTGCGAATAGCTCCAGTTGGTGCCCGGTTCGTACCAGAACGGGTGGCTGTAGGGGTACGCGAGCAGTTGGTTCGGGGTCCACTGACGGAACGGGTGGGCCTCCAGTTCGGCCAGGAAGGCCGGGTCGGTGACGTAGTCGTGCAGCCCGGTGGTGTTGGTGGCCAGCATCCGCAGGGTGATCGTGTTCGCCTTGGGCAGCGTGGGCAGCCAGCGTTCCACGGTGTCGTCGAGGCGGACCTTCCCCTCCTGGACGAGCTGGAGGAGGGCCGTGCCGACGTAGGAGAAGGCCACGGAACCGGCGCGGAAGTGCATGTCGGGCTGGGCCGGGACACCGGTCATGGACTCGCCGAGCGCGTCGGTGAGAACCTCGCGGCCTTCGCTGGTGACCTTCAACTCCACCGACTTCAGATGGAGTTCGGCCTTGGCCTTGCGGGTGATGTCGAGAACCTCGCGGGCCTCGCCGTCGAGAGGTCTCGCGGTCCTCACACAGTCGCTTTTGCCATCACGTCCGGGCCCCCCGGCGAACGCCGGTGCGGCGGCGGCGGTCTGGACCGTGACGGCGAGGAGCGCGGCGCAGAGGAGGGCCCCGCGGGCGCGCGCACGCGCACTCGGACGCGTCGGGGATGAGGTGCGTGTCATGCCCGCACTATCGCCGGACAATACGAGGTAATTCGACAGAACACTCTGGAACTGGTACGAGACACCCCATGTGGGGCAGGCTGCCGGTTTCCCCTCCACCGGATCCGGCCCACCCGGGTCTCCGTCGTACGCCGCCCGGAGCGTGCCGTCCCCGACAATGGCCTTGTGCTGGAGATGACGCGCGAAACCTTCGAAGAGCTCGTGAGCCAGGCGCTCGACCGGATCCCGCCCGAGCTGACCCGGGTCATGGACAACGTCGCCGTCTTCGTCGAGGACGAGCCTCCGGCGGACGACCCCGAGCTGCTGGGCCTCTACGAGGGCACCCCGCTCACCGACCGCGGCGAGTGGTACGCCGGGGTGCTCCCCGACCGCATCTCGATCTACATGGGCCCCACGCTGCGCATGTGCGAGACCCCGGACGCCGTGGTCCACGAGGTCGCGGTGACCGTGATCCACGAGATCGCCCACCACTTCGGCATCGACGACGAGCGGCTGCACGAACTGGGCTGGGGCTGACCGGAGCACGAGCCGGTCCGCGGCCGAGCGCGAACCCGCGCGTCCCGCGAGGGCGGCGGAACTCCCGCATATCCGCCCCAGCCCTGGGCATACGGGACCAATGGCCCGCGTCCTCGTTGCCGCAACCGCCACCGTCCGCCGCATGACCGACCGCGTCCGCCGGGCGCGGCACGCGCTCACCCGCCACCGTCACGGCCACCGCAAGGGCCCGGTTCTCGAACTCGCCGCCCGGCCGAACCCGTACGCCCGCGCCCTCGGACTTCTCTGCGTGGTGCTGCTCGGCGCCTGGCTGGGACTGCTGGTCGTGGGCGACGTCCGTGCCCCGGTCGGCCCCATGAACACCACCATGACCCTGCGACCCTCCCTCACCGGCGGCACGAAGATCAACATCTCCCCGCTCGGCGCACTGGAACTGCACAGCCACTCGGCCCCGCTGCGCCTCGACGTGGACGTGGACCGGCTCGACCCGGAGCGCGCCCAGGCCCTCGTCGACCACCCGGAGCGGCTCTCCGGCCTCCAGGACGAGGTCACCAGGGACGTCGAGCACGGCACCCTCGACCTGGCCGTCCGCTCCTGCATCGCGGTGGTCGCCGGCGCGACCGCCCTCGGTCTCGCGGTCTACCGGCGCCCGCGCCGCGCCCTCACCGCGGGCGGTCTCGCCCTCGCCCTGCTGGCCGCCTCGGGGGCGACCGCGTTCGCCACCTGGAACCCCAATTCGGTCCTGGAGCCGAAGTACTCCGGGCTCCTCGCCTCCGCACCCTCCCTGGTCGGCGACGCCCGCAGCATCGTCAGCGAATTCGACGTCTACCAGAAGGAGTTGGCGCGCCTGGTGACGAACGTGACGAAGCTGTACGACGTCACGTCCACCCTCCCCGGCTACGAGCCCGACCCGACCACGATCCGGGTCCTGCACGTCTCCGACATCCACCTCAACCCGGCGAGCTGGAAGATCATCGCCTCGCTCGTGAAGCAGTACGCGATCAACGTGATCGTCGACTCCGGCGACACCATGGACCACGGGTCGGCGGCCGAGAACGGCTTCCTGGACCCGATCCGGGACCTGGGCGCCCCGTACGTCTGGGTCCGCGGCAACCACGACTCGCGCGAGACCCAGCGCTATCTGGAGCACGTGAAGAACGTGCACGTCCTCGACGACGGCCGGGCGGCCACCGTCGCGGGCCTGCGCTTCGCCGGCATCGGCGACCCCCGGTTCACCCCGGACCGCTCGACCGCGCCGGGCGGCGACGCGGCGGAGGATCTCGCCGGCGCCCGGCTGGCCTCGGCCCTGCGGGACCAGCGCGCCGCGGGCACCCCGGTCGACATCGCCGTCGCCCATGAGCCCTCGGCGGCCCGCGGGACGGACGGCGAGGTGCCGATGGTGCTGGCCGGCCATCTGCACCACGAGGAGACGGAGGTCATGCAGCACGGCACACGGCTGCGCGTCGAGGGTTCGACGGGCGGCAGCGGGCTGCGCGCGGTCGAGGGCGCGTACCCCGACCCGATCGAGGCCTCCGTCCTCTACATGGACCGGGACACCCACCGGCTCCAGGCCTGGGACGAGATCAGGCTGGGCGGTCTGGGCCAGACGACGGCCGAGGTCAGCCGGCATCTGCCGAAGGAGAACCAGCCCGGCGCGACCCCGTCGCCCACCACCTCCCGGAGCCCCTCCCCACCCCCCTCCCCGGGCCCCTCCGGGACCTCCCCGTAAACCGTTTTGGCGATACCCCTCGCCATCCCATATGCTCATGACGTCCCCGACGCGCTGAGAAGCGCCCAGGCGGGCCGATAGCCCTCATCGTCTAGCGGCCTAGGACGCCGCCCTTTCAAGGCGGTAGCACGGGTTCGAATCCCGTTGGGGGCACGCAACACCGTGTGCGACACTGTTCACGCGTCGCACGCAACAGCTTGGTCCTGTGGAGCAGTTTGGAGTGCTCGCCACCCTGTCAAGGTGGAGGCCGCGGGTTCAAATCCCGTCAGGACCGCTGAGGTTTCCCCGGAAACCTCGTGGCTGGGTAGCTCAGTTGGTACGAGCGATCGCCTGAAAAGCGATAGGTCGCCGGTTCGACCCCGGCCCCAGCCACAGCAAAGGCCTCGATCTTCGGATCGGGGCCTTTCTCGTATGCGTCGAAGCCGTCCGGCCCGCACGCGACACCGGTGTCCCGCCCGGCCCGTCCTCGACTTGGCACGGCACATGCAGGGCGCTACGTTCTGGCCCGCGGACGCGACGGCGCGGACGCCATGTCTCGGACGGGGGAACGAGTGGTGTCGAACGGTGACAGGTCGAGACCGGTGCGCGAGCTGGATCTGGAGCGCTACCGCGCCCGCTACGGGCTGACGGCGGTCGTCATGAGCAACCTCGCGGTCGTCGGTGTCGCGGTCTTCGGGGTCTGGCAGCTCAACGGCGACAAGGCGGTGGCCGTCGGCGTGCTGACCTCCGCCTTCACGGCGGTGAGCAGCACGACCACGGCCTACCTGGGCATCAAGGCGGTCTCGAACACGGCCAGGGCCATGGCGCAACCGCAGGCCCCCGCCCCCGCCCCCGCGGCGGTCCCGGCAGCGGCGGCGGCCCCGGGAAAGGTCCCGGGAACAACCGCGGCCTCAGCGGCGGTCCCGGCACCGGCGGCCTCCCCGGACGCCGCCCGGGAACAGCGGCAACCCCAGGAGTAGCCCGGGGCCGGTGGCGGGCCCGGGACCCGCGCGTGCCGCGGCGGGGCGGCCGGACCGGGTTCCGCGCCTCGACGCGGTGACACATACCCGCCCGACGTGTCCCACCTGCGGCTTCAGGGACCGGCGCCGGCCCCTGGAGCGCGGCCCCGGTGCCGCATCCGTACAACCTTCCGCCCCACTCATGGATCTCGTGTGGCGGGACGTGCGGTACATCCGCCGACACGACCTGGTGAAAAGGGAGTGGGTATGCGGAGAACCTGGTTGGCGGCCGGACTGGTCACGTCGCTGGTCGCCGGGATCACCGCCATCGGCGTGGGCGATCCGACCGAGGCCGCCGCCGCACCGGTGACGGCACCACGGGTCGATTTCAACGGCGACGGCTACGGGGACATGGTGGTCACCGGAGGCGGCGCGGCGTCCGTGCTCTACGGAGGACCGGGCGGACTCAGCACCGCGCGGAAGGTCAGGATCACCAAGGACTCCCCCGGCATCCCCGCCTCGATGGCCACGGCGACGGGTTTCGCCGCGGACGTCACCCCGGGTGACCTGGACGGCGACGGCTACGACGACCTCTTGATCACGGTCTACGCCAAGCCGTCCGTCGTCGTGTGGGGCGGCGCGCGCGGTCTGTCCGGCGGCACCTTGCTGGCCGACAGCCGGCCGGGCGGGTGGGTGGGCACCAAGATGGTCGCCGGGGACTTCGACGGGGACGGGCACGAGGACCTCGCGTCCCCCTACGACTACGCCGGGTATTACATCGCCAGGGGCCCGTTCTCCCGGGCCGGCAAACCGGCCGCGGTCGACTCGTACTCGTACCAGGACATCGACGCCGACTTCGGGGGCCAGAGCATGGTCGCGGGCGAGGTGAACGGCGACGGCGCGACCGACCTCATCCTGCTCGGTTCGATCCACCGGACGCCTCCGAAGGAGGGGTACTACGCCGGGGCGGTCCTGGTGCTCGGTTCACCCGACGGGCCGCACAGCTCGCGCCGGGTCTCGGGTCTGGGCGCGAGCGCGACGATCGGCGACGTGGACGGGGACGGCTTCGGCGACGTGATCCTGGGCGGTTACCTGGAGGGCTACAACCCCACGGGCGTGGTGGGCGGTTCCATCATCGTCAACTACGGCAGCGCCACCGGCCTGAGCACCACCCGCCCGGCGGTGCGGATCAGCCAGGACACGCCGGGCGTCCCGGGTGTGGGCGAGAAGTACGACCGCTTCGGCTTCGCCCTCGCCGCCGGTGACATCGACCACGACGGCTACGCGGACGTCGCGGTCAGCTCCCAGCAGGAGAGCATCTCCGGAGTCTCGACGACCGGCGGGGTGACGGTGCTGCGCGGCTCCGCGAAGGGCCTGACCACCACCGGCGCCATCGCCTACAACCAGAACTCCCCCGGCGTGCCGGGCGCGAACGAGTACTACGACAGGTGGGGGAGCACTCTGCTGCTCACCGACATGAACCGGGACGGCCGCAGCGAGCTCGTGGTGGGTACGGAGTTCGAGAACCAGGACGTCGGCAACGTCTGGTACTTCCCGTCCGGCGGTTCGGCCCCCACCACCAAGGGCCTGGTGTCCTTCAGTTACCGCACCCTCGGCGGCACGGACAAGAGGAACACCTATTTCTCCCAGGACATGGTGTCCTGACGGCACGGCCCGCACGGCACCGTGCGGCGGCGAGGGGGCGGGCCCAAAAGGGTTCGCCCCTTCTTTGCCCGAGGTGAGATCCTGGACCGCGTATGTCTACGCACCCCGCCCCCGCCCTCGGCGATCTCGCCGCCCGTCTGGCCCAGCTGTCCCTGCGCGACGCGCACCGGCTCGGGCGCAGGCTCGAAGGCGCTCGCAAGATCCACAAGCCCGAGGCCCGCTCCGCCGTGTTCGCCGAGATCGAGGCGGAGGTCGCCAGGGGCGAGGTCCGCATGGCCGAGCGCCGCGCCCGCGTGCCCGCCATCACGTATCCCGAGCAACTGCCGGTCAGCCAGAAGAAGGACGTGATCGCGGAGGCCATCCGCGACCACCAGGTGGTGATCGTCGCCGGTGAGACCGGGTCCGGCAAGACCACCCAGATCCCGAAGATCTGCATGGAGCTGGGCCGTGGCGTCCGCGGCATGATCGGGCACACCCAGCCCCGTCGTATCGCCGCCCGTACCGTCGCCGAGCGGGTCGCGGACGAGTTGGACACGCCGCTCGGCGAGGCCGTCGGCTGGAAGGTCCGCTTCACCGACCAGGTGAACCCGGACGCCACCTTCGTGAAGCTCATGACGGACGGCATCCTGCTCGCCGAGGTCCAGACGGACCGCGAGCTGCGCGCGTACGACACGATCATCATCGACGAGGCCCACGAGCGGTCCCTCAACATCGACTTCCTGCTCGGCTACCTCGCCCAGCTGCTGCCCAAGCGCCCCGACCTCAAGGTCGTGATCACCTCCGCGACCATCGACCCGGAGCGTTTCTCCCGGCACTTCGGCGACGCCCCGATCGTCGAGGTCAGCGGACGGACGTATCCCGTGGAGGTGCGCTACCGCCCGCTCCTGGAGGAGGACTCCGAGGACGCGGACCGCGACCAGATCACCGCGATCTGCGACGCCGTCGAGGAACTCCAGGCCGAGGGCAAGGGCGACATCCTCGTCTTCCTGTCGGGCGAGCGCGAGATCCGCGACACGGCCGACGCGCTGACGAAGAAGAACTACCGCTTCACTGAGGTACTGCCCCTGTACGCCCGGCTGTCGCACGCCGAGCAGCACCGGGTCTTCCAGGCGCACACCGGGCGCAGGATCGTTCTCGCGACCAACGTCGCCGAGACCTCGCTGACCGTCCCGGGCATCAAGTACGTGATCGACCCGGGCACGGCGCGCATCTCGCGGTACAGCCACCGCACGAAGGTGCAGCGGCTGCCCATCGAGCCCGTCTCGCAGGCCAGCGCCAACCAGCGCAAGGGCCGCTGCGGCCGTACGTCCGACGGCATCTGCGTCCGGCTGTACTCCGAGGACGACTTCCTCGCCCGCCCGGAGTTCACCGACGCCGAGATCCTCCGTACGAACCTCGCCTCCGTCATCCTCCAGATGACCGCGGCCGGCCTCGGCGACATCGAGAAGTTCCCGTTCATCGACCCGCCGGACCACCGCAACATCCGCGACGGCGTCCAGCTCCTACAGGAGCTGAACGCGCTGGACCCGACCGAGAAGGACGCCCGCAAGCGGCTCACGCCGACCGGCCGCAAGCTCGCCCAGCTGCCCGTCGATCCCCGGCTCGCCCGGATGGTCCTGGAGGCCGACAAGAACGGCTGTGCCCGAGAGGTCATGGTGATCGCGGCCGCGCTCTCCATCCAGGACCCGCGCGAGCGGCCGTCCGAGAAGCAGGCGCAGGCCGACCAGCAGCACGCCCGCTTCAAGGACGAGACGTCCGACTTCCTGGCCTTCCTCAACCTGTGGCGCTATGTGCGCGAGCAGCAGAAGGAGCGCGGTTCGTCCGCGTTCCGCCGGATGTGCAAGCAGGAGTACCTGAACTTCCTGCGCATCCGCGAGTGGCAGGACATCTACAGCCAGCTGCGGACCGTCGCCAAGCAGATGGGCATCCACCTCAACGAGGAGGACGCGCCCGAGCAGAGCGTCCATGTGTCCCTGCTCGCCGGTCTGCTCTCGCACGTCGGCATGAAGGACGTGAAGGAGACCGGCGGGGAGAGCGGGAAGAGCACGGGAAAGAACGAGTACCTGGGCGCGCGCAACGCCAAGTTCGCGATCTTCCCGGGCTCGGCGCTCTTCAAGAAGCCCCCGCGTTTCGTGATGTCCGCCGAGCTCGTCGAGACCTCGCGGCTCTGGGCCCGCGTCAACGCCCGCATCGAGCCGGAGTGGGTCGAACCGCTGGCCGGCCATCTCCTCAAGCGGACGTACAGCGAACCGCACTGGGAGAAGGACCAGTCCGCCGTGATGGCGTACGAGAAGGTCACGCTGTACGGCGTGCCGATCGTGGCGCAGCGGAAGGTGAACTACGGGCGGATCGACCCGGAGGCCAGCCGCGAGCTGTTCATCCGCAACGCGCTCGTCGAGGGCGACTGGCGTACGCACCACAAGTTCTTCGCCGACAACCGCAAGCTCCTCACCGAGGTCGAGGAGCTGGAGCACCGTGCCCGCCGCCGGGACATCCTGGTCGACGACGAGACCCTGTACGACTTCTACGACCAGCGGGTGCCCGAGCACGTCGTGTCCGGGGCGCACTTCGACTCCTGGTGGAAGCACAAGCGCCACGAGGAGCCCGAACTCCTCGACTTCGAGCGCTCGATGCTCATCAACGACCGGGCCGGCCAGGTCACGAAGGACGACTACCCGGACTCCTGGCGGCAGGGGCCGCTGAAGTTCCGCGTGACCTATCAGTTCGAGCCGGGCGCGGACGCGGACGGCGTGACCGTCCACGTCCCGCTCCAGGTCCTGAACCAGGTCACGGACGAGGGCTTCGACTGGCAGATCCCGGGGCTGCGGGAGGAAGTGGTGACGGAGCTGATCCGTTCGCTCCCGAAGCCGATCCGGCGGAACTACGTTCCCGCCCCGAACTTCGCCCAGAAGTTCCTGGAGCGGGCCGTACCGCTCCAGGAGCCGCTGACCCTGACCATGGCGCGCGAGCTCAAGCGGATGGTCGGGGTGCCGCTGACGGCGGACGACTTCGACTGGTCCCGGCTCCCCGACCATCTGAGGATCACGTTCCGGATCGTCGACGAGCGGCGCCGCAAGCTCGCCGAGGACAAGGACCTGGAGTCCCTCAAGCTCCGGCTGAAGCCGAAGGCGCGCCAGGCGATCTCGCAGGCCGCCGCCGCGACGGCGGAGCGCGAGGGCGGCGAGTCCCTGGAACGCACGGGTCTGACCGACTGGACGATCGGCTCGCTCAGCCGCCTCTTCGAGACACGCCGGGCGGGCCAGCCGGTGAAGGCCTACCCCGCGCTGGTGGACGACGGAGCGGCGGCGAACACCGTCTCGGTGCGGCTCTTCGACACGGAGGCCGAGCAGGCCGAGGCCATGTGGAAGGGCACCCGGCGGCTGATCCTGCGGAACATCCCGGTGAATCCGGGCAAGTTCGCCTCGGACAAGCTCACCAACGCCCAGAAGCTCGCGCTGTCCGCGAACCCGCACGGCTCGGTGCAGGCGCTCTTCGACGACTGCGCGATGGCCGCCGCGGACAAGCTGATCGCGGACTTCGGCGGCCCGGCCTGGGACGAGGAGTCCTACCGGAAGCTCTACGACAAGGTGCGCGCCGAGATCGTCGACACGACCGTGCGCACGGTCGGGCAGGTGCAGCAGGTGCTCGCCGCCTGGCAGGCCTGTGAGCGCCGTCTGAAGGGCGTCAGGAGCCCGACGCTGCTCGCGAACCTCACGGACGTACGGGGGCAGCTGGACGCCCTCGTGAAGCCCGGCTTCGTCACGGCGACGGGGCTGCGGCGGCTGCCGGACCTGATGCGCTATCTGGTCGCCGCGGACCGCCGTCTCCAGCAGATGCCGACCGGCGTCCAGCGGGACACCAGCCGCATGGAGAAGGTCCATGAGATGCAGGACGAGTACGCCTGGCTCCTGGAGCAGCTGCCGCAGGGCCGTCCGGTCCCCTCGTCCGTCCTGGACATCCGCTGGATGATCGAGGAGCTGCGGGTCAGCTATTTCGCCCACGCGCTCGGCACGGCGTACCCCGTCTCCGACAAGCGGATCGTGAAGGCGATCGACGCCGCCGTCCCGTAACGGCGCCTGTACGGGTGGTGAGTTCGACCCCGGGCTCGCCCTCCTGTACAGTCTCTTTTCGCAGCACAGCGCAAGAACAAGTCGCTGCGAAACAAGGTCCTGTGGAGCAGTTTGGAGTGCTCGCCACCCTGTCAAGGTGGAGGCCGCGGGTTCAAATCCCGTCAGGACCGCGTGAAGAAAGGCCCGGAGCTTCGGCTCCGGGCCTTTTCGCATGTCCGCTCCCGGCCGCTTTCGCAGGTGCGGCGCGGTCCGCGGCCAGGAATCACGCGCGTACGGCGTCGGGCCTGTCCGGAGCGCGGGCGCCGGTTCGGACGCCGGTTCGTTCGGCTGTTCGCGTCCGCGCATCAGCCGCGTCGGCATGTGCGCACCGGCCCGCGTTCGCGTGCGCGCACCGGTCCGCGTACGGCCGCCGAGGCCGCGGGGAAGCCCCCTGAGGCGCGTTCACGGCCCTTGACGGCGTCACATTCCGCCGGTACCCCGGAATCCAGGGCCCTCGCCCTGCCGGCCCTCTGGAGGTGCGCATGGCGGTGTCCGCTCGACATGAGACCCGGGCTCTGCTCCGAGCCCATCTGGCGGCCGCCTCCGGGTACCGCCACCTGACGCGGCACTGCCCGATCTGCCACCAGCTCGCGCGGCTGGCCATGGAACCGACCCCGCACGACGAGCGAGACCTGGAGAGCGCCCCGGAGGGCGAAGATCCCTCGACGGCGTGACCGAGGACCGTCGCCACGACCTTCACGCCGTGCACGCCCCCGCGTGACGCGCCCCTCGCGACCCCAACTCCCCTAGCGCAGAAGGCTCGCGGGCGACAAGGACTGTGGCATGTGACAGGAGTCACCGCATATGTTTTCAGAAGTGTGGAACTTACCCCCCTCATACAACCAGTCAATTTAATATGTGCAATTGCACTCCTCGTCGAGGACTTCCACAGCCGATCCGACACCCGCCCCCAGACTCCGACAAGGCCGCTCACAGGTCGGCCACGGAGTCGCACGGACCGCACAAAAAAGATCGCGCTGGACCCGGCGGAGTCCAGCGCGATCTACGACGCACCCTGTTCAAGTGGCGATAAAGCTTGGGCGTGGGCTCTGTTGGGGCAGAACCCGCGTCGCTTGGAGCTGTGGTGTGGACGCCTCGACGGGTTGGGGGATCCGTCGACTTGTCCGGTTATGCGATGGTTCAGGCTTCGCTGCGCTGCTGCGGGATACCCGCGAGCAGTGCGCGGACCTCAGCCTCGCGGTAGCGGCGGTGCCCGCCGAGCGTGCGGATGGATGTGAGCTTGCCGGCCTTCGCCCACCGCGTGACCGTCTTGGGGTCGACGCGGAACATCGTGGCGACCTCAGCCGGGGTCAGCAGCGGCTCGGCATCAGGGGTGCGAGCGGTCATGAGCGGCCTCCTCGGGAGAACCGAACCTTCTCGGTTCTTTCCTCTAAATTCTGCACCTTGACCCGCGTTGCCCGAAATGGCGGACGCGAGTCGAGTCGGTTATAGGACGAACGGCTTGTCCTCGGCACTACAACTACACCATCCGTCCAGCCGCGTCGGCCAAACCGATGGAATTGCCCTCCCAGGTGTTCATCAGCGACGGAAGCCGATGGACCATGCCATAGCGGACAGTCACGCCACTGTGACGATCAGTCACAGGGCGATCAGGAGTCACCAGACCCCCCAAAGCGTGCAATGCCGAGATTCCCCCCAAACGTGGGCGGAGGGAGCCCTCCCCCGGGCTCCTTGTCCTATTTTGACACGAGGAGGGGGAAGCGACGCAAGAGCCGGGTAAGTGCCGTCCGTCACGCTTGGCACCCGTTGACGCATAAGCCCGGATCAGGACCTACGTCCCGGACGTGAGGGTTCTTCAGCGTGTGAGGACCATACGCGAGTTCGACAGAAACCAGTGAGAAGCAGATCACACGGACCAGGGGGCCCGGGACTCCCCTCCCTCCCGTCCCTCCCCACCTGGACCGATGGGCGCCGCCCGCCCCGGCCCGCCCGCGCGGGGCATCAGTTCGACGAACGCCGGTCCCTGACCGACCGCCAGCGCTCCACCAGCCGGCCGTACGCCTCGCCCGCCTTCGCCCCGTCCCCGGTGCGCAGTGCCTCGATGCCCTCGGCGACGTCCGCGGCGGAATGGTCGTCCTCCAGCTGCCCGGCCGGCAGCGTGTGCACGAGCCCGCCGTAGTCCAGCTCGACCAGTGAGCGCGGATGGAACTCCTCCAGCCAGCGCCCCACGTCCACCAGACCCTCGATGAGCGGCCCTTCGTCCAGTGCCTCCCTGAGCGTCCGCAGCGCCCGCGCCGTGCGCCGCCTCGCCTGCACCATCGGCGTCCGGTAGCGCAGCAGCGGCTCGGCTCCGCCGGGACCCGTCCCCTTCTCGTACTCCCGCTCCTCGTCCGTGACGAGCACGAACCAGTTCAGCGGCACCTGCCAGGTCGAGGTGCGGATCCACGGGCGGGCGTCGGGGTTGCGCACCAGCCAGCGCTCGTAGTCCAGCGCGGCCTGACGGCGCACCAGGGGCGGCAGCACCGCGTCGAGGACGAACGCCGGGAGCTCCTCACCCAGCTCGTCCAGGGCCTGCCAGCCGCGCAGCCGGGTGCGCCAGGGGCAGACGCACACCACACCGTCCACCTCGGCGACGAACGCGTCGCCGCTCTCGTGCACCGGCACGGGGACCGGCGGGGTGGGCAGCAAGTCGGCCAGCGAGCGGCGCAGTTCGTCCTGGTACGAGGGGCGCTCGGCGCGCCGGGCGTAGCGCGTCCAGTGGGCGCGCTCGGACTCGGGGAACGCGGCCAGTGGCTCGTACACCCGCAGATACGACGTGTACGGGACGATCACCGCGGACACCTTGGGCACGCCTGCTCCCTCCCCCGTCGACCACCGGGAAAACCAGCGAGAACCGCTCATAACCTGAAGAGAAATCTATGCAAATCGAATCATGGCCGTACCCCGCCCGTGGGTGATCCTGAACACGACGCCGAGGGCGGGTCGGCGCAGCCTCTAGTCTCATTCCCACGGAGCCCGCCATCCGCACGGGCCCCGCAACCAACCGCCGCTTTTTACCTGGGAGTCACCACAGTGACCGACGTAACCGGCGCGCCTGCTGATGTACTGCACACCCTTTTCCGTTCGGATCAGGGGGGTCATGAGCAAGTCGTGCTCTGCCAGGACCGCGCCAGCGGCCTCAAGGCCGTCATCGCCATCCACTCCACCGCCCTGGGCCCGGCCCTCGGCGGCACGCGCTTCTACCCGTACGCGAGCGAGCAGGAGGCCGTCGCCGACGCCCTCAACCTCGCGCGCGGGATGTCGTACAAGAACGCCATGGCCGGCCTCGACCACGGCGGCGGCAAGGCCGTCATCATCGGCGACCCCGAGCAGATCAAGTCCGAGGAGCTGCTCCTCGCCTACGGCCGGTTCGTCGCCTCGCTCGGCGGCCGGTACGTCACCGCGTGCGACGTCGGCACCTACGTGGCCGACATGGACGTCGTGGCGCGCGAGTGCCGGTGGACGACCGGCCGCTCCCCGGAGAACGGCGGCGCGGGCGACTCGTCGGTCCTGACCGCCTTCGGTGTCTTCCAGGGCATGCGGGCCTCCGCCCAGCACCTGTGGGGCGACCCGACACTGCGCGGCCGCAAGGTCGGCGTCGCCGGCGTCGGCAAGGTGGGCCACCACCTGGTCGAGCACCTGCGCGAGGACGGCGCCGAGGTCGTGATCACGGACGTGCGGGCCGACTCGGTGCGGCGGATCCTGGACCGGCACCCCTCGGGCGTCACGGCCGTCGCGGACACCGAGGCGCTCATCCGTGTCGAGGGCCTCGACATCTACGCGCCCTGCGCGCTGGGCGGGGCCCTCAACGACGACTCCGTGCCGGCGCTCACGGCCCGGATCGTGTGCGGTGCCGCCAACAACCAGCTGGCGCACCCGGGGGTGGAGAAGGATCTCGCGGACCGCGGCATCCTGTACGCCCCCGACTACGTGGTGAACGCGGGCGGTGTCATCCAGGTCGCCGACGAGCTGCACGGCTTCGACTTCGACCGGTGCAAGGCGAAGGCCGCGAAGATCTTCGACACCACGCTGGCCATATTCGCACGTGCGAAGCAGGACGGGATTCCGCCGGCCGCGGCGGCCGACCGGATCGCCGAGCAGCGCATGGCTGAGGCACTGCGTCACTGACCCCGTACGGGGCCATAGGCGCTTGTCAGGGACCCGTCGGCGGCCGGTTGGGAGACAACTCTCACGTCCGTCGGCGGGTCGTGCGCCAATAAGAGGTTAAAATCGCGGTTGACCAGCGAGGACAGGGCACCTCGCGGGTTCTGGGTGAAGGCGCGTGCTGCGGGCGACGTACCGTATGGGCGCGGGCTCAGGTACCGTGGAAGCCCTACGGACCGGTCTCTCCACGGAGAGTCCGTTCCAGATCATGAACGCGTGTCAAGACTCTGGGGCCGTCGAGCCCCGTATCCGAGGGGGTCGAGCCATGGGGCGCGGCCGGGCAAAGGCCAAGCAGACGAAGGTCGCCCGCCAGCTGAAGTACAGCAGCGGCGGGACTGACCTCTCGCGTCTGGCCAATGAGCTGGGCGCTTCGACTTCGAGCCAGCCGCCGAATGGCGAGCCGTTCGAAGACGACGACGAGGAAGACGACCCGTACGCGCAGTACGCGGATCTCTATAACGACGACGACGAGGACGAGGACGATCAGTCCGGTCCCCAGTCGCAACGTCGCGGCGCTTGACGCAACAGCGTCCCTCGCAGTTTCCGCGATCTCATCTCGTAGCGGATCTCTTGGCGTGGGTTTCTGGTAGATCTCGCATGGCGGATTTCTCGTAGCGACTGCACTTCACCCGGTCCGGGGCATCAGCACCGGACCGGGTTTTGTGCTGCTTCGGGAAATTCCTGCTTCTTCGGGGACTCGGCCGACGTGGTCGCCGGCTTCGGTCCCCGTGGGCGCCTGCTTCAGCTCGCGTAGTCGCCGATGAGCGCCGCGCCCGTGGTGTGGTCCCCGCGCTCGGTGATCTCACCGGCGATCCAGGCGTCCACTCCGCGGTCCGCGAGGACGGAGAGGGCGATCTCGGCCGACTCCTCGGGCACGATCGCCATCATGCCGACGCCCATGTTCAGCGTCTTCTCCAGCTCCAGGCGCTCGACACCGCCGGTCCTGCCGACCAGGTCGAAGACCGGCGCCGGGGTCCAGGTCTCGCGGTCGACCACGGCGTGCAGACCGTCCGGGATCACCCGGGCCAGGTTGGCCGCCAGTCCGCCGCCGGTGATGTGGCTGAAGGCGTGCACCTCGGCGCTCTTCGTCAGCGTCAGGCAGTCCAGCGAGTAGATCTTGGTGGGCTCCAGGAGCTCCTCGCCGAGCGTGCGGCCGAACTCCTCGATGTGCTGGTCCAGGCGCAGGTTCGCCCGGTCGAAGAGGACGTGCCGGACGAGCGAGTACCCGTTCGAGTGAAGACCGGAGGCCGCCATGGCGATCACCGCGTCACCCGTACGGATGCGATCCGGGCCGAGCAGCTGGTCGGCCTCGACCACGCCCGTACCGGCGCCGGCGACGTCGAAGTCGTCCGGACCGAGCAGACCCGGGTGTTCGGCCGTCTCGCCGCCCACCAGGGCGCATCCCGCCAGGACACAGCCCTCGGCGATGCCCTTCACGATGGCCGCCACCCGCTCCGGGTGAACTTTGCCCACACAGATGTAGTCGGTCATGAAGAGCGGCTCGGCGCCGCACACCACGATGTCGTCCATGACCATCGCGACGAGGTCGTGGCCGATGGTGTCGTACACGCCCAGCTGCCGGGCGATGTCGACCTTGGTGCCCACACCGTCGGTGGCGGAGGCGAGCAACGGACGCTCGAACCGCTTGAGGGCCGAGGCGTCGAAGAGGCCGGCGAAGCCGCCGAGGCCACCGAGGACCTCGGGGCGCCGCGTCTTCTTCACCCACTCCTTCATCAGCTCTACGGCGCGGTCGCCCGCCTCGATGTCGACTCCGGCGGCCGCGTAGGACACACCGGAGGCACTGCCCGTCGCCGGAGGGGACTGATCGGACACAGAAGACATTGCCTGGGATCTTTCGGGTTGGTGAAACGGGGCTCTGCGGCGCTACGGGCGACGGATGGCGTCAGCCGCGGCCGTGGCTGCGGGACCCGCGGCCAGCTCGGTCTCCAGGAGCTGCTTGCCGAGCAGTTCGGGGTCGGGAAGCTCCATCGGGTACTCGCCGTCGAAGCAGGCGCGGCACAGATTCGGCTTGTCGATCGTCGTGGCCTCGATCATCCCGTCGATCGAGATGTACGAGAGGGAGTCGGCGCCGAGCGACGTGCCGATCTCCTCGATGGTCATGCCGTTCGCGATCAGCTCCGCGCGGGTCGCGAAGTCGATGCCGAAGAAGCAGGGCCACTTCACGGGCGGGGAGGAGATCCGGATGTGGACCTCGGCCGCACCGGCCTCGCGCAGCATCCGGACCAGGGCGCGCTGGGTGTTGCCGCGCACGATCGAGTCGTCGACGACGACCAGGCGCTTGCCCTTGATGACTTCCTTGAGCGGATTCAGCTTCAGGCGGATTCCGAGCTGTCGGATCGTCTGCGACGGCTGGATGAAGGTCCGGCCTACATACGCGTTCTTGACCAGGCCGGCGCCGAACGGGATGCCGGAGGCCTCCGCGTAACCGATCGCGGCGGGCGTCCCGGACTCCGGGGTCGCTATCACCAGGTCGGCCTCCACAGGGGCTTCCTTGGCGAGTTTGCGGCCCATCTCGACGCGCGAGAGGTACACGTTCCGACCGGCGATGTCCGTGTCGGGGCGGGCCAGATAGACGTACTCGAAGATGCAGCCCTTGGGCTTCGCTTCCGCGAATCGCGAGCTCCGCAGACCGTTCTCGTCGATGGCGACGAACTCGCCCGGCTCGATCTCGCGCACATAGCTGGCGCCGCAGATGTCGAGGGCCGCGGACTCGGAGGCCACCACCCAGCCACGCTCCAGGCGGCCGAGGACCAGCGGGCGGATGCCCTGCGGGTCACGGGCGGCGTAGAGGGTGTGCTCGTTCATGAAGACGAGCGAGAAGGCACCCATCACCTGCGGGAGGACCTTGGAGGAGGCCTCCTCTATGGTCAGCGGCTTGCCGTCGTCGTCGACCTGGGCCGCGAGGAGCGCGGTGAGCAGGTCGGTGTCGTTGGTGGCCGCCACACGGGTGGTGCGGCCTTCCTGCTTGGGCAGGGCCGCGACCATCTCGGCGAGCTGCGCCGTGTTGACGAGGTTGCCGTTGTGGCCGAGCGCGATGGAGCCGTGCGCGGTGGCACGGAACGTCGGCTGGGCGTTCTCCCACACGGAGGCCCCGGTGGTCGAGTAGCGGGCGTGACCGACCGCGATATGACCCTGGAGCGAACCGAGCGAGGTCTCGTCGAAGACCTGGGACACGAGGCCCATGTCCTTGAAGACGAGGATCTGGGAGCCGTTGCTGACCGCGATTCCCGCGGATTCCTGACCCCGATGCTGGAGGGCGTAGAGCCCGAAGTAAGTGAGCTTGGCGACCTCTTCGCCCGGAGCCCAGACACCGAAGACGCCACAAGCGTCCTGGGGGCCTTTCTCACCGGGGAGCAGATCATGATTGAGTCGACCGTCACCACGTGGCACGGCACCGAGTGTAGGCGAGATCGACCACTGGTCCGAATTGGGGATACGGGCCCTCAGTGGATCATTCGTCGGCCACCGCACTGACGACAGTGCCGTTCGCGCTGGTCAGCGCGATGCCGCGATGATCCAACGCGTAGGTGACCTTGCTGTCGAAGAGCCCCAGCAGCGTCTTCTCGGTCCTCATGAGTGAGTCTTGGCACATCATCCGGGTGGTCTTGGCCGGCCCGAGGGTGATATGTCCGTCGCCGACGGTGGCCTGGGCGGACGCGTGGTTGCAGCCGAGCCGGCCGTCGAGGGTGCCGTCCGCGCGAAGGACGAAGTACGCGTTCGCCCCCTTCGGGAGCGGCTGGGAGACGTTGTTGTCACCCAGTGCCGTGACCGTCCACTTCGTCCCTCGAACGGGTGCGTCCTTCTCCTTGGTGAGGCCGATCCGGTCACCGCCGTCCGTGGTGAGCGTCAGCCGGTCGCCGTCGGCCTTCGCCGTGAACGCGCCCTTGTCCGCGAAGGTGCGGCCCAGGCTCCGCTCGAAGCTCATCGGGCCCTTCTCGCAGGCCATGTCCGTCGTCCACATTCCGCCGAACTCGACGCGGTCGCCCGTGAAGGTGGCCTTCGAGCCGAACCCGTTGCAGCCGAGGTTGCCGCTGACGCGACCGTCGTCCGCGATCTTCAGATATGTGCCGGAGGGTGCCCGCGCGGTCTTCCCGTCCACGGTGAGGACGTCGACCGTCCAGTGGACGCCCGTCACGGGCGCCGTTTCCGTCCGTGCGGACCCGCTCCCCGCCGTCTGCGCACCGCACGCGGCGGCCAGGGGAAGCAGGGTCAGGACACCGAGGGTCATGCGCTGCTTGTCCATGCCGATGTGACGGGAGAGGTGGGGTGGCCGGTTCCCCTCGGAGGCGGTGAGGGTGGCTCAGCCCATCAGGGGCAGCAGCCCCGCGAGGTCGGCGCGCTCGCCGCTCGCGCTGACCTTCGCCTCGTCCAGCGCCGCCTTCCACTCCGTACGTCCCGTCGCGAGCCGGATCCAGGTCAGCGGGTCCGTCTCGACGACGTTCGGCGGGGTGCCGCGGGTGTGCCGGGGCCCTTCCACGCACTGCACGACGGCGTACGGCGGGATCCGGACCTCGGTCGACGCGCCGGGCGCCTTCACGGCGAGCGTGTCGGCGAGCAGCCGGGTGCAGGCGGCGAGGGCCTGGCGGTCGAAGGGGATGTCGGTACCGGCGGCGCGGTTCAGGTCGTCGGTGTGGACGACGAGTTCGACGGTCCGGGTGACGAGGAAGTCGGCGAGGGTCATCGCCCCGGCGGGCACGCCGAGCAGCCGGTCGTCGGGAGCGGTGGCCAGGTGCCCGGTGATCCTGGCGACGGAGTCGGTGTAGAGCGCGTCGAGATCGGGGTGTTCCTCGGCGAGCGCGCGCGTGCCGTCGGCGATGTTCCCGGCGCGGGAGGCCGTCCCGAACGGCCAGTCCAGCAGCGCGAGTTCCTTCGCGGCGGGCGCGGGCAGGTCGAGATGACGGCTCACGGCGCCGACGGCCATCGTGATGTGCGCGGCCAGCTCCCGCACACTCCAGTCCCCGAGGCCCGCGGGCCGCGCCAACTGCTCCTCGCTCAGGGCGCGTACGCCCTCCCGTACGTTCCCGAACTGCGCGAGCACCGCCGCACGGATCTTGGCGGGGTCGTACGTCCGTGTGCGCTTCTTGACCGGAGGCATGGCTGGGAGCCTATGCCTTGACGGCACAGCTGTTCAGGCACCCGGGTGGGCCGGGCACCGGAGCGTGACGCTTCGCGCTGGAGCGACCCGTCGCAGCGGCTGCCTACGGGCGGGACTTCCCACGACCCGGCACCGACTCGTCCCTCTGAGCGTCGTGGACCGGGGCGCCGGGCCGTGCCGGAGCGAGTACGCGTGCCTGGCCTGCAGGAACCCGGTGGGCGGGGGCGGTCACCCGTGAGCGTGAACGGCGGGGGAAGCCACCCGGCGCCGCCGGACGCGGACAACACTGGCCTGTGCCTGGAAGGAGGTGCAACATGACGGTTATGGCCGAGCGCACGTCTCAGATGTCGGTGGAGGAGTTCGAAACGATCGCCTCCGCCGCTCCCGAGACCGTCACGTTGGAGTTCGTCAACGGACGGATCGGGGTCAAGAAGGTGACCGACGGGGACCACAACACCATCGTGGCCTGGCTGGCCCGGCGCTGTATGCGGACCAGGTCCGACCTGGACCTGTATCAGGGGCAAGGGCTCCGGGTGGAGGCGTATCGAGAGGGCAGGGCGAAACCGGACGCGGTGCTCACGCCCGAAGCCCACTTCGCGGGTGCGGGTGAATGGGCCGATCCGGACGGAACGCTCATGGTCGTCGAGGTCACCTCGTACGACTCCGACACCGACCGACGGGACCGGCACGAGAAGCCGGCCGCCTACGGGCAGGCCGGAATCCCGGTGTATCTACTGATCGACCGGGACTCCTGCACCATCACCGTGCACAGCGCCCCGGACCGGAAGGTCGGGGGCTACCGCACCCTTCACACGGCGAAGTTCGGCGAGACGGTGTCCGTCCCCGACCCGATCGGCATCGAAATCGACACGGAGATCCTCAAGAGCTACGTCCGATGAATCAAGAAGTCCCCGCCCGGATCTGCATCCGGGCGGGGACTTCGCCGTAGAGCCGTAGAGCCGTAGAGCCGTACAAGCCCATAGGGGCTGAACCGACTACGCCAGCAGCGCCGGGATCGTCGCCTCGTGCGCCGTGCGCAGCTCGGTCAGGGAGAGTACGAACTCGCCCTGGACGTCGATCACCGCGGTCGCGTCGGACTCGGTGCCGTCGACGACACCGATACGGGTGACGGGCAGACCCCGGGCACCGCACATGTCGTTGAAGCGGAGCTCCTCCGAGCGCGGGACGGCGACGACCGCGCGGCCCGCCGACTCCGAGAAGAGGAAGGTGAACGCGTCGAGACCGTCGGGGACGATCAGGCGCGCGCCCTTGCGGCCCTGCAGCGCCGACTCGACCACGGCCTGGACCAGACCGCCGTCTGACAGGTCGTGCGCGGAGTCGATCATGCCGTCGCGGGAGGCCGAGATGAGGATCTCGGCGAGCAGCCGCTCGCGCTCCAGGTCGACCTTCGGCGGCAGACCGCCGAGGTGGTCGTGGACGACCTGCGACCAGGCCGAGCCGCCGAACTCCTCGTGGGTGTCACCGAGCAGGTAGAGGAGCTGGCCCTCTTCCTGGAAGGCGACCGGGGTGCGGCGGGCGACGTCGTCGATGACGCCGAGCACGGCCACGACCGGGGTCGGGTGGATGGCGACGTCACCGGTCTGGTTGTACAGCGAGACGTTGCCGCCGGTCACCGGGGTGCCGAGCTGCTGGCAGGCGTCGGCCAGCCCGCGGATCGCCTCGGCGAACTGCCACATGACGGCCGGGTCCTCGGGCGAGCCGAAGTTCAGGCAGTCGGACACGGCGAGCGGCTTGGCACCGGTCGTCGCGACGTTGCGGTAGGCCTCGGAGAGGGCGAGCTGCGCACCGGCGTACGGGTCGAGCTTGGCGTAGCGGCCGTTGCCGTCGGTCGCGATGGCGACGCCGAGCCCGGTCTCCTCGTCGATGCGGATCATGCCCGAGTCCTCGGGCTGCGCCAGCACCGTGTTGCCCTGCACGAAGTGGTCGTACTGGGAGGTGATCCAGGACTTGGAGGCCTGGTTCGGGGAGGAGACGAGCCTCAGGACCTGGTCCTTCAGTTCCTCGCCGGTCGCCGGGCGGGGCAGCTTGTTCGCGTCGTCGGCCTGGAGCGCGTCCTGCCACTCGGGGCGCGCGTAGGGGCGCTCGTAGACGGGGCCGTCGTGCGCGACCGTGCGCGGGTCGACGTCGACGATCTTGCCGCCGTGCCAGAAGATCTCCAGGCGGTCGCCGTCGGTGACCTCACCGATGACGGTGGCGATGACGTCCCACTTGTCGCAGATCTCCAGGAACCGGTCGACCTTCTCCGGCTCGACGACCGCGCACATGCGTTCCTGCGACTCGCTCATGAGGATCTCCTCGGGCGAGAGCGTGGAGTCGCGCAGCGGTACGTCGTCCAGGGTGACGCGCATGCCGCCGGAGCCGTTGGAGGCGAGCTCGCTGGTGGCGCAGGACAGTCCGGCCGCGCCGAGGTCCTGGATGCCGACGACCAGCTTCTCGGCGAAGGCCTCCAGGGTGCACTCGATGAGGAGCTTCTCCTGGAAGGGGTCACCGACCTGGACGGCCGGACGCTTGGACGGCTTGGCGTCGTCGAAGGTCTCCGAGGCGAGGATCGACGCGCCGCCGATGCCGTCGCCGCCCGTGCGGGCCCCGTAGAGGATGACCTTGTTGCCCGTGCCCGACGCCTTCGCGAGGTGGATGTCCTCGTGCCGCATGACGCCGATGGCGCCGGCGTTGACCAGCGGGTTGCCCTGGTAGCAGGCGTCGAAGACGACCTCGCCGCCGATGTTGGGCAGGCCCAGGCAGTTGCCGTAGCCGCCGATGCCCGCGACGACGCCCGGCAGGACGCGCTTGGTGTCGGGGTGGTCGGCCGCGCCGAAGCGCAGCGGGTCGACGACCGCGACCGGGCGGGCGCCCATGGCGATGATGTCGCGCACGATGCCGCCGACGCCGGTGGCCGCGCCCTGGTAGGGCTCGACGTACGACGGGTGGTTGTGCGACTCGACCTTGAAGGTGACCGCGTAGCCCTGGCCGACGTCGACGACACCGGCGTTCTCGCCGATGCCGACGAGCAGCGCGTCGGACTGCGGGGCCTTCTCGCCGAACTGGCGGAGGTGGACCTTCGAGGACTTGTAGGAGCAGTGCTCGGACCACATGACGGAGTACATGGCGAGCTCGGCGCCGGTCGGGCGGCGGCCGAGGATCTCGACGACGCGCTCGTACTCGTCCTTCTTCAGGCCCAGTTCGGCCCAGGGCAGCTCGACGTCGGGGGTCGCGGCCGCGTTCTCGACCGTGTCCAGAGGCGTGCGGCTCATGCGTTGACCAGCTTCTTGAGGATCGAGGTGAAGAAGGGGAGGCCGTCGGTGCGGCCGGACCCGACCAGGGGCTCGACGGCGTGCTCCGGGTGCGGCATCAGACCGACGACGTTGCCCGCCTCGTTCGTGATGCCGGCGATGTCGCGCAGCGAGCCGTTGGGATTGACGTCCAGGTAGCGGAACGCGACCCGGCCCTCGGCCTCCAGCATGTCGAGCGTGTGCTCGTCGGCGACGTACCGCCCGTCCATGTTCTTCAGCGGGATGTGGATCTCCTGGCCGGCCGTGTAGTCGGTGGTCCAGGCGGTCCCCGCGTTCTCCACCCGCAGCTTCTGGTCGCGGCAGATGAAGTGGAGGTGGTTGTTGCCGAGCATCGCGCCCGGGAGGAGGTGCGCCTCGGTGAGGACCTGGAAGCCGTTGCAGATGCCGAGAACCGGCATTCCGGACTTCGCCTGCTCGATGACGGTCTCCATCACCGGCGAGAAGCGCGAGATGGCACCCGCCCGCAGATAGTCGCCGTACGAGAAACCGCCGGGCAGCACCACGGCGTCGACCTGCTTGAGGTCCTTGTCCTTGTGCCAGAGAGCTACGGGTTCGGCGCCCGCCAGCCGGATCGCGCGCTGGGTGTCGCGGTCGTCGAGGCTGCCGGGAAAGGTGACGACTCCAATACGAGCGGTCACTTTCCGGCCTCCGCGACTTCCTCGACCTTGACGGTGAAGTCCTCGATCACGGTGTTGGCGAGGAAGGATTCCGCCAGTTCATGGATGCGGGCGAGCGCGGCGTCGTCCACCGGTCCGTCCACTTCCAGTTCGAATCGCTTTCCCTGACGGACGTCGGAGACACCTTCGAAACCGAGGCGCGGCAGTGCACGCTGCACCGCCTGGCCCTGGGGGTCGAGGATCTCCGGCTTGAGCATGACGTCGACTACGACGCGTGCCACTGGCACTCCCGGTGTGTGGTGCTGAGCAGGTCCCTTCAGACTACCCGTACGAAATTTCTACTCGCGTAGATTCGTAGAATCCTACGTGACCCCGATCACGATCGCGCATCGGCGCGGGGGCGTCGACGGAAAATCCTGGGAAAAACCGCAGAAGAACGGCAGGACACCATTGCCTTCGGACACGCTGGGGGTTTTAGTCGGGCTTCACAATGCAATGCCGGGCACTGTACAAAGGAATTGGCAATAGCCGATACTTTGCTCAATAACAGCCGGACAGTCGACATCTCTCCGACAACTCCGTGGCGTCCGCGCACGTCATGACCGTTGATCGCGAAGGTGCCGCACGAAGGGACCGATATTCGTGGCGCAGCGTGTCGTGGTCACTCTCTTTGACGACATCGACGGCTCGGAAGCGGCGGAGACGATCGCCTTCGGACTCGACGGCAAGTCGTACGAGATCGACCTCAACCCAGACAATGCCAAGGAACTGCGTAAGGCGCTCGAGCCGTACGTCGAGGCGGGCCGCAAGCAGTCGAAGTCCGGGAAGGCGTACACGCACACCGCGCTGACGCCCGACCCGGCCGCGGTCCGCGCCTGGGCCCGCTCCAACAAGATGGACGTGCCGCCGCGCGGCCGGATCCCCAAGAGGGTCTACGAGGCGTTCGCCGAGTCGCACTGAGCCGCCGCGCCGGACGGGCACCCCGAGCCGGGGACCGCGAGCCCCCTCCACCGGCCCCTGGAACAACCGACTTGCGCTGACCCCCGCCTGATCAGCTAGAGTCTGGAACACGCCGAGGGGCCAGGCCGAAAAAGCCGGAACCCCAAGGTCGTGCGGGTGTAGTTCAGTAGCAGAACATCCCCCTTCCAGGGGGAAGGCGCAGTGTGCAATTCCTGTCACCCGCTCTGCATCGCTTACCGATCACAGTTGTCGATCAGGTAGGGTGGTGCTCGCGCCGATCGGTGGAAGCCGGTCGGAGGCAATGCGGACGTAGCTCAGTTGGTAGAGCGCAACCTTGCCAAGGTTGAGGTCGCCAGTTCGAACCTGGTCGTCCGCTCCAGAAAGAAGCCCCTGACCTGAGGTCGGGGGCTTCTTCGTGTGCGCCGACCAATCATGTCCGGACGCCGTCTGACATTTGTCATGCGGAGTGATGACAACGCGCACTGCTGCCGGGACCCGTCCGCCTGGACGCTGATTCCATGAACACGAACGAGCAAGATGACGTGATCGAGGTCACTGATCTGCGGCGTGTGTACGGGGGCGACGGAAGAGATTTCGAAGCGGTGCGCGGAATCACCTTCTCCGTGCGCCGCGGTGAGCTCTTCGCCCTTCTCGGCACCAACGGCGCCGGAAAGACATCCACCGTCGAGCTGATCGAAGGGCTCGCTCCCCCGGCCGGCGGACGCGTGCGGGTCCTCGGGCACGATCCGTACACGGACCGGGCCGCTGTACGGCCCCGTATCGGCGTGATGCTCCAGGAAGGCGGCTTCCCTTCCGAACTCACGGTCGCGGAGACCGCACGGATGTGGGCGGCGTGCACCAGCGGGGCCCGGCCCCCGGAGCAGGCGCTGGACAGGGTCGGTCTCGCGCACCGCCGCGACGTCCGTGTGAAGCAGTTGTCCGGCGGGGAGAAGCGGCGCCTCGACCTGGCGCTCGCGCTCCTCGGCGGCCCCGAGGTCCTCTTCCTCGACGAGCCCACGACCGGACTCGACGTGGAAGGCCGCCGGAGCACCTGGGAGTTGGTGCGCGAACTGCGCGACGGCGGGACCACGGTCCTGCTCACCACCCACTATCTGGAAGAGGCGGAGGTGCTCGCCGACCGGCTGGCGATCCTCCACGAAGGACGTGTCGCGGCCCTCGGCACCCCGGCCGAGGTGACCGCCTCCCAGCCCTCGCACATCTCCTTCGAACTGCCCGACGGCTACTTTCCCGGAGATCTGCCCCCACTGCCGGAACTCGGCGTGAGCAGCCACGAGACCGCGGGCCGGACGATCAGGCTGCGCACCGAAGAGCTGCAACGGACGGCCACCGCCCTGCTGGTGTGGGCCGACCGGGCGCGGGTCGAGCTGCGGGGGCTCGATGTGCGCCCGGCCTCACTGGAGGAGGCGTTCCTGCGGATCGCGCGGGAGGCGGCGGCACAGGACGCGAACGGGCCGGGGACGGCGGAACCGGCCTCGGACGCCCGGAAGACGGCCGGACCCACCCGGAAGGCGACGGCCGGGAACGCCCGGAACGACAGGACCGCCGCGAAAGCGCGGAAGAGGGGAACAGCGGCATGAGCGGAACGGCCGTCACCACCGGCGCCGACACGGCCAGAACCACGGCCGCCGGCCGGACGCGAGCACTGGCACGCGCCGAGCTGACGCTGCTGGGCCGCACCAAGGCGACACTCGCCGCAGCGGTGTTCGTACCGCTGGCCATGCCGTTCATGCTCCGCTCGACCGTCGACACGATGAACCTGAAGGGCACCGGACTCACCGTCGGGTCGATCCTGCTCCCCTCCTCCATCGGCTTCTCGCTCCTCTTCGCCGTCTACAGCTCCCTGGTGAGCGTGTACGCGGCCCGCCGCGAGGAACTCGTCCTCAAGCGGCTGCGCACCGGGGAGCTGCGGGACGTGGAGATCCTCGCGGGCGCCGCGCTGCCCTCGGTGGCGATCGGACTCGCCCAGTGCCTGCTCCTGACCTTCGCCTACCGGGTGACCCTCGGCGTCGGAACCCCCGAGGAACCGCAACTCGTCCTGCTGGGACTGCTGCTGGCGCTCATCACCTGGCCGGCGCTCGCCGCCGTCACCGCGAGCTTCAGCAGAAGCGTCGAGGGCGCCCAGGTCGCGGCCACGCCCCTGACACTGGTGTCGCTGGTCGGCTCGGGGACCTTCATCCCCCTGGAGATGCTGCCCGACGGCATGGCCCCGTTCTGCGAACTGCTGCCCCTCACCCCGGTGATCACCCTGATCCGCGGCGGCTGGACCGGGCACCTCTCGGCGCACGACACCGCGGGTGCCCTCTTCACGGCGTTGGCCTGGACCGTGATCGCGGTGTTTGCTGTACGACGGTGGTTCCGCTGGGAGCCTCGGCGTTGACCATGGACACGGGGGTGGGCATGAGCAGAACGTCCGGCTGGTGGCGGGGCAAGAGCACACCGGCGAAGGTCGAGACGTACACGCGGTGGTCGTTCCACTTCTTCACCGTGCTCGAAGCCGCCTCGATCGGACTGCCCCTCTTCGGGAACATGTCGACGGGGCGGTCCTGGACGCTGTTCCTGCTGGTGTGCGGGCACTCCGTGCTCTGCGCGGTGACCGCCTCGCGGGCGCTGGACTGGACGCGCGGCACCCGCGAACAACCCAGGCGGACACTGCTCGTGCTGGTCGTGAGCACCTGCGTCGTGGCCGTCGCGGGGGCCGTCGTCTCGGGCACCCCGTGGCGCCCGGCGAACGACGACGCCTACCTGGTCGCCTCCTCGGTGCTCGTCGGTGTCACAGCGTTCGGTACGGGCACGGTCGCGCTCGGGACGCGCCACAAACGCCGGATGACGTACGCCGTCCTCGGCGCGGCGGCGGGTGCCGGCGTCCTGTCCCTCCCCCTCGGCTTCCCCGGCCCGGCCGCGCTGGTCACCGCCGTCCTGGTCCTGCTGACCGCCGGGTTCCTCACGTTCACCGCGGCCTTCTCCGTCTGGCTGCTCGACGCCGTCTACGAACTCGACGAGGCCCGCGAGAACCGCGCCCGGCTCGCCGTCGCCGAGGAGCGGCTGCGCTTCGGCCGCGATCTGCACGACGTGATGGGCCGCAACCTCGCGGTTATCGCCCTCAAGAGCGAACTCGCCGTGCAGCTGGCCAGGCGCGGGCGGGCCGAGGCCGTGGACCAGATGACCGAGGTGCAGCGGATCGCCCGGGAGTCCCAGCGGGAGGTACGGGAGGTCGTACGGGGCTACCGCGAGGCCGATCTGGCCAACGAGCTGGCGGGTGCCCAGGGCGTGTTGACCGCCGCGGGCATCGACTGCGACATCATCGGCACCGCCGCGGAGCTGCCCGCGCAGGTGCAGTCGGCGCTCGGCTGGGTCGTCCGGGAGGCGACCACGAATGTTCTGCGGCACGGGAACGCCAAGAGGTGCGCGCTGGGCCTGCGGGTGACGGAGGAGCGGGTGACGCTCACCGTCGAGAACGACGGGGTGCCGGACGGGGCGGGACCGGACCCCGGACCGGACGGCGACTCCGGGCGGCGGAGAGGGACCGGACTCGTGGGGCTGCGGGAACGATTGGGGGAGGTGAACGGGGTACTTCGGGCCGGCGCGAGCGATGGAGTGTTCCGGCTGGCGGCGGAGGTGCCGCTGCCGGCCTCACCGGACAGAGACAGGGCCAGGGGCAGGGGCCGGGACAGGGCCAGACCCGGAGGCGGCCTGGCAGGCGGCCCCGGAGACTGCCCGGGACATCCCCGCGGAGACCGCCCCGGAGACGGTCTGGGGGGCGGCCCGGGAGACGGACCCGGAGAGAGCCCGGGGGACAGGAACCCGGATTCGGGGAACTACGAGCCGCGTCGGAGGCCGTCGCCCTCGTCCCTTCCGCACCACGCGAGAGAGGCCACCCCATGACGTCCGTATCGCCCTGCGCGCCGACGCCCGGGTCCCCCGTACGACTGCTGCTCGCCGACGACGAGCATCTGATCCGGGGAGCACTGGCCGCGCTGCTCGGACTGGAGGACGACCTCGTCGTGGTGGCCGAGGCGGCGACCGGACCGGAGGCGCTGGCGATGGCGCTGGCGCATGTGCCCGACGTCGCCGTCCTGGATCTTCAGATGCCGGGAGCGGACGGTGTGAGCGTGGCCACATCCCTGCGGACCGAACTGCCGGGCTGTCAGGTGCTGATCGTGACGAGTCACGGGCGGCCGGGGCACCTGAAGAGGGCGCTTGCGGCGGGTGTGCGCGGGTTCGTTCCCAAGACGGTCAGCGCGCGGCGGCTCGCGGAGATCATCCGCACCGTGCACGCGGGAAACCGTTACGTGGACCCGGAGTTGGCCGCCGACGCGATCTCCGCCGGGGACTCGCCGCTGACCGCTCGCGAGGCCGAGGTGCTCGAATTCGCCGCCGACGGGGCACCCGTGGCGGAGATCGCGGAGCGGGCCGCGCTGTCCCAGGGGACCGTACGGAACTACCTGTCGTCGGCCGCGTCCAAACTGGGCGCCGAGAATCGTCACGCCGCAGTGCGTCTCGCGCGGGAGCGAGGTTGGGTATAGTGGCTGTCGCACCACGGCGCATGCGGACGTAGCTCAGTTGGTAGAGCGCAACCTTGCCAAGGTTGAGGTCGCCAGTTCGAACCTGGTCGTCCGCTCCAGAAAGAAGCCCCTGACCTCAGGTCGGGGGCTTCTTCGTGTGCGCCGGCCGGGGCCGGACATCCTTCGGACCGTCCGGCTCGGACGGACTGCCGGGCCCGGCAGACAGCCGGGCCCGGGACGCGGTCAGGTCCAGCTGACGCCCGTCAGACGCTCGTACGCCTCGATGTACTTGGCGCGGGTGGCCTCCACGACCCGCTCGGGCAGGGCGGGCGGCGGCTGCTCGCTCTTGCGGTCCCAGCCCGACTCCGCGGAGGTCAGCCAGTCGCGGACGTACTGCTTGTCGAAGGACGGCTGCGCGTGGCCCGGCTCCCACGCGTCGGCGGGCCAGAAGCGCGAGGAGTCCGGGGTCAGCACCTCGTCGGCGAGGACGAGCGTGTCGCCGTCGTAGCCGAACTCGAACTTGGTGTCCGCGAGGATGATGCCCCGGTCGCGGGCGATGTCACGGGCGCGACCGTAGACGGCGAGCGTCGCCTGACGCAGCTCGGCCGCGGTGTCGGCGCCGACCTGACGGGCGACCTCCTCGTACGAGACGTTCTCGTCGTGCTCGCCGACCGCGGCCTTGGTGGCCGGGGTGAAGATCGGCGCGGGGAGTTCCGAGCCGTCGACGAGACCCTCGGGGAGCGCGAGGCCGCAGACCGTGCGGGACTCGTTGTACTCGACGAGGCCCGAGCCGGTCAGATAGCCGCGGGCGACGCACTCGACGGGAGCCATCCGCAGCGATTTGCAGATCAGGGTGCGGCCGGCCCAGTCGGCCGGGGCGCCCGGCGGGAGTTCGGTGCTCAGCACGTGGTTGGGCGCCAGCTCGGAGAGCTGGTCGAACCACCACAGGGAGAGCCGGGTCAGTGTGCGGCCCTTGTCGGGGATCTCGGTGGGGAGAACCCAGTCGTAGGCGGAGATGCGGTCGCTGGCGACCATCACGAGGTCGCCCGCCTCGTTCTGGTACAGATCGCGCACCTTGCCGGTGTGCAGATGTACCAGACCCGGCACCTGGAGGGGCTCGGGCTTTTCGACGAATCCGGACACGGTTCCTCCCCGTGGTTATGTCCAACTGCCTCGATTCTCCCGTATGGGGCGAGCGCGTTTGGACAGGGGGCGTGCCGAGCGGGTGCGGGTGCCCGCGGCACCGGTGTGTCGCGGAGCTGCCGACGGGGCTTCCTCAGTCGTGTTTGCAGATGCGGTCGAGGAGATTGGCGGTCGCCCGCTGGATACGCGGGTCCACGTGGCCGGGGCGGTCGAGGGCCGGGGACCACGCGAACGTTCCGGACGCGAAGACCAGTGCGCCGGACGGAGCCCGGTACAGGGAGGTCTCCTGATGGCGGGGAATGCCCTCGCTGTCGGGGTACGGGGAGTGCGCGAGCAGGATCCGGTCCTGGTGCTCCGGCAGCGGGGTGCGCGGGAAGTAACGGTCCGCCTCGCCGGCGACCATGCCCTCCACCTCGTCGCCGTCGTGCGCGCCGGTCGCCTCCCACAGCCAGTGGTCGGCGTTGCGCACGATCAGGGGGTGCGGCTCGGGGACGCGTCCCGCGTACTGGATGCCGATGAGTTGCTGCTCCGGGCGGTCGATCTCACGCCACAGGGCGGGCTTGCCCGGACCCCGGCGCTTTCGGCAGGTCAGCAGCCGGTCGGCGACGCCCGACGGGGAAGGCCCCAGCTCCACCTGCCAGTACATCGTGTTGGCGGAGAGGAAGACGAGCGAGGTGCCGTGCTCGCGGGCGAGTTCCGTGGTGCGGCGCATCTGCGGCGACCAGTACTCGTCGTGGCCCGGGAAGACCAGGCCCCGGTAGCGGGTGGGGTCGACGCGGCCGGCGTGCAGATCGCGGGCGTCGGCGTAGGCGAGGTCGTATCCGTAGCGCTCGGCCCAGCGGATGAAGTCGTAGGCGTGGCCCACATGGAGGGGGAGGCCCGCGCCCGCGTAGGGACGGTCGAACGAGACGGTCGTCGCGGCGTCGGCCTCACCGAGCAGCCGGCCGTTCTCGTCCCACGCGTGGTAGAGGCTGGCGCCGATGTGGCCGTCCTCCGGGTACAGGTTGTACGCCTGCCAGGTGATGTCCGGGAGCAGGAGGAGCAGGTCGGCCGTCTGGTGGTTGCGGACGGTGAAGGGAACGTGGGAGCGGTAGCCGTCGACGGTGGTGAGGACGGCGACATAGGCGCCGACGCTCCAGTAGGACGGAACCTGCAGACGCCAGGACAGCCACCAGTGGTGACAGGAGACCGTGCGGTCGGCGGTGAGCGGCGGCGGCTGGACGATGCCGGAGAGCCGGGGGCTCGTGGTGATCTTGCTGGCGCCGTCGCCGCCGTAGTGGCCGATGCGGTAGATGTCGACGCTGAACTCCTGCGGCGGGTCGACCGTCACATGGAAGTCGATGGACTCACCGGGAGCGGCGGCACCGGTGGCGGTGAAGCCCTTGATCTGGCGGTGGACGTCGTCCGCGGAGCGGGGACCTCCGGGACCGGTGCGCGGACGGGTGCCGGAGGTGGAGCGCGGGGCCGGGATCCGGGAGGCGCCGGTCACCTGGTGAGGCGCCTGGGGCGCGTCGGTGTCCAGGTACCAGGGGACGACATGGCCGGTGTCGTCGAAATAGGTCTCACTGCCGCGGAGCCAGGGAACCGGGCCCTGGCCGAAGGGATCCGTGACGGCGTGCGCGAGTGCCCCCGACTCCCAGCGGCGGATCTGCTCCGATGCCATGCGTGCTCCCCTCCCTCGTGCCCCCGTCGTACTGGTAAGCCCTTGCGCTGTGCGCCATCGGTCCCAGCACATCACATTACGCACGCGGTCCGTCACCGTTCGTCGCGAATTGACGTGAGTGGAACGGATGGCTCCGATTGGGCGGAGCCGACCACGTGTGGGTGGGGCCGGGTGGGGCCGGCCTTCGGACAGCCGTCAGACCAGGCGGACCGGTTTCTCCGGGCGGACGCCGAGATGGCGGAGCCAGTCCCGCAGGGGAGTGGGGTCCCCGGTCTCTATCAGGGTGAGGACCCGGGGGCCGAGGTCGGCGGCCCGTTCACCGGCGACGAGGAGGGACGGACCGTCCAGCCAGTCGAGTCCGGGGGCCGCCCCGGCGGTGTCCATCGCGGCGCAGCAGACCATGGCCGTGACATGGTCTGCCAGCAGCTCACGGCCGGTCCTGGGCGGCTGGAGGGGGAACAGCGGGAGCATCCGGTCGTCCCAGAGAGCGTGGTCGGGGCCCTGCTGCTCGGCACCGCCGGCGGGCGGGGGCGCCGCCGGAGCGGACGCCTCCTCGCGGGCCACCTCCGCGGTGATCCCGGCCGCGAGGGCGGCCGACCGCTCGTTGCCCACGGCGAGGTCCGGATCGTCGCTCTCGGCGATCCCCATCTCCCCGTACGCGTCCGTGCGGTGGACCGCGAGGACGGCCCCCGGTTCCGGGTCCGGGGCAGGAGTGGCTCCCGGCGGCGAGGACAGGTGATCCAGCACGCGTGCCAGGGTCGGTCCGTCCGCCTCGGGCAGCGCGGGGTCGGCGGGGTGCCGGACGCCCAGCGCGTCCAGGACACGGTGGAGGCGGGCCGCGTCGATGCGCCACTTGCGGTCGACGACCTCGTCCGGATAGTCCTGCCAGTCGACCGGCGCCCAGTCGGGGCCCGCCTCCGCCGGACCGCCGTGGAAGAGCCGGGCGGCGAGCAGAGAGGCCGCCTCGTCCACGGCGCCGGGCTCTTCGAGCAGGTCGCAGGCCGGGCGTTCGCCGAGACGGGAGGTGAAGCCCTCGGCCAGCCGGTCGCGGCGGGACAGCTCGGTCAGCGCGGCGACGACGCCGACGTCCAGTCGGGAGGGCCAGCGGCCCATCCGCCAGGCGGGCAGGGCGACGCGGGTCAGCAGGCGGTCCCAGCCCGCGTACGCCAGGCCCACCTGTTCCTGGGCGACGATCCGCACGCCGTAGTCCACAGCCTGTGCGCGCTCGGCCGCCGCGGACGCCACCCCTCGCTCCATCTCGGCCGCGTGGACACGGCAGCCGCGCAGCAGGAGGCGGGTCACCGAGCCCACGCCGGCCAGGACCGTGCGGGACAGCGGGTCCCGGCCGGGGGCCGAGGCCACGGCCACGGCCGCGTCCAGACCCCGGACGAAACGGCGGGCCGCTGCTATGTCCGGCTGCGCCGACGGTCCCGTACCGGCGACGACCGGGGCGAGGACCGCCCGCAGCTCGCCGACCCGCATCCACCACAGGAAGGGGGAACCGATGACGAGGACGGGAGCGGCACAGACCCGGCGGGCGCGGTTCGCCGACACGGGGACCGGGCGGCCTCCGACCGGACTTCCGGTCCGGCCGTCCGGGCCGTCCACGCCGCCCGACGAGAACCGGCCGTGCGCCCGATGGGTGCGGTCCTCGAGCCAGCTGTCGCAGTCGGGAGTGAGCGCTATCGCCGAGGGGGCCGGAACGTCGAGACGGTCGGCCAGGTCACGGACCATCCGGTAGAGATCGGGGGCCGACTCCTCGGAGATCGGGACCGTGGGGCTCATCGCGGGCCTGGCGCGGGCCACGACGAGCGCGATGCCTGCCGCAGCGAGAAGGACGACGACGGCGAGGACCGTCACGATCCACCGCGCGATCCCCCAGGGCCCGCCGGTCATGCGGCCGGTGGAGCCACCGACGAGCAGCACGACGGCCACGGCCGCGGGCAGCAGGGCGACGGCCAGCGCCCTGCTGCGGACGCGCAGCACAGCGAGAGCCCGGGAGCGCGCGGTCTGCGCGCCCACCTCCACACCCATACCGGTCACGACCGGACGTCACCCCCTATTGTCCGCCGGGCCCCGGTCTTGTCGCTGCCGGTGCCGGCGGATGCCCTGGCGTTGGTCACTCCCCCACTGTGGCACCCGCCGCCGACATCGCAATGCCGGTGGGCCAAGTGCCGGAATGCTTTCGCCGCACCCTAGTTGGGGCCCCGGCCACAGTCAGCCGGATAGGCCATCGGTCACTCGATGGAATGGCTCTGGGGAAAGGTGAATGACGGCGGGCCTCGGGCCGACCCCCGGTTCCGTACAGAAACCCGCAGGTGGAGGGGCCGGGCGTGACGCGACAAAGCCCCGGATTCCGTGCGGAATCCGGGGCCCGGTGATGCTATGGGGGCCGGGCTACGCCTCGGCCGCCTCTGCCGCCGCCTTGGCCGCGATGTCCGTGCGGTGCTGCGAACCGTCCAGGCCGATGCGGGCGACCGCCGCGTAGGCGCGCTCGCGGGCCTCGGTGAGACCGGATCCGATCGCCGTGACGGACAGGACGCGGCCGCCCGCGCTGACCACGGCTCCACCCTCGTTCCGGGTGCCGGCGTGCAGGACGTACGCGTGCGGGGCGTCCTCGGCGGCCACCGCGTCGAGCCCGGTGATCGGGTCGCCGGTACGCGGGGTTTCCGGGTAGTTGTGCGAGGCCACGACCACGGTGACCGCCGCGTTCTCGCTCCAGCGCAGCGGTTCCAGATCGGCGAGGGTGCCGTTCGCGGACGCCAGCAGGACACCGGCGAGCGGGGTCTTCAGCCGGGCGAGGACCACCTGGGTCTCGGGGTCGCCGAAGCGGGCGTTGAACTCGATGACCCGCACACCACGGCTGGTGATCGCCAGACCGGCGTACAGAAGTCCGGAGAACGGGGTGCCGCGGCGGCGCAGTTCGTCGACGGTCGGCTGGAGGACCGTCTCCATGACCTCCTCGACGAGCTTCGGGTCCGCCCAGGGCAGCGGCGAGTACGCGCCCATGCCGCCGGTGTTCGGGCCCTCGTCGCCGTCCAGCGCGCGCTTGAAGTCCTGGGCCGGCTGGAGCGGGACGACGGTCGTGCCGTCGGTGATCGCGAAGAGGGAGACCTCGGGACCGTCGAGGAACTCCTCGATCACGACGCGGTCGCAGGCGTTGGCGTGCGCCCGCGCCGCTTCGAGGTCGTCGGTCACGACGACGCCCTTGCCTGCCGCCAGTCCGTCGTCCTTCACGACGTACGGCGCTCCGAACGCGTCGAGCGCCTCCTCGACCTCCTCCGGCGTCGCGCAGACGTAGGAGCGTGCCGTGGGGACGCCGGCACCCGCCATCACGTCTTTCGCGAACGCCTTGGAACCCTCCAGCTGCGCGGCCTCCCCGGAGGGGCCGAAGCAGGGGATGCCCGCCGCGCGCACGGCGTCGGCGGCACCGGCGACCAGCGGGGCCTCCGGACCCACGATCACCAGCTCGGCGCCGAGCTCCGTGGCCAGCGCGGCCACGGCGGCGCCGTCGAGGGCGTCGACCGCGTGCAGCTCCGCCACCTCCGCGATCCCGGCGTTGCCGGGAGCGCAGTACAGGGCGGTGACGTCGGGGTCGAGGGACAGGGAGCGGCACAGGGCGTGTTCGCGGGCGCCACCACCGATGACAAGGACCTTCACGGGGTCAGCCTAACCGCCGCGGGCGGGTGCCCTTGTGGGGGCTTCCGAAGCAGAGGGGGTACGACGCTGGTGCGATCCTCCAAGAAGCAGGGTCCCGGATGCGCCGGGAGCGTCACCGAGAGGTGCTTCCGAGGCACGTCTGGCGCACTTCTGAGGCACTCGACTCACATCAGGCGCTTGGGTCCTCCGTCGGGGCGGCGTCCGCGGGTCCGAGGAACCGGGAGGCGGCCGTCCGCGGGTCCCGAGAACCGGCACGCGTCAGCCGGGGTCCCAGAAACCGAGAGCCGTCAGCCGTCAGCCGTCAGCTGCGGGTCCCAAGAACCGGGAGGCGGCGTCCGTGACCAGGCGCCTCACTCGTTCGTGATCTCCTCGACCACCGTCGCCCCGAGCTCGCGGACGATCAGCTCGTGGCCCGAGAGGGCGGACTCGTCCAGGTCGGGATCGTCGTCCTCCGGGGTGTCGTCCTCGGGGGCGACCGGCGGCGGCTCGTACGCAGGGGCCGGAGCGGACGCGGGCGCGGACATGCCCTGGCCCTGGGCGCGGCCCGCGGACTGGCCGGACTGCGGGGCCGAGGGCCCCGGGGCCGGAGCGGACGACTGCTGGGAGGCGGGGCGCTGGCCGGCCGGAGCCCCGCCGTAACCACCGCCTCCTCCAGCGCCGCCGACGCCGTACCCGCCTCCGCCACCGAACCCGCCGCCCGGCGGAGCGGTCGGCGGTGCCGAACCGCCCGAGGCGTCCACGATCGCCTCGACCTTCCACTGCACGTTGAACTGCTCGGCGAGCGCCTGCCGCAGCACGTCCTCGCTGCCGCTGCTCGCGAAGTTGTCCCGCGCCCCGGCGTTGACGAAGCCGATCTGGAGGGTCGTACCGTCGAAGGCCGTGACCTGCGCGTTCTGGCTGAGCAGGATCCAGGTGAACCGGCGGCGGTTCTTCACCGCCTCAAGAATGTTCGGCCACAGCATGCGGGGGTCCAGGCCCCCCGAGGCCGGTGGCGCCGCCGGAGCGGGAGCCTGGGGTGCTCCGTGCGCGGCGGCTGCGGGAGCGGGGGAGGCGGCGGGCGCCGGTGCGGATTGCGCGGGAGCCTGCCCGCTTCCCGCGGGCGTCGCCGTGGGCCAGCCGCCGGGGCGCCGCCCGCTGCCGGCGGCGGTCGTGGTGGGCCAGGCACCGGGCGCGGCCGCCGCGGGAGCACCGGCCGGCGGTGCCGTGGGCTGCTCGGGTGCCACGGGGGCGTACGAAGGCGCACTCGTCCGAGCCGGGGCGGTCGCGGGCGTCACGGGAGCGGGCGTCACGGGACCCACGGGAGCGGGCGTCACGGGTGCCGCTCCCGGCACGGCTCCGGCACCCTCACCGGCTGCCGCGGGCTCAGCTCCGTACCCCGCTCCGTGCCCTGGGCCCTGTCCCGCTCCCCGGGCCGCGGCACGGGCCGCCGCGGGGCCGCCGCCGGGAGGAACCGCCGGCCCGGCCTGCGGGACCGGCACCGCGCCGTGCGCCTCGGGTCCGGGCACGTAGCCCATGGCGGGCGCCGCACCACCGCCGGAGAAGTTCACTCCGCGCTCGATCCGGTCGAGCCGGGCCATGAGGGACCGCTCGTCCCCGTAGGCGGCGGGCAACAGGACGCGCGCGCAGATGAGTTCGAGCTGGAGGCGTGGCGAGGTGGCTCCGCGCATCTCCGTCAGCCCGTCGTTGACGAGGTCGGCGGCGCGGCTCAGCTCGGCGGCGCCGAATACCCCGGCCTGCGCCTGCATGCGCTCCACGACCTCGACCGGGGCGTCGATGAGGCCCTTCTCCGCCGCGTCCGGGACGGCCGCCAGGATCACCAGGTCCCGCAGCCGCTCCAGCAGGTCGGCGACGAACCGCCTCGGGTCGTTACCGCCTTCGATGACGGTGTCCACCACTTCGAACGCGGCGGCGCCGTCCCCCGCCGCGAACGCCTCGACGACGGCGTCCAGCAGGGAGCCTTCCGTGTACCCGAGCAGCGAGGTCGCCATGGCATACGTCACACCGGCCTCGGCGGCACCCGCGAGCAGCTGGTCCATCACGGACATGGAGTCACGCACGGACCCCGCTCCCGCCCGTACGACCAGGGGAAGCACGCCGTCCTCGACGGGGATCCCCTCCTGCCCGCAGACCTCGCCCAGGTAATGGCGCAGGGTGCCCGGCGGCACCAGCCGGAACGGGTAGTGGTGGGTCCGCGACCGGATCGTCCCGATGACCTTCTCGGGCTCGGTCGTGGCGAAGATGAACTTGAGGTGCTCCGGCGGTTCCTCGACGACCTTGAGCAGCGCGTTGAAACCGGCCGACGTGACCATGTGGGCCTCGTCGATGATGTAGATCTTGTACCGGCTGCTCGCGGGCCCGAAGAAGGCCTTTTCCCGCAGGTCACGGGCGTCGTCCACACCACCGTGCGAAGCGGCGTCGATCTCGATGACGTCGATGGATCCCCGGCCGTTGCGGGCGAGGTCCTGACAGGACTGACACTTCCCGCACGGGGTCGGCGTGGGCCCCTGCTCACAGTTCAGACAGCGGGCGAGGATGCGCGCGCTCGTGGTCTTGCCGCATCCGCGCGGACCGCTGAACAGGTACGCGTGATTGACCCGGTTGTTCCGCAGCGCCTGCTGCAACGGGTCGGTGACATGCTCCTGCCCGATGACCTCGGCGAACGACTCCGGGCGATAGCGGCGGTACAGCGCGAGAGACGACACGTCTACGAGGTTATAGGCGCCCACCGACAACGAGGACCGTCCTGAGCGCATCCCGGGCGCGACCCCGGCGGCATCCGGTCCCCGGCCGGCCCGACATCCGTCCCGGCGGCCCTCCGGCAACGCTTCGACGGCCGTCCAGCGGCCGTTCCGGGAACGCAAGCGCCCCCCACGCACCCGCCAGAGCCAACCTACCCTTGCTGCCTTCCGGCCCTGGGGGAGTTCAGTCAGATAGCGCCACGTGAGGGGCTCCGCAAAGAGTACAGGATGCCGGGGGTGGGGAACGAGTTCGCGAGCACTCCTCAACGTCTTGTATTGTTTGCCCCGGAGGATTCGCCTAGTGGCCTAGGGCGCACGCTTGGAAAGCGTGTTGGGGGCAACCCCTCACGAGTTCGAATCTCGTATCCTCCGCCAGTGCCTCACCGGGCACGATGTCGCAGGGCCCCACCGCAAGGTGGGGCCCTGCTTCGTTGTCCTCAGCCCTCGTTGTCCTGGTTTTTGTCCACAAGGGGTGCCGAGGGTCCCCAGATCGCATCGGCGATCTTCCGGGCGACGTCCTTGAGCATGGCGTCCGGAACGTGGAGGTACCGCGCCCGCATACGGGCCGACGCGCCCGGCTCCCATCCCATGATCCGGTCGATGACCCGGGCCGGGACACCGAGCAGCATGAGCACGGTGGCGGCGGTGTGCCGGGCGTCGTGGAGCCGGCCGCCAGGAGCCGCTTCCAGCCGCGACAGTCCGTGTTCGGACTCAGCGGGCCCCCTGACGCCCGGGTGAACACATAGTCCGACTCGGTCCACAGATCACCGGCCGCCTTGCGCTCACGGGCTTGCGTCTTGGCATGCGCGCGAAGCATCGAGACCATCGGGCCTGGCAGGGGAACGGCACGCCGACCGGCTCGGGACTTAGTGTTCTTGGTCTCGCGCCGGACCTGGACCTTGTCCGGGCAGTACCCCGCCTTCCGGTCGCACGGCGCGGCATCCGGGCACCCTTGCTCGCACCTGGGACGCAGACGGTTCCGCCGCAGCTTCAGGTACTCGTTGGCGAGGTCGGCGTCAGACCAGCGCAGTCCGAGCGTCTCGCCCTGCCGCAGTCCGAGCGCGAGCGCCGACATCCACCGGGCGCCGTTCCGCCCTCGCCCAGGACCACCCCGTCGGCTGACACACGCCATCGACACCGGTGCGGCCATCACGGTCGAGACATCGCCGCCTCGGGCAGCCGGACCGTACGCACCCTCAGCGACCTGGAACTCGACCCGCCCTGCCTCGACGCCTGGTGCCATGTGCGGGACGCCGAGCTCGTTTTTCACTGTCTCCCGGATCCACAGCGGTATACCCGAATGAAGAGGATGACAGTATCGCTAGGGATAGTATCTTCATCGATACTATCCCTGGCGGGAGGTTTGGCATGCGTCGTTTCATCGGGCGGGACCTCGAGTTGAACGTGCTCGGCAACGCCTTGCAGGCGGTTGACAATGCTGTCGGATCGGCGAAACCCGGTCAGTGCGTTCTCATGCGCGGAAGGCGGCGGGTCGGCAAGTCCAGCCTCGTCGAGGAGTTCCTCCGACGCGCCGGGACGCCGTACCTCTTCTTCACCGCGGCGGGCGGCACGGCAGAGGACGAACTGACGGAGCTGCTCGACGCCGTCGCCAGATCCACTCTGCCGGAGCGGGAACTGTTCTCGGAGGAGACTCCGGAGCAGTGGAATGCCGCCTTCAGGCTCCTTGCGGAGATCCTGCCCGACGACAGCCCGAGCGTGGTCGTCATTGATGAGGTTCCGTATCTCATGGACCGCATCGACGCCTTCGAGGGCATGCTCCAGCGGGCATGGGACCGTCTGCTCTGCCGCAAACCCGTACTGCTCCTCCTGGTCGGATCCGACCTGTCGATGATGGAGGCGCTGAACAGCTACGACCGCCCCTTCCATCAGCGCGGCCGCGAGATGGTCATAGGGCCGCTGAACCCTGCCGACATCGGCGAGATGCTCGGGCTGGAGCCGGCAGCCGCCTTCGATGCTGCCCTGATCACGGGCGGGCTGCCACTGATCTGTGCCGAGTGGCGGCCGGAAGCGGACGTCTGGGAGTTCCTCCGCGACTCGCTGGACAACCCGATCTCGGCGCTACTGGTCTCGGCAGAGCGCTCACTGGCCGCCGAGTTTCCACCGCGGGCGACGAGCGGGGAGGTCCTGCGGGCCATCGGAAGCGGGGAGCGGACCTTCACCAACATCGCGCGTGCCGCGGGCGGCATCGCCCACACCACTCTCACCCGGGCCACTGATGTCCTGACCGAGAAACGTGTCGTGGCCGCCGAGTTGCCACTCTCACTGCGGCCGTCGAAGGAACGCCGCTACCGCGTGGCCGACCCTTACCTGCGGTTCTGGCTCGCGTTCCTGGATCCGCACATGGCGGAGATCGAGCGAATGCGCGGGGATCTCACCCTGAGCCGGATCAAGGAGCAGTGGACGAGTTGGCGGGGGCGTGCAATCGAGCCGCTGGTCCGGGAATCCCTCGCCCGCCTCCTGCCCGACGAGTTCCTGCCCGCAACCCCGGCGATCGGCGGCTACTGGACCCGCAGCAACGATGTGGAAATCGACCTGGTCGGCGCCGACCGGCAGCCTGTGGCCAAGCAGTTGCTCTTCCTCGGCTCGGTCAAGTGGCTGGAGAACTCCGCGTTCGACAGCCACGACCTGGCCGCGCTGCACAAGCACCGGGCGGCGATCACCGACGAGCCCGTACCGCTGGTCGCGGTCTCCCGCAACGGAGTCAGCTGTTTCGGGCTCCAGGCGGCGTACGGCCCGGAGGAACTGCTCAGCGCCTGGCGCAGGGTGTGAGCAGAGGCTGGACTCCCATGGTTGCAGTTCTGGTTGCATTCGCCTCCGTCCAGCGCCGTCCGAAAGCTCCACCACTGCCGGTTCCACCGCAGGTCAGAACACCCCCACATGCCCCGGAACCCCCGGACGAACTTTTGGAAAGCGTGTTGGGGGCAACCCCTCACGAGGTGGGGATGCACCCCAGGCTCTGTCTTCGTACGGCATCCGCGGATCATGGAACTGCGCCATCCTTGACCTTGGCACCGAAGCAGCTTCGGCCCGCCTGTAACGTTCCCTGTCTGTCGAGGTGCACCCTCATGAAGTCCCGATCGACGCTTGCGACTTGGCTGAGCGAACTCGACCGTTCCCGCCTGGCACGCGTACTCGCCATGCGGAAGGACGCGGCCTCCTCTCCGGAACCACGCTCGGTGGGGGAACTGGCGGACCGTCTCCAACGTCCGGGGTCCGTGGCACTCGTCCTGCCGCAACTCACGCTGCCGTGCTTGCAGGCCGCCGAGGCGCTGGCAGCCCTGGGAGCCCGAGCGACCCGGGACACCCTCGCGGAGTTGCTCGGCTCGACATCCCCTGCGGGGGTGCACGCGCTGGACGCGACCCTGGAGGCACTGTCGGATCGGGCGCTCGTGTGGCACGACGGCAACGAGGCACTCCACATGCCTACGCCCTTGCGGCAGGCGTGGAGCACGCCCCTGGGACTTGACGCCCCGCTGGAAGAGCTGCTGGCCGGCACCACCTCGGAGGAACTGCGCGGCATGCTGGCGGTCCTGGATATCAAGCCACCCGGCACCAAGCAGCAGCGACTCGCGGCTCTGGTCGAGCATCACAGTGACGCGGAACGGGTCGCCGCGTTGGTGGCTCAAGCGCCGGCGGCCACACGGAAGTTGCTTGAGCAGAGCGCCGGGTCCATGCCGCGCCAGTCACTGTTCGTCGTGTTCGGGGCTCCTGGCCGCGACCTCCAACCAGGCGCCCGATGGGCACTCGACCGCGGGCTTCTGCTCCAGGACCGTCACCGGTACGGGCCCGTCCGGATGCCGGTCGAGGTGGCCTTGGCTCTGCGGGGCCCCGATTGGCACGCTCCGTTCGAACCTCTGCCGCCCGTCACACGGTCGGTGCCCATCACCTCCTCCGAGGTGGAGCGGGAGGCCGCGGTGGCCGCCACCGCGTTCGCGGCCCATGCCGCCTCCGTCCTTTCGGCATGCGCGACCGCTCCACCGACCCGGCTGAAGTCGGGCGGGGTCGGCGCGCGTGAACTGGCCCGGCTCGGCAAGGCCGCCCAAGCGGACGACGCCGTCGTACGCATCGTCCTGGAGACCGCGTACGCCGCCGGACTGCTTGCCCGCGACGGCGATCGCGTACCTCCCACCGAGGCGTACGACGCCTGGGCCGAGCAGGAACCCGCAGAACAGCTCGCCGTACTGCTCCGGGCATGGCGGGACCTGCCGCTCACCCCCACCCGGGCGCGCGACGAAGACAGCAAGGCGCTTCCCGCGCTCGCCGGTGCGCCTGGCTGCGGCGGCTGCCTGCAGGCCCGCCACGGGCTGCTCACGGCGGCAGCGGGGCTCCCGGCAGGACAAGGGGTGAAGGCCGCCTCGGAGCTGGGGCCGCTCGTGGCCTGGCACCGTCCGCTCGCCGACGACGCCTCGCCCCCCGACACGGCGCCGTTCAGCACCGTGATCCGCGAAGGCGAACTGCTGGGCGTGCTGGCACGGGGTGCGCTGTCCCCACTCGGTGCCCACCTGGCGGCCCACGCCGACGAAGAGCTCGACAGCACGGCCCGGCGGTTGCTGCCCCCCGCGACCACGACGGCCCGGATCGGCGCCGACCTCACTGCCGTCGTCACCGGCACTCCGTCCGCGCGACTCGCAACGCTGCTGGATTCGACGGCCGACCGGGAGACCAGTGGCACGGCCTCGGTATGGCGCTTCAGTGCCGGCAGTATCCGCCGGGCCCTGGACGCCGGCCGCACCCCGGACGACATCACAGCCGACCTGGCAGCCGGCTCCGCCACAGCCCTGCCGCAGCCGCTGACCTATCTCATCGCCGACACCGCACGAGGTCACGGACGGGTCCGCATCGCCCCCGCGGCCTGCGTCATCCACGGCGACGAACCCGCGCTCCTCGCCGAACTCGCCGCCCACCGAGCGCTGTCCAAGCTCTCCCTACGGCAGCTCGCCCCGACGGTGCTGGTCAGCGGCAGCCAACCCGCGACGACTCTCGCCGCTCTCCGTGCCGCGGGCTACGCCCCGGTCTCCGAGACAGCCGGGGGAACGGTACGCATCGAAAAGAGCCTGCCACAGAGGGCCGCCGCTGCCGTCCCGCCCCCGCGAAGGAACGTGGGGCGGCGCGGCCCCCGGGCCACCACAACCCGTGCCTCGGACATGCCCACCGACGCCGGGATGGACGTCCTGGCCGACCGGCTGCTCAAGGCCCCGCCGACAGCGCCGGAACCCGACCCGTTCGGCAGCGGAGTGCCTTTCGCGACGGACACCGAGGAGATCGTCGCCGGATACGCGAAGCACCTGTCGTACAGCGACGTCCGCCAGGTCGCCCATGCCATCGACACCGGCGGCGCCATCACGGTCGAGTACATCGCCACCTCGGGCAACCGGACCGTACGCACCCTCAGCGACCTGGAACTCGACCCGCCCTACCTCGACGCCTGGTGCCACCTGCGCGAAGCGGAACGCGTCTTCACTCTCTCCCGCATCCACGGCGTGATGCCCGCGTAGGACTCGGCGGCCAAGCCGGGTACCCGGGCGTGCCACCTCGCGGGCACAGCGCGGGCACAGCGCCCGGTCGGCCGCCGACAGGGCGCGCGGCATCGAGGACATGCGACTGGTCTTCGGTCGGGTTCCCGTCGACGACCGCGCCTACGACCGCGCCCGGCAGGTCCGGGAAGCCCTCACCAAACAGGGAATCCTCCGTCGGCGCCTCAGCCGATCTTCACTGTCTTCGAGACCGTGACCTCGTCGATGTCGGTGGTGCGGACCGTGACCTTCATGGTCCAGGTGCCGGGGAGCGGAAGAGTGAGGCCGTCCGATGTCCAGTAGCCGCCCTTGTCGGTGATCTCCGCGTCGATCGGGCCGACCTTCTGGGATTCCAGGGTGAAGGTGAGGCGCAGTTCGGGGACGGTCACGAAGCCGCCGTCGGGGCCGATGATCACGGCCTGCACGGAGTTCTCGCCCACCCGGCCCGGGGACAGCTCGATCTGGACCTTGCCGTGGCCGCCGGGGGTGCCGACGTCGAAGGGCACGAGTGTCGTCGTCGAGGTCGGCCGGTCCGCGGCCACGACTGCGGCGGCGGTCTCCGTGGCCGCGCGGCCCGGCTGGGTCCCGGTCAGCATCGTCGTGATCATCAGCACCAGGATGCCGATGGCGACCTCCGCGAGCACGGAGCGGCGCAGACCCCGGTGATGCGCGGTACCCCCCGGAGCATCCGTCGGCCCGCCTTCCGCCGAGGCGCCTCCCTCCGAGGCGCGTCCCGCCGATCCGTCTCCGGCCGATCCGTCTCCCGTTCGGCCCTCTCCCCTTGGTTCCTCTCCCGGGGCGTCCTTCCGGGCGCCCGCGTCCTCGCTTCCGTGCTTCTCCTGTACGTCGCCGGTGAGCGCGACCGTGTCCGCCGGCGCCCCGGCCGTCACCGCGACCGCGACACGTTCGGCGGGGACGGTGGCGGAGGTCTCCGTCATCGCCATCCGGGCCGTCCAGCGGCGCGAGAACGCGGCCGCCGCCAGCAGCAGCGAGACGCCGGCGAGTTTGACGACCAGGAGCCTGCCGTACGACGTCGAGGTCAGGGCGTCCCAGGAACCGAGGCCGCGCCAGGACTGGTAGACGCCGGTGATCGCGAGGACCGCGACCGAGGTGAGGGCGAGCCGGGAGAAGCGGGTGACGACGGCCGGGGGGATCGGTTCGGCGGGGCGGTGGAGGACGGTCAGCAGAGCGGCCAGGCCGCCGAGCCACACCGCCATGGCGAGCAGATGCAGCACGGCGGAGACCATCGCCACGGGGACCTGGATCCCGGCGGAGGCGTGCTCGGCGGCGGCCCAGGTGACCGCGAGGGCCAGCGAGAACAGTCCGCCGAGCACGAGGACGCCACGGCCCGACTCCCGGTCGCGTACCGGCGCACGCAGGGGCACGAAGGCCGCAGCGGCGAGCAGCGCCAGCCGCGCCACCAGCACGATTCCGGGCCGGCTCGTCAGGGTTTCGCTCAGGATCGCCGGGTCGAAGGCCCCGCCCACACCTGTGCCGCGCTCGTAGGGACCGCGCAGCAGGAGCAGCGCGAACGTGGAGCCGAGCAGGGTCCACCAGCCGGTGACCAGCAGACGGCGTACGGATCCGGGGAAGCCGCAGGCCAGGACGAAGGTGGCTGTGCCGATGAGCAGGGCGAGTCCGCTGTACGCGGCGTAGCGGGCGATGTCGTAGAGAGCGGCGGAAGCGGGGTTCCCGCCGGTCGGCGGCAGTGGCGCGGGGGTCGTGGAGGGTTTGCCGATGGAGAAGGTGAAGGCGCCGGAGACCGGGTGGCTGTCCGCCGAGACGACCCGCCAGGCCACGGTGAACGTGCCGGTGCCCAGGCCGCGCGGCAAGGTGACGCGTGCGGTGTCGGAGCGGCCGTCCGCGTGGCTCGGTTCGCCGGTGTGGACGCGCCGGTTCTCCGGGGTGAGCACGCGGAAGGAGTCGTCGAGCAGGCCGATCGACTCACTGAACGTCAGGGTCACCTGGCGTGGCGCCGACTTCAGCACGCTGCCGTCCTGCGGGTCGGTGCCCGTGAGCGCCGCGTGGGCGGACGCGCCGCCCACGCCCCCGAAGAGCACCAGCACCAGCACGCTGCCCAGCAGGGCCAGCACCCGTGCGCCGAGCCGTCGCCGGTCTCGCTGCCCGCTTCCGTTCACACGCCGTCTCCGTATCCGCATGTGCAGAGTCTCGGTTACGTACGGACGGGGGCCGCGTCCGGCTCACCTCGGCGCTGTCGGACCCTTCTCGAAGGCCTCCCGTGTCAGGAAGGCGAGCCGGGCGTGCTTCTCGGGGAGGTGGACCTCGGGCAGGTCGATCTCGGGGAGCACGATGTCCCCGGCGGGGACGAAACCCTGCCGGGTCAGACGGGCGATGGCCTTGGCGTTGCGGGCGTCGGGTTCCACCACGGCCCGCTGCCGGTCGAGTCCGGTCAGGGCGTACGTCAGGAACGCCGCCAGCAGCGTGGAGGACCAGCCCGGCCTCTCTGCGGCGCCGGGTGCCGGGGGTCCGATCAGCAGGTGGACGCCGATGTCGCCGGGCAGGACCTCGTAGCACTCGGAGACCCGGTCGGCCTCGGGCTCGTAGGTCTGGAAGAGCGCGGCGGGTACGCCGTCCTTGACGGTGAGGAAGGCGTGGTGGGTGTCGAGCGAGTCGAGGTGGAGATAGGTCTCCAGTACCTGCTGCTTCGTGAACCCGGTCATGCCCCAGTAGGCGGCCCGCTCCTCGGTGACCCAGCCGTGCAGGACGTCGAGGTCGGCGTGCGGGTCCACGGGCAGCACCCGGACCGTGCCGAACCCGTCGACCCGCCGCTCGTGAACGGCCTCACGGGCGCCGCCGTACGTCGCGGTGGCCATAGCTCTCGTCGCTCTCGTCGCTCTCATCGCTCTCCTTGGTCAGCGTGTTCCAGTCGGTGATCACCGGGGCGAGATCTCCCTTGAGCCACAAGGGGAGTTGGTCGCGGTGGTGGGCCGTTCCGGGAACGCCGTCGGCCCCGAACGGGACCACCCAGAGGCTGTTGTCCCGTTCGGCGAGGTCCCAGACGTACCGGGCGGCGGATCCGCGGGCGCTCAGGTCGGTCAGTCCGGGCACCGACGAGGTGGACAGGACGCAGTCGTTGTCGCCGGACAGGGCCGGTTCGTCGTACGCGGTGTCGGTGAGCGCTCGCCAGGGGGCGAGGCGATGGGTGTCGCCCCAGGTGCTTGCCCCGGGCCGGGCGGCCACCTCCTCGACGGCCGCGCGCAGCACGTCGTCGCGGTCGACGCCGTACAACTCCCGTGCGGTCAGCAGATTTTCGAGGGCGAATGCGACGCGCGGGGTGAGGGCGAGCCAGGGCAGGAAGACGGCCGGGTGGGCGGGCGGCTCGGCCAGCACGGCCAGGGCGGGGTGGGCCGCGAGCCGTCGTACGACGGCGCCGCGTACTCGCGCGTACAGCGCCGCCGTGCGGCTGTCGGCGTCCATGTGGCGGTTCCAGCGCAGGAGTCGGTCCCTGATCCCGGCGGCGGCAGCGGAGAGTTCCAGTGCGGGCAATCGGTCCAACAGGGCTGCTGCGGAGGCGAGATGGGTGTCCATGTGGATGGCCCGCATGTCCCGCGCCGACCACTTCGTGCCCGCGTCGAGCAGTTGTCGGATGCGGGCGGCGCGGTGCGGCGGCGCGAACTCGACGCCGAGCGGGGCCGCGGGACCGCGTTGGTTCGCCATCACGGCGAGGCCGTCGTCGACCGGGCCGTACGGCATCTCGTGCCATCCGGTCCACTCGTGTCCGGCCTCCCAGGCGGGCACCACCCGGGTGCGGCCGGCCGTGGCGCGGACCGGGACCCTGCCCGCGACGCGGTGCAGCACTCCGCCCTCGGTGTCGGCGGCCTGCACGACGTTCACCGGCTCGGCCCAGGCGTCGAACGCCCGGTCCACGTCGGCGACCCGGCGGGCGCGCAGCAGCGGGAGGAGCGCGCCGAAGCCGAGGTCCCGTGTCACGCGGGGCGGGTAGCGGAGACTGACGGACTCCTCGGCGCCGACGCCCCCGATCACCACGGGACCGCGTGCCGTCTCGATCACCTCGACCTCGACGGGTTCACCGCCGGCCACCTCCACCCGCTCCACGTGCCGTGCCGCGGCCCGCCACACGCCGTCGGGACCGAGGGCCTCGACAGCCGGTCCGTCTCCGGCGCCTTCCCCGGCGTCCACGCGTCGCAGCCGCTCCCGGTAGAGGTCCTGGTAGTCGGCCATCGCGTTGGTGATCGCCCAGGCGACGGTTCCGGTGTGGGCGAAGTGGGCGATGCCGGGAACGCCGGGGACGGCGAGGCCGACGACGTCGAACTCCGGGCAGGAGAGGTGGATCTGCTGGTAGACGCCGGGGTCCTCGATGAAGCGGTGCGGGTCACCGGCGATCAGCGCCTGTCCGGTGGCGGTGCGTTCCCCGCTCACCAGCCATCCGTTGCTCCCGGCCGTGCCCGGCCCGTCCATGGCGAACAGGCCGACCGCTTCCGGGCCCAGCCGCAGTACGGCCTCCTCGCGCCACAGCTTGGCGGGGAACCCGGCGAAGAGGATGTGCGTGCCGAGCCAGACTCCCAGCGGACTCCACGGTTCCCAGCGTCCGGGAGTGAGCCCGCTCGCCGTGAACCCGGGCGCGCGGGCGGCCCCTTCGGCCAGTCCGGCGTTGACCCCGTCGACGTACGCGACGACCCACGCGGCGGTCTCGGGGTCCCGCTCCTCCAGTGCCTCGAAGCAGCGTCGCGCGGTGTCGTCGAGCCGGGCCTGTCGTGCGAAGCGGTCCCAGCCGACGGACTCCGCGCCGAGGAACGCGGCCGAGGTGCCCTGGGAGCGGTGCCGTTCCACTTCCAGCTGCCAGGCCCGGTCCCGGGCCGTGACCCGGCCCTGGGCGTGGGCGAGTTCACGTGCGCTGCCGGCGCGCAGGTGCGGGATGCCCCAGGTGTCACGGTAGATCTCGGCGGTCACGATCCATCCTCACTCGCGTCAGGTTAGGCTAACCTAACTTAGTCTCTCCGGGATCGTCCTTCCGGGGGTGAGGACCGGTGAATCCGGGCGGCCACGGCCGAGCGTCCCGCCTCCGCACGCGAGATCATCGATCCATGGACGTCAGGCTTCACCTCTCCCAGCAGCCCGAGGCCGACGAGCTGCTCGGCCGCAGCCCTCTCGCGGCCCTGGTCGGCATGCTGCTGGACCAGCAGGTGCCTATGGAGTGGGCCTTCGCGGGGCCGGTGATCCCCCACTCCCGGCACCGTGCTCCCACCCGCCAGAACACAGGTCCCCCTGTCCCGGCCGGGCTCTTCCCTCCCCGGGCAGGGGACCCCTCCCTCACTGCGCGGGCGGCGCCCTCTCAAGGCCGCTCCAGCGCCCCGGACCCTCGCTCCGCGAGCGCCCGAGAGGCTGGAATCAGCGCCGCTTCCGTGCCGTCCCGAAGATCGATCGGGTGATCTCCCGCCCGATCTGCGTACCCACCGACCGGGCCAGGGACTTGAACAGCCCGCTGCCGACGACCTGTTCGACGACGGAGGCGTCCTCCCTGGGACGGCTCCGGCCCCCGGGGCCGGCGGCCTCGGGCGCCGGCCCCGGCCGCGCCGGAGGCGACGAGGGTGCCCGCGCCCCGGGGGCCGGCCCGTCGCCGGTCCGTCCCGCCGTCAGCTTCTCGTACGCCGACTCCCTGTCCACCGCGTGCGCGTACCGCCCGTACAACGGCGACTCGTTCACCGCCTGATCGAGCGCGCCCGCCTCCAGCGGCCCCATCAGCGACCGCGGCGCGCGCAGCCGGGTCACCGCGACCGGCGTCGGAGCACCCTTCTCGCTCAGCACGGTGACCACGGCCTCGCCGGTGCCCAGGCCCATGAGGACCTCTTCGAGGTCGTACGGGGAGTCGGGGAACGTCTTCACGGTGGCCTTCAGCGCCTTCTGGTCGTCCGGGGTGAAGGCGCGCAGCGCGTGCTGGACGCGGTTGCCGAGCTGGGCGAGGACATCCCCCGGAACGTCCTTCGGCGTCTGCGTCACGAAGAAGACGCCGACCCCTTTCGAGCGAATGAGCCGGACGGTCTGCGTGATCGAGTCCAGGAAGGCCTTCGACGCGTCGCCGAAGAGCAGATGGGCCTCGTCGAAGAAGAAGACGAGCTTCGGCCTGTCCACGTCGCCGACTTCCGGGAGGTCGTGGAAGAGATCGGCGAGCAGCCACATCAGGAACGTCGAGAAGAGCTGCGGTCTGTCCTGTACAGCGGGCAGTTCGAGGACCGACACCACACCCCGGGCGTCCGGCGTCGTACGCGTCAGCTCGCTCGTGTCGAACTCCGGCTCCCCGAAGAAGGGGCTCATGCCCTGTGCCTCGAAGGCCGTGAGGGAGCGCAGGATGACGCCCGCCGTGGCGGTGGAAAGACCGCCGATCCCCTTCAGTTCCGGCTTGCCCTCGTCCGAGGTCAGAAAAGCGACGACCGCGCGCAGGTCTTTGAGGTCGACCAGTTCCAGGCCCTTCTGGTCGGCGTAGTGGAAGATCAGGCCGAGCGACTGCTCCTGGGTCCGGTTGAGCTGGAGCACCTTGGACAGCAGCACCGGCCCGAAGCTGGTGACCGTGGCGCGTACGGGAATGCCGTGGCCGAGGCCGCCGAGCGCGTAGAACTCCGCCGGACAGCCGCCCGGTGTCCATTCCTGGTGGACCTCCCGGGCCCGCTCCTGGACCTTCTTCCCCGGCTCGCCCGGCGCCGAGATCCCGGAGACGTCACCCTTGACGTCGGCGAGGAAGACGGGGACGCCCTGGGCCGACAGCTGCTCGGCGATCAGCTGGAGCGTCTTGGTCTTGCCGGTGCCGGTGGCGCCCGCGACCAGGCCGTGCCGGTTGAGCATCGGCAACGGGATGCGGATCTGCGCGTCGGGCAGGCAGGTCCCGTCCCAGAGCAGCGCGCCGAGATCGAGGGCCGGACCCGCGAAGGCGTAGCCGGCGGCGATCTCCAGGGCTTCACGCGGGAGCGCGGGGGCGCCGGCCACCCGCTCGGAAACGGTCTCAGCGGCAGCCGACGGCATGGTCTCGCTGTCACTCATATCAGACCCCTGTTCCCGATTTGCAAGGATTTACGACATCTTTTCCAGCGTCGCACTCCGTCGCCATGGCTGCGCCCGGAAGGTCTTGACCGGTAGGCTTTCCGTGTGATCTTCAAGCGCATCGGAAACGGCCGGCCGTACCCCGACCACGGCCGGGAAAGCACCCGGCAGTGGGCGGACGTCGCGCCGCGCCCGGTCCGCCTCGATCAGCTCGTGACGACCAAGGGCCAGCTGGACCTGGAGACCCTCCTCGCCGAGGACTCCACCTTCTACGGCGACCTCTTCGCCCACGTCGTCAAGTGGCAGGGCGATCTGTACCTGGAGGACGGCCTGCACCGCGCCGTCCGCGCCGCGCTCCAGCAGCGTCAGGTGCTGCACGCGCGCGTTCTTGAACTGGACTAATGGCCACGGCTTGACCCCAATGGGTTGAACTGAACGCCGGGCAATGATCATCTAGTAGGCATTGGCGCCCCGGCGCACTACGCTGCGCCCATGAGCATGCTTACTCCCCCTGGCATGGGTGGCCAGTATCGGATCACGGGGGACAAGTACCCGCGGATGCGCCGACCCCGTGGGCGTCGCAAGTTCGTGTTGGTGAGCGTCGCTTCCGTCACCGCACTCGGTCTGGTCGGGTGGGGGACCCTGCAACTCATCGACATCTACACGGGCGGCAGCAAGGCCTCTGCCGCGGGCACCAAGGCGGACTGCGCCACGAAGGTCACGCCCTCGGCGAAGCCCTCCACGGCCGCCGCCGTGGCCGCCACGCTGCCCAAGCCCGCCCAGATCACAGTGAACGTCTTCAACGCGACGCCCCGCAGCGGGCTCGCCAAGCAGACGGCGGACGAGCTGAAGAAGCGCGGCTTCAAGATCGGCGACGTGGGCAACGCGACGGCCGCCTACGACAAGAAGGTCACGGGCGCCGGGCTGCTGCTCGGCGCCAAGGCCGCCGACCAGGCCGCGCTGCCCGTCCTCAACACCCAGCTCCCCGGTGCCCAGCTGAAGACCGACGGCCGCGCCCAGGCCACCACGGTCGACCTCATCATCGGCACCGGTTTCAAGACGCTGACGAAGAAGGCGGATGCCGACAAGGCGCTGACCGTCCTGGCTCAGCCCGAACCGGCACCCACCACCTCGAAGAAGAGCTGCTGACTCCGGGACCGCTCCCGGAAGAAGCCGCTGCCCCCGGAGCCGGGCTCGAAGGAAGAGCCGCCGACTCCGGGGTCGCTCACGGGCAGGAGCCGCCGGCTCCGCCGTCGCGCTCGCGGAAGAACCGCTGAGAACCGCTGACTCCGGGCGACCCCGCAGTGGCTGCGGAGTCACTCGGCGGGCGGCTGCACCGTCGCCGCGGAGTTACTCGGCGGCCCCGTACATCCGGTCCCCGGCATCGCCGAGACCCGGCACGATGTAGCCGTGCTCGTTCAGACGCTCGTCGACCGAGGCCGTGACGACGGTGACCGGCGTGCCCGCCAGGTCGCGCTCCATGAGCTCGACACCCTCCGGGGCGGCGAGCAGCACCACGGCGGTGACGTCGTCGGCGCCGCGCTTGATCAGCTCCTGGATCGCGGCGACGAGCGTGCCGCCGGTGGCCAGCATCGGGTCCAGGACGTACACCTGACGGCCGGACAGGTCGTCCGGCATACGAGTGGCGTACGTGGAGGCCTGAAGCGTCTCCTCGTCGCGCACCATGCCCAGGAAGCCCACCTCGGCGGTCGGCAGCAGCCGGACCATTCCGTCGAGCATGCCGAGGCCGGCGCGCAGGATCGGCACCACGAGCGGGCGCGGGTAGGAGAGCTTGACGCCAGTGGTCGGGGAGACCGGGGTCACGATGTCGACCTGCTCCGTGCGCACGTCACGGGTGGCCTCGTAGGCGAGCAGGGTGACCAGCTCGTCGGCCAGCCGCCGGAAGGTCGCGGAGTCGGTGCGCTGGTCGCGCAGGGTGGTGAGCTTATGGGCGACCAAGGGGTGGTCGACGACGTGAAGACGCATGTCCACAACAGTAGCCGGGCTCCCGCCGCCTGCCACTGACCCGCCCGGCACCGACCCGCCCGGCAAGGGGCGCCGTCCGGCATCACCCGTCCACTGGCATCAAACCGTCCATCGGAGGGAAGGTGGGAGGGACGGACCTGGGGTGGTGTGCGTATGCGGAACCCGGAAGAGGAGACCTCCGAGCGGCTGGAGAGCGACGCCGAGCGCAGGAGGCGACGGGCCCAGTTCCTGCGCGACCTGACCGAGGCGCGCGAGCTGCGCGACCGGGTCCAGCCCCGCCGCGCCAAGACCGCCCGGCTGCGCCACGCGATGCGCATGCGCACGTTCCGCTGGTAGTGGGCGACCTCGGCCGAGGCCGCCCACAGGACTGAGGTCCCAGGGCCGCCGGAGCGCCATCGTCGGACCGCAGAACCTTGGTCCCAGTGCCACGGGAGCGCCGTCGTCAGGACCGCGGCGCCGTGACGCAGGACCGCGGCGCCGGCGACGGACCGTCGCGGACGAGCCCGCCGCCCCCGTGGCCAACACGCCCACGGGAGAGTCGGCCGCACTCCTCCAGACGGCCGTTGCCGCCACGCCCGCGCGAAGATCGGCGGTGCGCCCGCGCCGCCCCCGGTGGCACGGCCGCCGTGAGGCGGGGACTCGCCCGCACGGCAGTCGGCGGCACGCCGGGGGAAAACCGGTCGCCGGGCCGCTGTTGGGCCCGGCCACGCCCGCGTCGCGAGGGGCCGTGTGGTGGACGCGACGGGCGGGGAGGCGCCTGCACGGCGCGGGCAGCCGCGTACGATCCGCTGTTAGCGATCAAAAGAGGCAGACACAGCAGGCCGAAGACATCCCCTGAACGCTCTGTTTCTGCCACGATTCCGAGTGGGCGGGGCTCGGAGCAGCATTCCTCGCCCATAGCCTCCGCCGGGGGGAACCCCAACCGGCACGCCTATGACCAGTGGGAGAGTCACGGTGTACTTCGCCGCACTGCTCGCGCGCACCGAAGACGGGTGGGAAGCGAGCGATACAGAGCTCGACGATGTGGAAACCCTGTCGGATCTGACCGACCTGGCCCGTGAAGTCTCGGACGAGGACACGGTGCTCGTACTCATCGAGCAGGAGGACGCGTGGTTCGGCGTCGTCCGCGTGGACGGCGAGGAGGATCCTCGTATCTACGTCTCGGACGCCGCCGCGGCCGCCCGTAGCTCGTACGGCGAGATCCTGCTCACGGACGAACTACTAGGACGGGAGCCGGGCGACGACGACGCCGACCTGGACTCCCTCGATCTGGACGGCACGGAGGACGGTGAACCCCGGGACTCCGACGACGAGGAGGAGGAACAGGGGAGCGTGTCCGGTGACGCCGTGTCGCACAGCCCCGTCGGGGACCGCCACATCCTCGCGGACCTCGGAGTGAACGAGAGGGAACTGCTGGCCCTGGACGAAGGCGACGCGCTCAGCACGATCGCCGAAGCTCTGGGAGCGGCAGAGGTCCTGGAGACCGTTCGCTAGACCCGAAAGCGGTGGGCCCAGTGCCCTTCACCTGCGAGCCAACCCCCATACCGACGAGCCGGCCCCATCCAGCGGGCCGGGTCTTCGCCCGCCGTTCGCCATCCGCCGCCCGCCTGGACGGTGGGACGGCGGGGGACTGCGCACGCAGGTCCCCGCCGTCGGACCCGGCGGGATTCCGCTAGGTTCCCCTGGTGAGCACCTCGCACCAGGCACCCCGGCCGCCCGATCCCGTACGTGACCGGTGGCGGGCCCCGATGCGGCTCGCCCTGGACGAGGCACGGCTGGCGGTTCAGGGCGGGGACGTTCCCGTCGGTGCCGTCGTACTGTCCCCGGACGGTACGACCGTGCTGGCGGCCGGGCACAACGAACGTGAGGCCACCGGCGACCCGACGGCGCACGCCGAGGTCCTGGCGCTGCGCAGGGCCGCCGCCGGGCTCGGTGAGTGGCGGCTGTCCGGCTGCACGCTCGTCGTGACCCTGGAGCCCTGCACGATGTGCGCGGGCGCGCTCGTCCAGTCCCGGGTCGAGCGGGTGGTGTACGGCGCCCGCGACGAGAAGGCGGGCGCGACCGGCTCCGTCTGGGACGTCGTCCGCGACCGGCGGCTCAACCACCGGCCCGAGGTGATCGAGGGCGTCCTGGCCGAGGAATGCGCCTCGCTGCTCACCGACTTCTTCCGCGACCGCTGACCGACCGCCGCCGCGCACCGTCGCTCACTGCCACGCCCCTCACTGCGCCGGACCGCCCCGGGGGCATCCACCGTTCACCGGCAGAGGCGCCGGGCATGCCCGGCGCATGACTGGCGCATGCCCGGCCGAGCACTCACCGGGCGTCTGCCCGCGTCCCGCGCGGAAGGTCCGGGGGACGCAGAAACGGATTTCAGACCACGGCCCACCTTGGGGTAGGGTCTCCCTCGGTAGCGTGTCCGAGCGGCCGAAGGAGCTCGCCTCGAAAGCGAGTGTGGCGCAAGTCACCGAGGGTTCAAATCCCTCCGCTACCGCAGGTAGACGAAGGGCCCGGTTCATTGAACCGGGCCCTTCGTGCTGCTCCGTCGCGGTTCGACGGCCCGGCCCATCAGCCGGGCCGGGCCGGGCGCGGCGTCGGGCCCGCACAGGAAAGGCCCCGGAGCGGTCCGGGGCCTCTGCTGCCTGTTCAGGCCCCGAGTGATCCGGGGCCTTCGCTCACCTGTTCGGTCAGCGGACGTCGACGTAGTCGTAGGCGTCCGCGACGGACGAGGTGCTGTTGCCCGCGTAGTGGAAGCGCCAGGTGCCGTCCACCGAGGCGGTCACCGTGGTCTTCAGGTAGCCGGTGGACGAGCTCGTGATCGTCTTGACGGTGCTGTAGGTGCTGGCGCCGGCCTTCTTGAACTGCAGCTGGACGCTCTGGCTGCCGTAGCCGTAGTACTTCAGGTAGGTCCAGCTCGCGCGGTTGAGCGTGCCGGTGACCGTGATGGCCTTGCCCTTGGTGACGGGCTCGGGGCTGGCGTTGAAGCCGCTGAAGTTCGCGGCCCGCTTCACCCAGCTGTTCTTGTAGACGTCCTTCTCGACGTAGTCGCCGTCGTTGCCCTCGGCGTACACGGCCACGTTCCACTTGCCGGCCAGGAAGCTGTTGTACAGCGTGGCCGTGTCGGAGTCCCCGGGCTCGGCCGTGATGGTGATCTTGCAGGTGGCGGACGTGGCGCTCCAGTTGTCGCAGGTGGCGGCCTGGTCCGCCACCAGGGCACCGTCCACGTCGGAGTTCTCCGCGGACAGGCTCGTGCCGTGCCACAGGATGGCGTCGGCGGTGTTGATGCCGGACGGGTCGGTGGCGGTCACGTAGATGTTGAAGCTCTTCTTGGACACGCCGGCGACGATGTCCGCGTTGGCGTTGACCGTGACCTTGGTGATCTGGGTGTCGCCCTGGCTGTCGTCGGCCGGCGCGTTGCCCGTGAACGGCGACATCTTCGAGGTGAAGTGCGACGGGACGTCCGTCGCCTGTGCGGCCGGAGCGGCAAGAGCGGTGAGCGCCACGACGCCGGACACGGTCGCGGCGGCCAGGCTTGCACGAATACGCATGCGCGATCCTCAATCGGACTGAGCGCCTCACGTTCAATGGGGCCACGTGGGCACAAAGGTTCGTTGGAGTCTGTCTGACCCGCGTGCGGAGACTCACGAGAACGAGGAACGGTTGTACGGATTCTTGAGAATTCTCGAACACTTGATGACAACTGGAGGACTGCCGAGACCTCCGCGGCTTCAGCCGTGACGACGGCGCTCCCGTCACCACCGCGGATCCCGGCCCTTCGTGCGTTCCGGAAGGCTGGGTGGCGTACCGGGCCAGGACGCGGATGAGCCCCGGCGCCGCTCGGCAGCCGGGGCTCATCCGCACCCGAAAGGGTTCACCGCTCCCACGGAGGAGGGGGAAGCGGCGCATCGGGGGCGACCGCTTCCCCCTGGAAGGGGCCCGTAGGTCCACGTCGCCGTCTCGGGGGAAAGTCGGGCGGCGCGGACCCCGTAGCTGGGCCCTCCGCGCCCCGTGGACTCCTTGTCGGATCCCGCCGGGGCTCCCTTCCATCCTGGACCGCGGGAGCGCCGGTCGGGCCCGGCAAAAGTCCTCGACCAGCGGGCCGTTGGTCCCCAAAGGCGGCGTGAAGGTTACACTCACCGCCGGCAGCAGGGGGCCCACGGGCACAGCAGTCACAGGGGAGGCCGCCATGGCGGTGAATACGAAGAAGATCGCCATCTACGTGCTCGTGGTCTTCGCGCTCTACGTGATCATCACCGATCCGGCCAAGGCCGCCGACTACGTCCAGATAGCGTTCGAGGGCATATCGAACGCCGCCGGGGCGATCGGAGACTTCATGACCTGGATCGCCGACGGGGCGAAGAACTGACGCCGACCACCGACGTCGGCCCGCCAGGAATCCGCACGTCAGGCATCCACACGCCAGGCATCCCCGCACCGGGAAGCCGAGCGTCAGGAATCCGCGCGCCGGGAATTCCGCACACCCGGCGCCGAACAGTCGCTACGGAGCCCGGCGCGGCCGAACACGGACGCGACCGAGCGAAGAACCACCTCACCACCAGGGAGTGCCCGTGATCCGCCATCTGGTCCTCTTCAAGCTCAACGACGGTGTCCGGCGTGACGAGCCCCGCGTCGTCGAGGGCGTCGCCGCCTTCCGTGCGCTCGGCGACCGGATCCCCGAACTGCGGGTCTGGGAGTGCGAGTGGAACATCAGCGACCGGCCCGTCGCGGTGGACTTCGCGATCAACGCCGCCGTCGATGACGCCGACGCCCTCAAGCGTTACCTGGAACACCCGGCACATGTGGCCGGTGTCGCGCTCTGGCGAGAGTTCGCCACTTGGGTGATCGCCGACTACCCGTTCTGACCATTTTTGATCGCACTCTTTTTCCAAGCCCTTGACCGCAACCGGTCAGGGGTTTTTGGCGTCTTCCGCCCCAACTCACCTCCAACTCACCTCCAACACGGCGTTATGCGGTGCTTGCACACAGTGCACATGTCTTGTGATGCTATGACCGCTTTTGACGGATGAGTTGACAGATACGTTGACGGATCGTTGACGAATGAAGAGGTGGCGTTGACCGTGTCGGCCAGTACTGCGCCGCCCCAGGAGGAAGCCCCGGCCAAGGCCCAGGCACCGGCCCTCACGCCCGTCCCGCCCTCCCCCTCGCCCCCGGCGCAGTCCACGGCAGCGATCACCGCACCGAGCGCTCCGAACCCCGCAGGCGGCCACACAGCCGGTTCCACGGCCACTCTCACGCCCGGCCCCGCACCCCGCCCCGAGTCCGGCCCCACCGCCACTTCGGCGGCCACCCTCGAACCGAGCCCCGCGCAGGACCCCGCGCCCGGCCCCACACCCGGCCCCGCACCGGTCCAGGAGGTCACGCAGGAACGGCGTCGCGGTGCCGACACCCGGGCCCTCACACAGGTGCTCTTCGGTGAACTCAAGGTGCTGGAACCGGGCACCCCCGAGCACAACCGGGTCCGCGGCGCCCTCATCGAGGCGAACCTTCCGCTCGTCCGGTACGCGGCGGCCCGCTTCCGCTCCCGCAACGAGCCGATGGAGGACGTGGTCCAGGTCGGCACCATCGGCCTGATCAACGCCATCGACCGCTTCGACCCGGACCGCGGCGTGCAGTTCCCGACCTTCGCGATGCCGACGGTCGTGGGCGAGATCAAACGGTACTTCCGTGACAACGTTCGCACCGTCCACGTACCGCGCCGGCTGCACGAGCTGTGGGTGCAGGTGAACAGCGCGACCGAGGACCTGACGACCGCCTTCGGACGCTCGCCCACCACCGCGGAGATCGCCGAACGGCTGCGCATCGGCGAGGAGGAGGTGCTCTCCTGCATCGAGGCGGGCCGGTCGTACCACGCGACCTCCCTCGAAGCGGCCCAGGAGGGTGACGGCCTGCCAGGACTGCTCGACCGGCTGGGCTACGAGGACCCCGCGCTCGACGGAGTCGAACACCGCGACCTCGTACGGCATTTGCTCGTACAACTGCCCGAACGCGAGCAGCGGATCCTGCTGCTCCGCTACTACAGCAACCTCACCCAGTCACAGATCAGCGCCGAGCTGGGAGTCTCCCAGATGCATGTGTCAAGGCTGCTCGCCCGCAGCTTCGCGCGACTTCGATCCGCAAACAGGATCGAGGCGTAACCGAAAAGAGCGAATCGCTCAAGGTCACATTTTCCGGCAGTTGAGCGCTGAAACGCCGTCAGACCCCCTCCTTCCAGGGCTGATCCACCCTCTACATGTCGACAAGTCTCTACAGCGTGTTGCCGACATGTGACATTCTGCCGGAAGCGCGTTTGCCGCGGCCTCGCCTCCGGTATTCAGGTGGAGGCTGCGTTCCTCCGACGGGAGCGACTGCCGCGACCGTCCGCGACCCAAAGGGGGTGGCATGTCCGCAGATCAGGGCAGCTCGAAGGTGCTCACGCTCACGAAGAGCGACGCAGCGCCCGAGGCGCACGCCGCGCTTCACGATGTCCCTGCCGCCGAGGCTCCGGTAGCCGCTCTGGTCCCCGAGTCCTCGGGCGCCATCGACACCCGGACCCTGTCCCGCTCCCTCTTCCTGCGGCTCGCCGCACTCGCCGAGAACAGCCCGGAGCGTGGCTACGTCCGGGACACCCTCATCGAGCTCAACCTCCCGCTCGTCCGGTACGCGGCGGCCCGCTTCCGCTCCCGCAACGAGCCGATGGAGGACATCGTCCAGGTCGGCACCATCGGCCTGATCAAGGCGATCGACCGCTTCGACTGCGAGCGCGGCGTCGAGTTCCCGACCTTCGCGATGCCGACGGTCGTCGGCGAGATCAAGCGGTTCTTCCGCGACACCTCCTGGTCGGTCCGCGTTCCGCGCCGACTCCAGGAGCTGCGACTCGCCCTCACCAAGGCCAGCGACGAGCTCTCGCAGAAGCTCGACCGTTCTCCGACGGTCGCCGAACTCGCCGCCGTTCTCGGGGTGTCCGAGGAGGACGTGGTCGACGGCCTCGCCGTCGGCAACGCGTACACGGCGTCGTCGCTCGACTCGCCCGCGCTCGAGGACGACGGCGGCGAGGGCTCCCTCGCGGACCGCCTCGGCTACGAGGACACCGCGCTGGAGGGCGTGGAGTACCGCGAGTCGCTCAAGCCGCTGCTCGCCAAGCTGCCGCCCCGCGAACGCCGGATCATCATGCTCCGTTTCTTCGCGAACATGACCCAGTCGCAGATCGGCGAGGAGGTCGGCATCTCACAGATGCACGTCTCCCGCCTCCTCACCCGCACCCTGGCCCAGCTACGGGAAGGCCTCATCTCCGACTGACCGCCCCACGCGGGGTTCATAATTGACGGGTCGTCAGCCACACTGGCGCGATGCGTCACGAGTCGATACGCGGTCGTCGAGGCGCCCTGGTGGGCGCCTCGGCGGTTGTGCTGTGTCTGGGCGGAGCGCTGGCCTCGTGCGGAAGCGGCGGAAGCGGCGGCTACGTCGCCGTCGGGGCCGCGGGCGGCTCCCCACCGGCGTCGGGGGTGGCGGCCCCTTCGGGCGAGGTGTCCCTGGTGCCACTGGACGGTACTGCCACGGGCGGCACCGACTCGTCCGGAAGCAAGGGGAGTTCCGGCACCGGGAAGACGATGTCGACCGCCGGTCCGGGCGGGTCCTGGGGTGACGGCGCAGGCGACCCGGAAGCCTCGGCGGCGCGGACCGCCGGCCCGGGAGGCTCGGGTACCGGCGAGGGCGGCCCCGGAGCCGGGACGGGTGGTCCGGGAGACACCGGGGCCGGAGACGGCGGCGGGTCCTCTTCGTCCTCCGGTTCGTCCTCCGGCGGTGACTCCGGCCGTGCGGGCGGGAGTTCGGGAGATTCCTCCGCGTCACCGACCGCGCCCGGGGCGACGGCGAGTGCCGGGCCGGCCGTGCTCGGCGTCGGTGCCCCCTCGCGCGCGGCCACCGATCGGCGGTGGTGCGAGAAGGTGACCGTCTCCTTCGTCAACACCGGTGGTACGGAGGTGCGTTCGGGCACAGTGACGCTCGGGACGCACATCATCGGGGCGCTCGGGATCGACTGGGCGACGATCCGGTCGGCCGAGGCCCTTCCCGCGCCGATAGCCGCCGGCGCGAAGAAGAGCGGGACCTGGACGGTGTGCGTCGATGCGTGGCGGGTGCCGCTGGGAATGCACATCGAGACGCGGGACGTGTCCGTCCAGTGGAAGTAGAGCCGTGGCCCTACCGGGTTACGCGCCCCCACCGGGTTACACGCCCTTGCCGGGTCGCGCACCTCGGCCGGGTCGCGTGACCCAGCCCGGTCACGTGGTCCCGCTCTCTTACATGAGGGCGAGCCAGGCCACCGCGGCGACGACCGCGACGGCGAGAACGATGCCGACGATCAGGCCGACGCGGGGACCCGCGGGAGCGGCCGCCTGCTGCTGCCGGCCCTGGGGGGCCTCGTCGACGAACGCACGGAACATTTGGGTGCTGCCCGCGGGGTCGTAGTTGCCCTCGGGGCCCTGGGTGTTTGCCATAGGCCGGACCCTAGCGAATACGCGGGAGCCGCCCAAGTGCCGGGTTCCCCTTCACACCGATCACCCGCCCGGCACCCGGCTCCCCTTCACACCGATCGCCTCCCCGGCCCCCGGCGCCCTGCCCCCCTTCACACCGATCACCCGCCCGGCGCCCTGCCCCCCTTCACCGATCGGCCGCCCTGGCCCCGGGCTGCCCCTTCACACCGATCGCCCGCCCGAGCGCCGGGCTGCCCCCTCGCGCCGATCGCACCGATCACACACCGGTCGTGACATGACCGCGCACGTTCATCGCACTCCCATCCCCACCTGCAAGTTTACGTTCGCCAATACTTGCCTTTGCCAAGTTTTTATCACCCGAGCCCTCAACTCGTTTGCCTGCGGCAACCAACTTCTTTATGGTTGCCCTAAGCAACGAATACGGGGGGTGTGATGGCCGAGCAGGCGCAGTACGAGGAACTGGCTCGTCAGCTCAGCGCCATCGGTGCCGTGAAGAGGGACATGGGGCGGATCCTGCCGCCGGAGTGCCCCGGAGGCTCCGCGGCCGTGCTCACACTGCTCGGCCGGTACGGCGAGATGCGGATGAGCAGGCTCGCGGAGCTGCTCTCCGTGGACATGTCGGTGACCAGCCGCCATGTCGCGCATGTCGCCGAACGGGGCTGGATAGAGCGGTCCCCCGACCCGGCCGACAAGCGCTCACGCATCCTGCGCCTCACCGACGCCGGCCAGGAGCAGCTCGACGAGCTCTCCCTGCGTACGTCGCGACTGCTCGCCGACCGGCTGAGCCACTGGTCCGACCACGAGGTCGGTCTGCTCATCGAGCTGATGGGCCGGCTGCGCGAGAGCTTCGGCGACTGCCGCTCACCGCAGCGGACGCCCGCGCACCCTCCCCCGTACGCGACAGACATAGACAGACGTATCAGAACCGACCACCCGTACACCCGCGTAAGCACGTAAGAAAAGGAAGCCCATGGCTACGACCACACCAGCCGGTGTGCGGGGCTCTCACGCCAAGCACGGAGCCGCCGAGGGCGCTCCGATGACGCACCGGCAGATCATGGAGGCGCTCTCCGGGCTGCTGCTCGGCATGTTCGTCGCGATCCTGTCGTCGACGATCGTCACCAACGCGCTCCCCGAGATCATCGGCGACCTGGGCGGCGGCCAGTCCGCCTACACCTGGGTCGTCACGGCCTCTCTGCTGGCCATGACCGCGACCACGCCCCTGTGGGGCAAGCTCTCCGACCTGTACAGCAAGAAGGCGCTCGTACAGATAGCGCTCATCATCTACGTGCTGGGATCGGCCGCCGCCGGTCTGTCCCAGAACCCCGGCATGCTCATCGCGTGCCGTGTGGTCCAGGGCGTCGGCGTCGGCGGTCTGTCCGCCCTCGCGCAGATCGTGATGGCCGCGATGATCTCCCCGCGTGAGCGCGGGCGCTACTCCGGCTACCTGGGCGCGACGTTCGCCGTCGCGACCGTCGGCGGTCCGCTGCTCGGCGGTGTCATCACCGACACGAGCTGGCTCGGCTGGCGCTGGTGCTTCTACGTCGGTGTGCCGTTCGCGGTCATCGCGCTGATCGTGCTGCAGAAGACCCTGCACCTGCCCGTCGTGAAGCGGGACGTGAAGGTCGACTGGGCCGGCGCGTTCTTCATCTCCGCCGCGGTCTCCCTGCTGCTCCTGTGGGTCACCTTCGCCGGTGACAAGTACGACTGGGTCTCGTGGCAGACGTACACGATGGTCGCCGGCGCGATCGTCCTCGGTCTGCTGTTCGTCCTCGTCGAGTCCAGGGCCAGCGAGCCGATCATCCCGCTGCGGCTGTTCCGCAACCGCACGATCACCCTCTCCTCCCTCGCCTCGCTCTTCGTGGGTGTCGCGATGTTCACCGGCACGGTCTTCTTCAGCCAGTACTTCCAGCTGGCGCGGGACAAGTCCCCGACGATGTCGGGCGTCATGACGATCCCGATGATCGGTGGCCTGTTCATCTCCTCCACGGTCTCCGGCCAGGTCATCACCAAGACCGGACGGTGGAAGTACTGGCTCGTCAGCGGTGGCTTCCTGGTCACCGCCGGCCTCGGCCTGCTCGGCACGATCCGCTACGACACGACGTACTGGCACATCGCGATCTTCATGGCGCTGCTGGGCCTCGGCGTCGGCATGATGATGCAGAACCTGGTGCTCTCCACGCAGAACCAGGTGGCGCCGTCCGACCTGGGCTCGGCGAGCTCCACGGTGACGTTCTTCCGTTCCCTCGGCGGTGCGATCGGTGTCTCCGCGCTCGGCGCGGTCATGGCCAACCGGATCACCCACTACGTGAAGGACGGGCTGACCGACCTCGGCCCCAAGTACGCGGCCCTGGGCTCCGGTTCGGACTCCAGCTCCAGCATCCCGGACATGGACAAGCTGCCCGCGCCGCTGCGCACCGTGATGGAGAGCGCGTACGGCCACGGCATCGCGGACGTCTTCCTGATCGCCGCCGGCATGGCGCTGGTCGCCTTCCTCATCGTGCTGTTCATCAAGGAGGTCCCGCTGCGGACGTCCGGCGCGATGGCGCAGGCCGCCGCGGAGCGGGCCGGAACCCCGGTCACCGAGGCTCCCGCCACCGAGGCACCCGTCGCCGAAGCGGTCGAGGCCGCGGCCACGGCGGCCCTCGCCCCCGCCGTCGCCACCACCGAAGCCGCCTTCGAGACCGCCTTCGAGACCGCCCCCGAGGGCACGCAGCGGCTCGCCGCGGTCGCCACCGCGACGCGGGAGAGCGCCCCGCAGCCCGCGTCGGGCGGGATCAGGGTGCACGGTCAGGTCCGCGGCGCCGAGAGCGCGCCCGTGCCGCAGGCAGCGGTCACGCTGATCTCACCCGCGGGACGCCAGCTCGGCCGCTCGGTCGCGCAGGCCGACGGCTCCTACGCGGTGGACGCGCCCGGTGTGGGCTCGTACGTCCTGATCGCCTCCGCCGACGGCTTCCAGCCGCAGGCCTCGACGATCGTCGTGAACGACGAGCCGCTCGCGTACGACATCCTGCTGAGCGGCACCAGCGGGCTGAGCGGTGTCGTCCGGGCCGCCGAGGGCGCCACCCCGGTCAAGGACGCGATGGTCGTCGTGACCGACGTCCGCGGTGATGTGCTGGCTTCCGGAGCCACCGGTGAGCAGGGCGAGTTCGCCTTCGCCGAGCTGGTGCCCGGCGTCGTGACGGTCGCGGTGAACGCCGCGGGCCACCGGCCGCGGGCCCTGCCCGTCGAGGTCGGCGGCACCGGGGTCACCCGGGTCGAGGTCGACCTCGACGCGGGTGCCCAGCTCCAGGGTGTCGTACGGGCGCCGCACGGCCCGCTGTCGGACGCCCGCGTGACGCTGGTGGACGCGGCCGGCAACGTGGTCGGCACGGCCAGGACCGGCAGCGACGGCGCGTACGCCTTCACCGATCTGGACGGCGGCGAGTACACCGTCATCGCGGCGGGCTACCCGCCGGTGGCGACCGCGCTGACCGTCGGCGGCGGCGGCGTGGACGACCACCACATCGAACTCGCCCACCCCGGCGAGTAGTCCGAGCCCCGGCCCGTGGGATGCGCGCGCTCTGAGCGGAGGCGCGCCCCCCACGGGCCGGTTTTCATTGCTTCATCGCAAGGAGTGACTGTCATGGGACTGACCGCGAAGATCCGTACGCGGGACGGCTGGGCCGTGTCGCACGCGGTCGTCACGGTGACCGACTCGACCGGCGCGCAGGTGCTGCGGGCCGAGGCGGACACCGACGGAGCCGTGCACGACACCACGGGCCTCGCGCCGGGTGCCTACACGGTGATCGTGACCGCGCTCGGATACGCGCCCGCCGCGGCCGGCGCGATCGTCACGGCGGCCGGCCGGGCCGAGGTCGGCCAGGTGACGCTGGCCCGCCGGGGCGGCACCGAACTGCCCCCGCCAGGACCCTGGACCATCGACCCGGCGCACTCCTCGATCGGCGTGGTCGCCCAGCACCTGGGCATCTCCAGCGTGCACGGCCGCTTCACGGACTTCGCGGGCCGTATCGAGATCGCCCCGGACGAGGTGGCCACGTCCCGGGTCGAGGCGACGATCACGGCCGCCTCGATCGACACCGGCAACGGCATGCGTGACGGACATCTGAGGTCGCCGGACTTCCTGGACGTCGAGAAGTACCCGCTGATCACCTACCGCTCGACGGACCTGACACCGGCCGGCTCCGACCGCTGGACCGTGCACGGCGAGCTCAGCCTGCACGGCGTCGTACGTCCCGTCGACCTCGACCTCGCCCACCTCGGCACCGGCGCCGACCCCTGGGGCGGCACCCGTGCCGCGTTCCGCGCGACCGCCGAACTCCATCGCGAGGACTTCGCCCTGCGGTACAACCAGATCGTCCAGGCGGGCATCTCCGCCATCGGTACGACCCTGAAGGTGGAGCTGGACATCCAGGCGGTGCGGGGGGAGTCACTGCCGGCGGCGTGAGCGCACGCCGTACTCCCCCCACGCGCGTCCCTGGCCCTACTCGCCCTCCTCGCTCTCGTCGGCGTGGGTGATCCGCCGGGCCAGGTCGCGGAGTTTGACGTTCTCCCGCTGGGAGGTCCGGACCAGGCTGTCGAAGGCCTCGGACGCGTCGATGTCGAGGCGCTCCATCAGGATGCCCGTGGCCTGTCCGATCAGATCCCGGGTGCGCATGGCCTCGGTGAGCTGTTCGCGCAGGGTCGCCGAGTCCAGCGCGATGCCGACGTGGGCGGTGAACAGCCGGCCTATCCGGGTGGCCGACTCGTCGAAGGCACGCGGCCCCGGCGCGTACGCCGTCAGGACGGTCAGCCGGCGCCGGTCGGCCCGCAACCGCAGCGACAGCACCGACCGCAGCCCCAGGCCCGACAGCGAGAGATCCCCGTCCCCGTCCGCCGAGGCGCTGTCCTCGATCCGGGCCACCGGCGCGGTCCACAGCCGGTTCCAGTACGGGTGATGCTCGCGGCCGGCGTTCAGGGTGTCGGCGGTGCGGACGACTTCGTGCGTCCAGGCCAGGGTCTGCCGGTGGGCCTTGTGCTCGATGACCGAGATCCCGGCGTGCTCGGCCCCCGGCAGGAGACGCACGGCCAGCCGCACGGCGGTGCGCAGGGTGGCATGGGGACTCGATGTCTCGTGGAGCTGCTGAGCGGCGGCGGTGAGGCTTTCGGCCAGCTCAAAACCCGTAGCGAAACGGTGCAATTCGGAAAACTCGGACGCAGCCACCACGAACCTCTTCGGCATGCACGGCCAAACGGCCATGCGCAGGAGAGCTCCGCAGCACATTCCCGACTGCGAGCACAGGACGAAGAGCACTTTAGCCGCTCCGATGAGGTCCGCTACGCCCACCGGCCCAGCCCGCGGGCGATCGGGGGCCGCGCGTCCTAGGCTGATCGCATGGCACCCAACATCGCGACGAACACCGCTGTCTCCCTGGACGAGTTGCTGGACTTCGTGCGCCCCCGCCACCGGGCCGTCCTGCTCACCCGCCGTGCCGACGGCGGCCCCCAGGGCTCCCCGCTGACCTGCGGTGTCGACGACTCGAGCCGCATCGTCGTGTCGACGTACCCCGAGCGTGCCAAGACCCGCAACGCCAAGCGGGACGAACGGGTCGCCCTGATCGTCCTCAGCGACGAGTGGAACGGCCCCTGGGTCCAGATCGACGGCACCGCCGAGGTCCTCGACTCCCCCGACTCCGTCGAGCCGCTCGTCGAGTACTACCGGAACATCGCCGGTGAGCACCCCGACTGGGACGAGTACCGCGAGGCGATGCGCAAGCAGGCCAAGTCGATCATCCGGATCACCCCGACCCGCTGGGGCCCGGTGGCGACCGGCGGCTTCCCGGCCCATCTGGCCCCCCAGGACTAGCCGAGGGGCCGGAATCTCCCGCGGTACGGGGCTCAGCCCCGTGCCACCATCGCCTCGATGCCCGCGACCAGCAGCTCCAGGGCGAACGAGAAGTCCCGCTCCCGCATCTCCGAGACGGTGTCCCCGCCCCGCGCCTCCAGGAGGTCCGCCGCGTTCTCGAAGTGCGCCGCGAACCGGGGCTGTTCACCGATGGCGCTCATGGCCTGCCGGAAGTACTCGTCCTGCGACATCCCCGCCGAGGCGGACCGCTGCACGAAGTGCCCCTCGATCGTGCCGAACCCGTACACGAACTGGAACACCGCCGACATCGCCCCCATCTGCCCGTGCGGCGGCAGCCCGGTGTCGCGGATCACCTCCTGCACGCGCAACGAGAACGCCGCGGAACACGGCCCGATGTTCAGGAAGCTCCCGATCAGCGTCGACACCCACGGGTGGCGCACGAGCAGCGCCCGGTACCCGGCGGCCAGCGCCCGCAGCCGGTCCCGCCAGCCCTCCTCCGACTCGGCTTCCGGCAGCTCCAGTTCACCGAACACGGCGTCGAGCGCGAGCTCCAGCAGATCGTCCTTGGTGTCGACGTACCAGTACACGGACATCGCCGTGACGTTCAGCTCCGCCGCCAGCCGCCGCATGGAGAACCTCGCCAGGCCCTCCGCGTCCAGCAGCCGCACCGTGGCCCCGGTGATCCGCTCCCGGTCGAGCCCGGACGGCTGGCCACCGCCCCGGGCCGCCCCGCCGCGGGGTGCCCTGCCCTCCAGCCAGACGCTGGTCCGCTCCGGTCGCTTCGCCCTGTCGGCTGCCCTCACCATGGCGCACCTTCCTAGGAACTCGAACCCCGGAACGGGCCGGAACTCCCCGGTCCGCCCTCCTCGATGATGCCAAGCGGGCCCTCCCCGGAGAACCACCCGCCGGATACCGGGCGGCGCCGCAAACAGCGGTGGCCCGGAGCGTGTTCGCTCCGGGCCACCGCTGAGCTGCCGCTCAGCTCCCGTTCGTCGGCTGTGTCAGGTCGTAGAAGGTGGCCGAACCCACCGTCACCTTCTTGAAGTTGGCCGTGACCCACGAGCTGATCCGCGAGGAGCTGGAGGTGGTGCCGGAGCTTCCGCCACCGTCCGCGCCACCACCCATTCCGCCGCCCATTCCGCCGGCGCCCCCACTGGAGATGAAGTAGTGGATCCTGCCGTCCGTCACGTACTTCTTGAACTGGGCCAGGGTCGGGGACGGGTCGGTGCCGTTGAAGCCGCCGATCGCCATCACCGGCTTGCCGGTGGCCAGTTGGTAGCTCGCGGAGTTCTGGGAACCGACCGCGGCGGCCGCCCAGGTGTAGTCCGCCGCGTTCTCCGACAGCAGCGTCCTGGCCGCGGAGCTGACGGTCGCGCCGTTCAGCAGACCCCCGGCACCTCCACCACCGCCCATGCCGCCCTCACCCATACCGCCGCCGGGCATACCACCCTGCTGGTTCCGGCCCTGTGTGGAGCCGTTGCCCTGCTGGTTCCGGCCGGGGAAGCCACCGGTGCCCCCCGTCGGGGGCTGGCCCGTCCCGCCGCCCTGCTGCCCGTTCTGCGGGGCGCCGTTGCCGTTCTGCTGGTTCTGGCCGCCGCCGGGGAACCCGCCCCGCATGCCACCGCCGCCGCCGGGACCGCCGCCCCGGCCGCCCATCATGCTCGCCCCGGCCGGGCCGGCCGTCACGATGGAGCCGGTGTGCCCGGTGCTCACCGTGGAGAGCGTGTACGCCGTCGGACCCGCGACCGAGGCCGCGAAGCTCAGCCCGACGGCCGCGAGGGCGAGTCGCCTGCCCAGCCTGCCCGCGAAGACCAGGCCGAGCGCGCCCGCCAGACCGCCGACGAGGACCAGCCACTTGAGCCACGGCAGGTAGTCGGAGGTGCGGTTGAGCAGGACGTAACCCCAGACCGCGGTCGCGGTGACCGAACCGGCGAGGACGAGCGACGCCCACACCTTGCCCCTCTCCTCCCACAGCACGGTCGCGCCCATGCCGACCACGGCGGCGATGTAGGGGGCCAGGGCCACCGTGTAGTACTGGTGGAAGATGCCGGCCATGTAGCTGAAGACCAGCGTGGTCATCAGCAGCGCGCCGCCCCAGGCGAGGAAGGAGCCACGGGCCAGGTCGGTCCGCTTCGCCTTCCAGGTGAGGACGACGCCGGCCACCAGCAGGATCAGGGCCGCCGGGAGCAGCCACGAGATCTGGCTGCCGATCTCGGAGTTGAACATCCGGTTCCAGCCGGTCTCGCCCCACATCCCGGTGCCGCCGCCACCACCGCCGACACTTCCGGTCTCGTCGCCGTTGATGCGGCCGAGGCCGTTGTAGCCGAAGGTCAGCTCCAGGAAGGAGTTGTTCTGCGAGCCGCCGATGTACGGGCGGGAGGACGCGGGCCACAGTTCGACGATCGCGACCCACCAGCCGCCGGCGACGACCATCGCGACCGCCGAGAGGCCCAGCTGCGCGAACCGCTTCCGCACCGCCACCGGCGCGCAGACCGCGTACAGCACGGCCAGCGGCGGCAGGATCAGGAAGGCCTGCAGCGTCTTGGCGAGGAAGGCGAGGCCGACCGCGACGCCCGCCCACAGCAGCCACTTCGTGCGGCCGTCCTCCAGGCCGCGGATCACGCAGTAGACCGTGACGGTCATGAACAGCGCGAGCATCGCGTCCGGGTTGTTGAACCGGAACATCAGCGCGGCGACGGGAGTGAGCGCGAGCACCGCGCCCGCGATCAGGCCCGCGGCAGGGCTGAACCGGCGGCGCAGGGCCGCGTACAGGACGCCGACCGTGGCCACGCCCATGAGCACCTCGGGGACGAGGATCGCCCAGGAGCTGAGACCGAAGATCCGTACCGACAGGGCCATCGGCCACAGCGAGGCCGGGGGCTTGTCGACGGTGATGGCGTTGGCCGAGTCGAGCGAGCCGAAGAAGAAGGCCTTCCAGCTCTGGCTGCCGGCCTGTACCGCCGCGGAGTAGAAGGAGTTGGCGTACCCGGAGGCGCTCAGACCGTACAGGTACAGCACCGCGGTCGCGAGCAGCAGTCCGAGGAAGGCGGGACGCGCCCAGCGCGGGTCCTCCGGCCGGCCTCTCCGGACCCGCCGGAAGAAGGGCTGCTCCGGCTCACCGGCCCCGGGGCCGATCACGGGCGGGGCCTGCTCCGGGGGAGGCGTCGAGGCGGGCGGCCCCCAGCCGTGACCCGAGCCGGGGCTCGTACTCGTGCCGGTGCCGCTGTCGGTGCTCGTGCGGGTGCTGATACCGGTGCCGGCACCGGTATCGGTACTCGTGTCGGGCTGCGTCGTCATCGCGCGTTCCTCGGATCGTGATCGTGCGGGCGCACCGCCTGCAACTGCATGGTCGAATCCCGCCAGGAACGGTCCGCGGCCTCATCGGCGCGGAACCGGTCCGTGTCGTACGGGGACGAGGACCCCGCCGGGCGCTGCGGCAGCGGCGGATACTCGTCCACGCCCTGCCGGTCGGCCGTCGGACGGGTCGGCGTGGCGAGGTGGTGCGAGGCCACCGCGGGTGACGACGGTGCCTCGCCCTGCCGGTCGGGGAAGACCCAGGCGCGGAAGAGCAGGAAGCGCAGCACGGTCGCCGCGAGGTTGGCGGCGATGAGCACCGCCAGCTCGGTGGAGTGCGCGGGATCGCTCGTCCCCGCGCTCAGGGCGGCCAGGGAGCCGCTGGTCAGCGCGAGCCCGATGCCGAAGACGACCAGTCCCTGCGCCTGGTGCCGGACGGCGCCGCCCCGGCCGCGTACGCCGAAGGTCAGCCGCCGGTTGGCCGCCGTGTTGGCGACCGCCGACACCAGCAGCGCGAGCGCGTTGGCGACCTGGGACCCGGAGAAGGAGCGGAAGCCGCTGTAGAGCAGCAGGTAGAAGAGTGTGGACAGGCCGCCCACCACACAGAAGCCGACGAGCTGGCGGGCCAGGCCCTTGGGTACGTCGGCCAGTTCGCGGTCGCGCGGGTCGTCCCCGAAGGGCCGCGTGAGCCGGTCGAGCGACAGCGAGCCGGTGGCGAGGGCCCGTCCCACCCGCCACACCCCCTTGAGGTCGTCCGTCGCGGTCCGCACGATGTGGACGGTCGAGTCCGGGTCGTCGACCCAGTCGACCGGCACCTCGTGGATGCGCAGTCCGGCCCGCTCGGCCAGCACCAGCATCTCGGTGTCGAAGAACCAGCCGGTGTCCTCGACCAGGGGCAGCAGCGCCTGGGCGACATCACGGCGGATCGCCTTGAAGCCGCACTGCGCGTCCGAGAAGCGGGCCTGCAGCGAACCGCGCAGGATCAGGTTGTACGTGCGGCTGATGAACTCCCGCTTGGCGCCGCGCACCACCCGCGAGGAGCGGGACAGCCGGGAGCCGATCGCGAGGTCCGAGTGACCGGAGATCAGCGGGGCCACCAGCGGCAGCAGCGCGTTCAGATCGGTGGACAGGTCCACGTCCATGTACGCGAGGACCGGGGCGTCGGACGCCGACCACACGGTCCGCAGCGCCCGGCCGCGGCCTTTCTGCTCCAGCCGGAAGGACGTGACCTCCGGGATCCGGGCCGCCAGCCGCGCCGCCACCAGGGGAGTGGTGTCCGTGGACGCGTTGTCCGCCACCGTGATGCGGAACGCGTACGGGAACGTGCGCTTGAGGTGCTCGTGCAGTCTGAGCACACATGGCTGGAGGTCCTTCTCCTCGTTGTAGACGGGGATCACTACGTCCAGGACAGGCGTACCGGCGGCTGTGGCCGGGAGGTGCTCCCGCGCCGGCAGGTTGCCGGGAGAAGAGTCGGTTCGCATGGGAACGACTCTCGTCAAGCGCCCTGTTGCACCCATGTGGTGGCGCTGTGCTGTGCCTGTGAGTGCGGTTGCCACGATGTTTCGAGGGCGAGCGCGGGCAGATGCAGGGTGAACACGGTCCTGCCGGGGACGCTGTCCACGGTCACCGCGCCGCCGTGCGCGGCCGCGACGGCCTGCACGATGGCGAGCCCGAGACCGGTCGAGCCGGAGGCGCGGGAGCGCGACGAGTCGCCTCGCGCGAACCGCTCGAAGACGCGGGGCAGCAGATCGGCCGGAATGCCGGGTCCGTCGTCCTGGACGTCCACGCACAGCCATGGGCCGTGCCGGTGTACCCGTGCGGTGACGGTCGTCCCCGGCGGGGTGTGCGTGCGGGCGTTCGCGAAGAGGTTGACCATGACCTGTTGCAGGCGCGCGGCGTCGGCCGACACCAGCGCGGGCTCCTCGGGCAGTTCGAGCCGCCAGTTGTGAGCGCGCCCGGCGGCCCGCGCGTCGCTCACGGCGTCGATCACCAGGGGCACGAGGTCGGTCTGCTCGTACTGCAAAGGCCGCCCGGCGTCGAGCCGCGCGAGCAGCAGCAGGTCCTCCACCAGCCCCGTCATCCGGCCGGCCTCGGACTCGATCCGTCCGAGGGCATGCCGGGTGTCGGGCCCGGTCTCCTCGCGTCCGCGCCGGGTCAGCTCGGCGTACCCACGGATCGACGCCAGCGGCGTCCGCAGCTCATGACTGGCGTCCGCGACGAACTGCCGGACGCGCATCTCGCTCTGCTGCCGCGCGTGCAGCGCGCCGTGGACGTGGTCGAGCATGCGGTTCAGCGCCGCGCCGACCTGCCCGACCTCGGTGTGCGGATCGGACTCGGCCTCCGAGACGCGCTCGTAGAGGGTGACCTCGCCGGTGTGCAGGGGGAGTTCGGAGACACGGGTGGCGGTCGCGGCGACCTTGCGCAGGGGACGCAGGGCGAGGCCGACGATCACACTGCCCGCGATGGTGGCGGCGATGAGACCGGCACCGGTGATGCTCACCTCGACGAGGATGAGGGTGTTGATGGTGTTCGTGACGGACTCGGTGGGCAGGGCGACGTAGTAACTGCCGTGGACGCCGGTCAGATACATGACGCGGTAGTCGCCCAGGCCCGGGATGTCCACGGTGTGCGCGTTGCCGTCCTTGGGGACGGAGGCGAGCCCGGCCTTCTGCGCACCGGTGAGCGGGACGGCCTTCATCCCCTTGAATCCAGCGCTGGTGCTGGACTCCTCCGCGGCGACGACAGCCTCGCCGACTCTACCGTTGGTGCCGATTTCGGCCGCTATGGTCTTCGTCTGCGTCCCGCCGATGTGGACGAAATTGGCGAGCCGGTCCTCACTGGGGGAACCGTCGGCGGAGGCCGGCGCCCCGTCGCCGTTCGGCTTGCCGAGATTCTGGCTTCCGTTGCCCGGGTTCGCGCCCCGGAGGTTCGCGGGGGGACCCGAGAGCCGTCCGCCCGCGTCGGTGATCTGCGATCTCAACTGCGCGTACAGATGCTGGCGCAGCGCGATGGTCGTCACCGTGCTGATCACGGCGCAGACCACGGCGATGAGCGCGACCGCCGAGACGACCAGCCGCGTCCGCAGGGTGCGCGGCTGTCGTCCTCGCCTCTTCTGCGCTCGCGGCCGTCGTCGTCCGCTCATGAGACGGCGGGCTTGATCAGGTATCCGGCCCCACGCCGGGTGTGGATCATCGGCTCACGCCCGGCGTCGATCTTGCGCCGCAGATACGAGATGTAGAGCTCGACCACATTGGCCTGCCCGCCGAAGTCGTACGACCACACGCGGTCGAGTATCTGTGCCTTGCTCAGCACCCGGCGCGGATTGCGCATCAGGAAGCGCAGCAGCTCGAACTCTGTCGCGGTGAGGTGGATGTTGTCGCCGCCCCGCGACACCTCGTGGCTGTCCTCGTCCAGGGTGAGGTCCCCGACGACGAGAACGGACTCGGACCGCCGGTCGGCCGCGCCCGAACGCCGGATGAGACCGCGCAGCCGGGCCACGACCTCCTCCAGGCTGAACGGCTTGGTGACGTAGTCGTCGCCACCGGCGGTGAGCCCCGCGATCCGGTCCTCGACCGCGTCCTTCGCCGTGAGGAACAGCACCGGGACGTCGGGCAGCTCCCGGCGGAGCCGGCCGAGCACCGTCAGCCCGTCCATGTCCGGCAGCATCATGTCGAGGACGACGGCGTCGGGCCGGAACTCGCGCGCGGTCTGCACCGCGCCCGTGCCGTCACCCGCGCTGCGGATCTGCCAGCCCTCGTAGCGAAGGGCCATGGACAGCAGCTCGGTGATCGACAGCTCGTCGTCCACCACAAGCACCCGGACGGGGCTCCCGTCCGGCCTCAGCAGTTCGGTGCGCCCCTGGGGCGAGGTCGTGGTCATAGCGGACACCTTGGTGGGCGCCGCTGAGAGCATCCTTTCCGCAACCTGTGAATTCCCTGAGAAACACACAGGAGCCTCTCAGGGAACTCCTGGGAAGATCACGCGGTTCCCGGGCAGGGGCCCACGTCAGTGGCGGCCGAAGAGACGTGCGCCGTTCTCGTAACAGACCGCCCGCAGCCAGTCGTCCCCCAGCCCGAGCCGTTCCAGCGCGCGCAGCTGGTGGACGTACGGGTACGGGATGTTCGGGAAGTCGGTTCCGAGGAGCACCCGGTCCCCGAGGTCCGCGAGCCGGGGCAGCAGTCCGGGCGGAAACGGCGCGAGCCGCTCGCTGAAGTCGGTGAACGACATGGTCGTGTCGAGCCGCACCTCGTCGTACCGCTCGGCGAGGCCGAGGAAGTCCTCGTACTCGGGCATCCCCATGTGCGCGAAGACGAACCGCAGCCGGGGATGCCGGCCGAGGACGCCCGCGACCGGTCCAGGCCCGGTGTACTTGCCGGGCGACGGCCCCGATCCGCAGTGGATCACGACAGGAATGCCCGCCTCGGCGAGCAGCCCCCAGGCCGGATCGAGGAGTTCGTCCCCCGGGTCGTACGCCCCCACCTGCACATGCGCCTTGAAGACGCGCGTCCCGGCCTCCACCGCCTCACGCACGTACCGCTCGACGCCCGGCTCGGGGAAGAGGGTGGAGGTGTGCAGGCAGTCCGGGGTCCGGCGGGCGAAGCCGACGGCCCAGGAGTTGAGCCACTCGGCCATGCCCGCCTTGTGCGGGTAGAGCATCGCCGTGAAGGCGAGCACCCCGAACTCCCGGATCAGCGCCAGCCGTTCGTCCTCGTCCGCGCGATAGGTGATCGGCCACTCGATACCGCCGGGAAGCCGACCGAGTCCGTCGAAGTAGTCCCAGACCTTGCGCAGCACCCGCTCGGGCATGAAGTGCGTGTGGACGTCGACGAGTCCGGGCAGCCCGAGCCCCTCCCAGAAACCGCGCACCTCCCGTGCTTCGTCCCGCACCACCACGGCCCCCTCGCCGCGCGCCTCCCGGGGCGCCCGGCTCGGCACCCCGTCACGCGTCTCCCCGGCGCCGGTCACGCCCTCCCGCTCAGTCACGGGCACGCTCGAACCCGTGACTCCGCTCGACCTTGGCGATGTGCAGGGTGTACCGCTCGTACCACTCGGCCCGGCCGCGCCGCTGTGCCGCCCGGTGCTCGGCATGCGCACTCCACTCCTTGATGGCGTCCTCGTCCCGGAAGTATCCGACGGTGATGGCCAGTCCGCCGGGCGTCCGCGCGTGGTCCATCCCCAGATAGCCCGGGATCTGCTCCACCAGTTCCTCCATCCGCTGCGCGGTCTCCCCGTAACCGGCGTCGTCATCCAGCCGTACGGAGGTGAACACGGCGGCGTAGTAGGGCGGCTCATGGGCGGCGACAGGCACGTGAAGGTGATCGCTCATGTCCGACACTCTCCTTCCGGGCATCCCCCGTCGTCCAGCGCCTTTCCGAACGGGATCCGAAAGGGATCGAAGTCTTGACCTCGGGGGCCCGGCCCGCCCCTCCGTCAGCCGGCCCGGTCCCGCCTTCATCCCTCACCCGGCCCCGCTCAGAAGAGCCCCTCCTGGACACCGGCGTCCGCCGCCCGCGTCTCCCGCACGGGAAAGGTGATTCCAGAGCCCGCGGCGCCACCCCCGCCCCCGTCCCCACCCCCGTCCCCGGCGCCGGTCAGGTCCCACCCCGTCATCAGCCGGGTGTCGAGAACGACGACTCCGCGTCCTGTGAGGAGATGGAGATCGGGGCCCGCGGCGGCGCACAGCTCACCGCTGATCGCACCTCCCGCGACCAGTTCGCGCACGACCCCCCGCGCGGGCGGAAGACCGGCGAGTCCGAACACGTCCGTGTGGTCGACGGGTTCGAAGGGCGCGCGCCGGAGCGACTCCGGCCAGCCGTCCAGATCCCCGACGCGCGCGTGCAGTTCCCGGATCTCGGCGACGCGTTCCCCGGGCCCCGGCAGCGCCGCTCGCACCGCCCGCTTGTCGGCGTACGGAATCCGGTCCGGCACCCGGAGCGCGGCCCGCAACAACTCCTCGGCGCGGCGCGCCGCCATCAACGGCCCCCGCCCCAGCCAGCTGAAGGTGACGGCACCCTGCTCCAGGAGACGCGCGGAACCCCGTTCGACCCGAGTGATCCCCACCTTCAGCATGCCGGGCCCGAACCAGGCGAGATACACGTGGTACGGCCGCGGATCACCCGCCAGCGTGTCGGCGGCCACGGAGTGCGCCCGGTCCAGCCGCGCGCACTCCTCGCACCGTGCTCCCGTACCGCGCGGCGACACGACGGCCCGCACCGGACAGGCGTTCCCCCGCGCACCGACACACGTCCGCGCAGCCCCGTCCACAACGCCGAACGCGACCCGCCGCCCCGGAGCCAGCGGACTCCCCCGCCCCCCGCCCCACTCCAGCACGGGCCCGTCCCCCGACCACCGCAATCCCGAACACGTCCACGCCTGTCGCACCGCAATGACAGTAGGGCCCTCCACTGACACAGCCCGGAAGACCCACAGCGCCAGGGACAGGAGCGGTCAGGAGCGGTGTGCCGCTCGGCGGCGCAGCGCAACGACAAGGCCACCGCCGGTCACGACCAGGGCCGCGGCGGTGCCGGCGATCACGGTGGTGCCGCCACCCGCACCGGTCTCTGCAAGGACGCTGCCACCGCCCGCGGGGGTCGGGGCGCCGCTCGCACTCGGCACGGCGGCCGCGCTGCTGCTCCGGGCCGGGCTCGACGGCGTGGCGGAGGGCTGCGAGGAGGGCTGCGCGGGCAGATCCGGCTGCCCCCCGAGATGATGAACAACCGCTGCCGAAACACGGAAACTCGTGAACAAAGCCGGCATGCAGTCCGCCGTGACCCGAGCTGGTCAAGATCGTTGGCAGCACATGAACAACACCAAGCGCGTACTTGCCGCCCTCGCCCTCGCCGGGGCTGCTGCCCTGTCCCTGTCCGGTGTCGCCCAGGCCGACAACGGCCCCGCCACGGGGGGTCCGGGATCCTCCGGACTCGGCGCTCTCAAGTTCCTCGGCCAGGTGCCCGGCGTCGACCAGCTGCCCACTCAAGGCTTGACCGCCCCTGTGACATCCCTGGTCGGCGGGCTCCCCCTCGGCGGCTGAGTCGCATCCCCTCGCTCCGACTGGGCCACCGCTGAGCGGCATGCGCCCAGTCCGGGCCGATACGGGGTGGTGTCAGAACGACGGGCCGGCGGCCCCGAACTCCGTGGCTGTCTTGAGCTGGTGGCACCGGCGGCCACCCGGACCAGCACCACCGGTACGTGGTGGAGTGCAGTTCGGCTACCCACCCCCGGCGCAAACTGCAGGAGCTGGACTTCCTCGTCGTCTCGTGCCTGCGTGCGGTGCTTCTGGCAGCGGCTACCGTGTCCGGGCATGAACGCTGAAGACTGGTCGGCAGACAGCCGGACGTACTGCGACACCGTCGCGACCAGCTATCCGGAGACCACCCGGTGCACCAGTCCGGCGGCCGCGGTCATCGGAGAACCGGCAAGAGGAATGCAGTGAGATTCACCGGTCTGCCGGGCGATCTCGACCGTCCTGCCGTCGACGCGTTCCTGTCGGCTGTGGACTCGGCGATGAACAGCAACACCCTGCTGCTCAAGGTTGCCACCGACTTGTCGGTCACGGCGGAGAACCAGCAGCACGTCCTCCACACCTACCTGCGCAGCGGGCTGTTCGAGGAGATGATGCTTGCCGCCGACCGTCATCGCGACTGGTACAACCTGTCCGAAGACGAAGACTTCGGCGGACTCCCCAACGAGCGCCCGCTCATCCGCGAGGGGTTCCTCGCGACGACCAGCCCACTCCGCTGTGCGGGCTTCCTCGCTCGGATGCGCTGGATGCTCTGCGAGGCTTTCAGCCCCTACGGGCAGCACTGCTCACCAGCGGAAGCCGAACGGCTCGTACGCGATTTCGTTCACGAGTTGCTCGGTCAAAACGCTTCCGCATGGTTGTTCGCTTCGGTCGAGCCCGACTTCTTGCGCTCGACCGGCTACTACAGCGGCGAAGAGCCACTGCGTCCGACGTACTTCGCCGGCGGCAACTCCGATACCGCGACATTCATCCACCGTGACCGCGTCTGCTACTTGCTCCTCACCAACGGCTCTCCGTGAGTGAGCCACGCGGCCGATGCGGAGGGGCTTCGGGCTGGAGCTGCGACGGGGCGGGAGTTCGATCGTCAGCCGGGGTCCGGCGCCGACCGCTGCCGATCGTGCCTGTTGGTGTCAGCCGCTGGTGTCAGCCGCAGGACGCGGCCTTGCCGAGGTTCAGCGCCTGCTCGCCGTAGCGTTGATCGCCGCGATCCGGCCGAGTACGTCGAAGGTGATCTCGGCCGTGCTGTCGTCGGGCAAGTGTGCGTGGATCCGGTCGGCGGCTACCTCGACGGGCACACCATGGTGAGCGAAGTAGCCGATCACCACATCATGCGCGGAGTGCTGCAACACTCCCGCGCCGGTCAGCAGAAAGCGCGGCATGGTGATCGGGTCCAGCGCGGCAGGCTGGATCTGCGGGTCGTCCGGGGCGAAGTAGACGCGAGCCCCGGGCCCGGCCGGTTCCCCTATGTAGCCCGGCGCGCCCAGCACACCCATCCCGACGAGCGCGAGTGTCTCGGCGGCCAGGCGTGGATCGCCGAAACCCGACAGTTCCACACCCGGGTTCTGCAACTCGGACACACCGTTGTCCCGCCCGAACTCGGCGATGCGCTCGCTGGCGGCCACCACCGCACTCCCGCCCAGGCCCGGATTGGCCCATCCCCAGAGCCAGGTCTGCTCGGCGAGGTCGTAGGTGCCGAGGAGTCCGATCCGCATCGTGAGGTCAGCGCGCTGGTAAACACATCGGTCCAGGTCGGCAGTCCACGGGCCGCGCGGCAACCTGTGTCCCAGGGCCTCGAGTTGCTCAGCTCCCCAAGCGGCGTGACGCTCGGCGGTACGAAGAAGGGCGTCGGTGAACGTCGACATCATGGGGGAACTCTAGTGATCGCGATCCGCGAGTGTCGGCCCCATACGTGATCGCCGGTAACGCTCCCCACGTGAGAGCCGCGATATTGATGTCAGAAACAGCCCCGCTGGCTGCGCGCCTTCCGTAAGGTATCGGGCCGTGACGTCGTATGAGCGGTGGTCCCTGATTGCTTCGTTCGGCTCTCTGCTCGTCAGTGTCGTCGCCTTCGGCGCACTGGCGTGGCAGCTCCTCTTGCTGGCTCGCGGCACAGGTCAAGATCACGACAGGCGCCGCAAGCAGGCGACCATGGAGTACCTCACGGCCAACATGGAGCGGCGAAAGGTGCTGTTCGACGAGGGGATACCCAACGAGAGGGATCACGAGGCCATTTCAGCCCTGATCAGCCTCTCGCTGACAGGTGACGAGCCAACGACGAAACTGATCACGGCTTACCTCACAGCGTTCAACTTCCTGGCTGTCGGCGCGCAGTCGGACGCCTTCGACCGAGAAGTCATCGACGAGGCATGGGGAGGTCTCATCATCGCTGTCTGGAACAACTACCGTCCCTGGATGGAGACGCAGCGAAAAATACACGGCGAGCCCCGCGTGTGGGAGAACCTGGAATGGCTGGCCGGCAAAATGACGCCACGCCGGCCCGTCACTCCCGTCGGAGCAAGCGGAAACCTGCCCCCGCAGGGACAACCCGTTTCGTAGGGGGACCCGGGGGCACGGCCATATCGGGCTAGCCGTCACCAAGACGTGCCGGCTCCGGGGTCTCGTCCACAAATCCGTGCTCGGCCAGGTGTGTCGGCCGCTGGGCCAGCCAACCTGACACCCGAGGACCTCCGTTGATCGCTGTCCCCTCCAAGACCGTGCGGACGTGCGCAAACCCCTGACGGAGGTAGTACGCCTGTAGATCCTCGTTGGTCGTCCACGCGTCGAGCCGGAGCCATTTGGCGCCGGCTCGACAGGCACGGTCTCCGGCCCAATCGAGCAGACGGCCGCCGACGTTCTGCCCGGCGTGCGTTCGCGCGACGGAGAGTTTGCTGATGAACATCGAAGGCACGGAGAATTCTTGCTGCGTCCAGAGGCCCGAATCCGCCTCGAAGGTCAGGGTGATGGTCGCCACCGTCGCGGCACCGTCCAGGACCATGAAGACAGTCCCGTCCTCTACGGTGTCCAACAACTTGTCCGCCGGGTAAGGGAGTTGCCACTGATCGGTTCCGAGGCGAGAAAGCCAGGCTGCGGCCTCCGATCGGAAGGCCAGCAGCTTGGACACATCGCCCGGTCGGGCGGGGGTGATTCTCACTGAGGCTCATTCTCACTTCAGGCGGACAGATCGCCGATCGCGTAGTTCGTCCGGTTCAAATCGCCCCGGAAGGTCACGGTACGGGTGAGTCCCTGGAGCCGCCTAAAGCCGCTTCAGGTTCCGGTCCAGGATCGCCCGAAGCCAGTCCACGTCGGCGGGGCCCTGGGCACCCCTCTTCGGCAGCACCACGAATCCGGCCGCGCGGTCACCGCTCAGCAGCACGAAGAGCCCGGGTGTCTCCAGATAGTCCCGGAATACCCTCCAGTCGGTGGTGTGGGACACCCCCTCGCCGGTGGTGACCGCGCCTCGGTCGTCGGCCACCACGTGACACTGCCCGTACGACTCCATGAAGCTGAACATCCGGCGGGCCGCGATGCGCCTTCCTCGTACGGCGCCCCAGGACGTGGCTGCCACGGAAAGCCCCAGCGTGAAGATCCACACGGGCAGCGAGGCATCCTGGAGGATCGAGCAGACGGAAACGGCAACTATCGCGATCAGCGGCGAGATAAGCACCTGGGCCCGGCCCGCCGGTGACCGACGGGCTCGCGCACGGAGCGCTTCCTCGAAGTCCGCAGCCGTCGGCCGGTAGATGAACTCCACTGCCCTGCCACTGTCCGTGTCCTGCTGTGGTGAATCCCCGCCCATGGTCTCCATGAGCAGGAATCCTCCCAGGCAGGTCAGGGTCATGCCAAGATTTTCCATGCTCGGTCCGCTCCGGATCGCCGGATGCGGCGTGGAAGTCGACGTCACCCTGCCCTCGGGGGTGTCGACCAACGAGGTGCAGAACCGGCGGCGCAAGCTCGCCGAGAACCTGACCCGGCACGAGCACGAGGTGTTCATCACCATCCCCGCCGCTGCTCGCACCGTCCGGCTGTGGGTCGCGGACCCCGGGGCGCTGGACGAGCCGATCGGCCCGTCCCCGCTCACCACGGACGACACGCTGACCGCCGACTACGCGGGCACCGCGTTCCCGCCGCTGATCGTGCTGGTGGATGAGGCGCAGATCGCGTTCATGTGCCCGGCCAAGGACGAGGACAAGCGGCCCTACGGCGGCTCCAAGGCCACGTCCCGGTACTTCATGGCGGCCAGGAAGATCCACAACCAGGGGCGGGCGGTCAACGTGCTGCTGTGGCAGGGCACCCAGGACCCCACCGGCCAGAACCTTCCCAGAAGCCGGCCGTCTCCCGTACCGCGGTGAACATCGCCGTCGGCGGGGTCTGGTTCCTCGCGGTGTGCGGCGGGCTGCTCATGCTCACCACGTTCATCGCCGCGCTCACCGCGCTCATCACCCAACCGATCACGCTCGCGGCGGTCCTGTTCGGCGGGTTCATCGCCGTCCAGGTGCTCACCGCCAAGGGCCACCACACGGCCGGGACCACGGTGAACATCAGCCGCGCGGTCTTCAGGCGCAACCACTTCCACGGCTGATCCATAAAGGGAGAGAGCCGCTCCCTCACCGTGCGCGAGACATCACGTCGCGGCCGCGGAGTACTACTGCTCAGACCTGCGAGAACGCCACCAGGCCAGGACCGTTGACGCCCCGATCAGGACGACGAACACCACTACGGCGGTCCGCACCGACCACCACAACGGCATGTCGTCGAGGAACGTGCTGGCCAACGCGCCCCCCACAGCCCCGGCCAAGGCAAGGAGCGTGTTCCTGACCAGCACTGTGCGACCCACGCCGCCACCCCCAATTCCCCAGCGCCCGCAGCCTTTGCCCGGCGCGAGCGCCCAGCATCCCACAGCCCGAGGGCGGTCCCCGTCTCGCCGAAGTCCGGGACCGCCCCTGCCCGCCAGAACCCGGCAGAAGTCCGGATGCTGCTCAAGGTGGCCCAGCCCCACCGGCTCTACGCGCTGTGGCTATTGCTCGTGTCCACGGGCTTACGCCGGGGGGAGGCTCTCGCGCTCACGTGGTCGGACATCAATCTCGCGGCGGGAACGCTCCGGGTCCGGCGGAACGTGCAGCACATCCGGCGGGAATCATCTTCGGTACCCCGAAGACGAAGCGTTCCGTGCGCACGATCTCGCTGCCTCAGCACTGCGTGCGGGCTCTCTCCGCACACCGGGAGCAGCAGGACCGGGAGCGCAAGGTCGCGGGGCGAAGTGGAAGCCGACGCCGGGTCAGCCGGTCGGACTCGTATTCACCACGACGACCGGTGGGGTGACGGACCCACGGGGCCTGAACCGGATGCTCACCATCCTGTGCCGCGACGCACGGGTGCGGCGGGTCCGGGTGCACGACCTGCGGCACACCTGCGCGTCCCTGCTGCTTGCTCAAGGAGTCGACACCCGCACCCTCATGGAGACCCTGGGCCACAGCACGATCACGATGACGCTGGACACGTACGCGCATGTGATGGGGACGGCCCTGCGAGCCGCGTCCGATCGGATGGACGACACGCTCGATCTCGGCGACCCCGACGAGGAATCGGAGAGGGAGACGGAAGCCGACTAGCCGCATCGGATGGGAAAGGGCTCGCGCGTTAGTCAGCGTACGCTCCGTTGCCCCAGCAGGCGGGCCTGCTCCCCCTTCAGATGGGCGAACCCCTGTCGTGCATACGCGGCGATCTCCTCGCTGGGGAAGGTGACCACCGATTGGTGTTGGCCATAGCTGCCCTGCTCCCATCGGGCAGCCGTGATCTCGTAGCCCGACACATGTGCACACAGTTGAAGCAAGATCGGCGGTATCTCCGGTTCCCTCAAGAGATCTGCATGTCTGACGACGAGATCGCGCATGGCCCGGATGCTCGGTAGGAACACAGTGGTCACCCACAGCCGCCACTCAGCTAGTGAGCTGGTTCGGAGATGCGTGAGCAGTAGCGGCAGATCCGGTCGAGGATCTGGTCGGCGGTTTTGGTCCACTTGAACGGCCGGGCCTCGTCGTTCCAGACCTTGATCCAGTCCTCAAGTGCGGCCTTGAGGCTGTCCAGTGAGCAGAACACTCCGCGCTCCAGGCAGCGCCGCTGCAACTCGGCGAACCACCGCTCGACCTGATTGATCCACGACGAGTACGTGGGGGTGAAGTGCAGGTGGAAGCGAGGATGCGCGAGGAGCCACTTGTGCACCGCCGGTGCCTTGTGGGCGGAGAGGTTGTCGCAGATCACGTGGACCGCCAGGCCGGGCTCGGTCTGGCGGTCGATGTCGTCGAGGAAGTCCCGGAAGTCCACGGCCCGGTGCTGTGCGGACAGCTTCGTGATCACCTTGCCCGTCGCGGTGTTCAGAGCGGCGAACAGATCGACGGTGCCGTGGCGGACGTAGTCGAAGCTGCGCCGCTCGGGGACTCCGGGCAGCATCGGCAGCACGGGTGCGGTCCGTTCAAGGGCCTGGATCTGCGGTTTCTCGTCCATTGCAAACACCGCCGCGTTGGCCGGCGGGGCGAGGTAGGACCGACGACGTCACGGGCCTTGTCGATCAGCAGCGGATCCGGGGAGATCTTGAAGGTCTCCGTCCGCCACGGCTGCAGGCCGAAGGCGTGCCAGATCCGCAACACGCTCGCCGGCGACATCCCCACAGCCTTGGCCAGCTCCCGCTTCGACCAGTGCGTCCCGCCTTCGGGTACCTCTTCGAGGGTGCGGACCACGACTTCCTCGATCTGGGCATCGGTGATGGTCCGCGGCACCCCGGGCCTTGGCTCGTCCGACAGTCCGTCCAGCCGGTCACGGAGGAACCGGGTGCGCCATTTGGCGACGGTGCCGCGGTTCACGCCCAGCCGGGCAGCCACGGCCATGTTCGGCCCGCCCTCCGCACACGCCAGCACGATCCGTGCTCGCAGGGCAAGCCCCTGCGCGGTCTGACGGCGCTTGACCCAGTTCTTCAACACCTGGCGCTCGGTCTCACTCAGCACCAGCGGCTCCAGCCTGCTGTCACCCACACCCGACAGCAGACCGCAGCCAATCGGCACCAGGTATGCGAACCCGTGAAGTGGTACGTAAAGCAACCCACGTGGTGCCGAACCAACTCACAACCAGCTCACTAGTTCCTCTTCGGTGGGAGGTATCTCGTCATCGAACGGCGATCTGCCGCCGGGACGGGCATTGCGTTCCTTGAACGCGTGGAAGCTGCGGCTGTTGGCCTCTGTGAGAGCGAACAGGGGTCCGTAGAAGTCGCTGAGCTGGCGGTTCACGCGCACGAGACGTTCTTGGCGCTGTGCCAGACGAAGGCCGTTGAGATAGGTAGCAACGTACCCGGCGAACGCCAGTCCGATGGTGGCAACCAGTGCGATCATGAATTGCGATGCTATCGAGTACCCCGCACCGTGGTCAGTCGGTCGTAGCCATCTACTCGCGACGTCTTCGCACCGCGTCCCGAGGCAATCAGCGAGGCGCCGATTCAGCCGCGTTGATGTCACCCGCTGACGTCAAAGGCCTCGCCGGTTCAACCGGCGGGGCCTTTGAGCTGTGTGCACTCGGCAGGATTCGAACCTGCAACCTTCTGATCCGTAGCTCTAGCCGGAGCGGTCAGCGACGGCCATTCCGGCCGCTACCGGGCTCTGGAGGGCCGCTACCGGACGCGGGCGACTGCTGAGGTTGCGGTATCTGGCTGCCGTACCGCAGGATCCCGACGGGGGTGACCATGTCATGCGCATTCTTAAGTCCGGGTCCTTCGCCTGGCTTCCCTGGGCGGTCTCCTGGTTCTTCGGCGGAGCGGTGGCTTATGGCGGGTGGTCCCTGACTGTCTGGGCGCGTGCGTACTGCGATGCGGGATACGAAGCTGGCGGCCGTTTCGAACTCAACATGCTGCTTCCTTTGTCCACAGCGGGCGGGGGCCTCGCTGGGCTTGGGGCGTTGGCGATCGGGCGTCTCCTGGTGCTTCGCGCTCCGACGGTTGTACGCGTGTGTGTGCCGGCGCTGCTGGTGGTCTCCGTCCCGATCTTGCTGGCGTGGTGGCTCTTCGCCACCACCGGCACCCTGGACGGCTATCCCGGCGACTCCGGCCTCTGCCCGGCCAGCAACATTCCACCGCAGTGGCCTGGTTCGATACCCGCCTGACCAGCGCTTGGGAGACGTACTCCACGGCTACGACGTGACCGTCCCTCCGGCCCGTTCATCCGGCTGCGCGAGTCGCCATGGCTGCCGGGCTATTGGGCACGAGGGCAGGCAGGCTTTGCGTTTGGTGCCCATCTTTATCAGGTCGATCACGGGATGCTGTCGACGCCGGTCGACCAGCCCGGCGCTTCGATCGAGCATCCGCTGAGATCTGGTGCGGGCCGTCGCTATTCGCGCTTGTTGGTGTCAGCCGCTGATGTCAGCCCGTTCTACCAGTCAGAGCCTTCACCGTGGCGGACGACAAGACCCGTTTCCCGCTCCTTGAGTGCGGCCAACCCGAAGCCGGGGATTCACAACTCCTCCGCCGGCTCGCCGGCAGCATCGGGCAGGTCGTCGTCGTGGGTGTCGGCTATGAGCTCGGCGAGGGTGAAGTGGGCTTCCACAGCCGACGACCACCTGTCTTTGACGCGGACGTAGTAGCTGCGTTCGGAGACGCGGAAGACCTGTCTTTTCTGGCGTTGGATCCCCTTCGCGGAGTAGGCCCTTGCGAAACTGTCCACGATGCGCAGCATCGCGGCCAGAGCCTCGGCTTCGGACCCTTCGAGCTCACTGTGGATGCAGTACCAGGAGGATTCCGCCTGTCCGTGAGCTTCCACGACGGCCCATCGGGGCATGGTGTTCTCCAGTCCGTGAGGCGGTGCGAGCTGCGAAGTCGCATGGCCGCGTTGCATAGTCGGCCTGGACCCGGCTTCGGGAGCAGTGACCTTGGCGCGGGGAGACTACCGAAAAGGGGAACACCCAGGGGCTGTCTTTTGGATCTTCCCTGGGGTGCGAAACTTGGCACGCGCATCCGGACGACCGGCTTTGCGCCTGACGGTTTGCGCATAAGCGTCCTGCCGCCACCCTCCGGCCAGGACACTCACTCACGGGCTGACCCTTACAGAGAGTGCGTAGGCCGGACGCCCTGTAGATCCCGCCGATCGAGCGGTCCTGAAAACCGTCGTGGCGCGAGTCACCGTGGGTTCAAATCCCACACCCACCGCAGGTGAACGGCCCCTGGAAAGCGCCTGAATCGGTCGGGGGCCGTTGCGTTGCCTGCTGCCCGCGTGTGCCCGCGGTTCACCGTTGTTGCCCGCTGGATCGGGCACGGTTGGGGCACGACGCCTTCTGATCCGTAGCTCTAGAGAGATCGGTCAGCGGCGGTCATACAGGCCACTCTTCGGGGCTAGAGAGGTGCTACAAGACGGGGGCGGTTGCTGTGGTTGCTGTACTTCGATGCTGTACCGCCGCCCCAAGAAATCCCGTGAGTGCAGGACAGGCCTGCATGCTGCTACAAACCGCGCAGCCCGTCATACAGATTGTTACAGGCTGCCCAGCAGATGATGCTGCCGTCGTCGTACAGGCTGCCCATGTACCAGTCGTCGTCATGGACAGGCTTCACAAGGCACAGGTCGTGGAATCCGAGAACGATCTCTGGGTACAGCACCTCGTCGGGGCCTCCGGGACGACCTACCCACTTCACCGCCCGGTTCGGATCCAGGACGACAGCCTCACGGTCCCCGGATACGTCACGGATCTGCTGAAGGGACCATCCCGGGGGTAGCTGTGCGTCTGCCATCCACGGATGGTCTCACCCGCAGGTGTGGAGCACCGCCTTAGGAGCGAGGTGGGGCGAGTGCGGCTCTGACCTGCGAAATATCCACCTGGGTGGACCAGGGGCAGCCGCCCGCCAGCCACTGCCGTTCCCCGTGGCGCCCCGCTGGATCTGGCACGGGTGTGGCACGGGGAACTACTGATCCGTAGCTCTGTGTGGATCAGTCGCTGACGGGTTGCGCTACGGCCTCACACGGACGCTGCGGGGTGGGGGCGGTTGCTGTGGTTGCGGTACTTCGCTGCTGTACCGCAACCCCCGAGCAGGGCCTTCTTTGCTGTCACCGGTGGTGGCCGGGCTTGGTGATCGCGATACCGGCCGGGTTGGCGCCGACGGGGATGGGGCTGCCTACGACGGTGTTGGCGGCGGTGTCGATCACCGACACATCGCTCGAGCCGCTGTTGGTGACGTACGCGTTAGGGGATGGGTCGGCCCAGGCAGGGGATGAGGAGACGGCCGGCAGGGCCAGTCCCGCCACGCACGCCCGCAGCCACGCCCAGGGCCCGATCCCTCTTTTTGATCACAGAGCGTCTTGTCGGGTTCGTGCGGATCCTGCGTGATGGCCCTGGGGCAGTGCCTGCCCAAGGTGGGTCCTGGCGTGTGGGCTGGGTGGGGAATCAGGCTCGGTCCGGTGTATCGGCCCTTGGCGGGGTCAGAGCGTGAAGCGGGGGTCACCCCGGGGCAACGTTGAGTGGCGCGGGGCCGGGGCCGGGGCGGCGCGGGCCGAAGGCAGGAGCGGAGCCCCGAGCCCCGAGTCCGCGCCGGCCCGCAGTGCGGGCCGGTGGGATGTGATCCACGCAGCGACGACCGGAAAGCCGTAGGGCCGGCGCACCGGATGCCGAAGGCAAGAGCCCCCTGTCCTCGCCCGCGGGGCCGTGGGCCGCATGCCGGGGCTGAGGTACAAGCCTTGGGGCTGATGAAGCATGGGGGAGCTGCAGGTCCTGCGGTGATGCGGTGGTGTTCTGTTATTTCAAGTGCGCCACGGCTGGGAGCTCCCGAACGGCACCGGCTGCGCGGTGGAGGGCCCCCTCCCCGCCCAACGGGCGGGGCTTGAATCAGTAGAGAAAGTTGTAACTCAGTCAGACGCGTGGAACGCCAAAGGTCCCTGTTGATGCTGACGTTGGGCTGTACTACGCGCAGTGAGCGCCCTCAGCGGTGATGCTGAAGGACGGTCACTGCGCGCGTGGATCAGACGGCGTCGACCTGCCAGGCGATCACGCCAGTCGCGCCCTTGGCGCCATCAACGTTGATGCGGACCGACCCGTGCCCCGTGATCCGCTGCTGGACCAGCGCTTGATCGCACGGGATCGTGGCCTTCGAACCGGTGCTCGCCGGTGTGAACGACAACTGCGCGCTACCACTGCCGATGCACACCAGGTTGAGCTTGTAGTTCTTGCCCTCACTCAGGATGGTCTCGGTGTGAACCCCGTCGGTCACACGCTCCGCGCCGGACGCGAAGAACTTGCCGCTCTGTACGGCGGCAAGGGCCGCCTGGGCCTGCTCGGTGACCTTCGTCTCGGACGGGCCAGATGCTGTTGCCGAGGTGCTTGGTGCAGACGACGGCGACGAGTGTCCCGCCTTGTCCTTCCCGTCGTCAGAGGTGCAGGACGTGAGCAGAAGCGCCGACGTCGCGACTGCACACATGACGAGGCAGACCCGCGGATTCAAGGAGGTCATGACGAGGTTACCCACCACTTCCAGCCCACTTCGTTCGTGGGCAGCGTAGTTGTGCCGTGGCCGATCTCGACGGCGCCGCAGCCGTTGCCCGAGGTCCGGTACCTCTTCCAGTTCGCCTTGTAGCCCCAGGAGCCATACTGCATGTGACCGTACTTGTTCCTGGGGATGTCCTGGCTATAGGTGTGACCAGTGCTGATGGACACGCTGCCGGCAACCTTGACGGAGATCGTGGTCTTGGCCTTCGCAAGGATCGCTCCGGCTGACCACTCGCCGGTGCCCGAGACTTCGAGCGAAATGGTGCCACTCTTGAGCACCGACACTGTCATGGTCCCACCCGGTCCGTCTTTGAACGACGTGCCGTTCCACCACGAAGGTACGAAGGTCGCCTTCTTCGAGCTGAATTGGTACCAGGTCGACGGACCGTCACATCGACGCGGGCTCACCTCGACAATCGGCTGGTCGGTCTCATCCTCCCAGCCCTGTCTGTTGTTGATTTCCGTAGTCTGGTCGGCCGGAACGGAATTACCGTCGGTCGGCGCCTCCTCGGCGCTGGCGGTGCCCGCAGTAGCGAGGCAGAGAAGCAATGCAGCAGTGGCAGCGCTGGTCGAAGCGTGCCGTGCACCGATGCCCATGTGACACCTTTCCGGTGGACCGCCCCCGTGGCCATCGAGCAGCCTGGGTGACTGACACCTCGCAGGGCTCGGCACGGATGAGAGCCTTCCTCGTCGCTATGCGGCCGTCGTAGAGCCACGTCCATGCTTCCTGGGGTGCATCGGCGTCGAGTGCCGGTGAGATGGTGCGGAGTGCCACCGCGGTCCATCGGTCTGCCTGAGCGGCGGTGCAGGCGTCGAAGGATGCCCGGAGTGCCGGCTGTTCCGCGTCGTCGGTGAGGTCTCGGGCCCAGCACTGGCACCAGTAACCGCGTTGCGGCTTGTCCATCAGCACGGGTGGCCTCCGTCTCCGACGCGCGGGGACGCGAGGAGCGGGCCTCACCTGGAAGTCGATCGACTTCGAGACGAGTGAGCTGTACGTGGATCACCAGATCCAGCGGGCGGGCCGCGTCAGATCCTCCACCGGGAGACGAAGACCGAGGAGTCCGACGACTTCCTGCCCCTGCCGGAGTTCTGCCTGAAGGCTCTACGGATGCGCCGCGCTCAGCAGACCGGCGACCGCGAGGCGGCCGGTGAACTCTGGCAGGACACGCGCGGCCTGGTCTTCACGACGAAGTACGGGACGCCCATCGAGCCGGGGAATCTGACCCGAATGTTCGCCCTGCGTGCTCGCCGCGCCGGCCTCCGGGTCATCCCGCTCCGGAACACCCGGCACGCGTGCAGCTCGCTCCTGGTCGCACTGAAGGTCCACCCCAAGGTGGCTCGGCGCATCCTCCGGCACTCGCAGACCGCCATGACGATGGAGGTCTACGCGGAAGCAAGCGAGGAGGAGGTGCGCTCAGTGCGCTCGGCGCTCGGCAAGCTGTCCGCGGCCACGGGCGGCGGCAAAGCGGGCTGACATCGGCGCCTGACATCGGCCGTTGCTGTACTTCGCCGCCGTACGCCCCCGAAACGTCAAAGGCCCCGGATTACTCCGGGGCCTTTGACCTATGTGCACTCGGCAGGATTCGAACCTGCAACCTTCTGATCCGTAGTCAGATGCTCTATCCGTTAAGCTACGAGTGCTTGTTCTGTTGTGCTTCTGTCTTCGCTTCCCGGGCTTTTGCCCCGCTCGCGGCGACAGGAAGAACATTACATGACTGCCGCCGCCATGTGAAATCCGTTTGCCTCACCCCTTGTGAGCTGGGCAAACGCGCTTCTGAGCCCTCCCGAGCGCCCTGAACACCGGCGCGTTCCACGGCCCGCGGGGACACCCGGAACGCCGAAGCCCCGGTCCACTGGACCGGGGCTTCGGATCTTCGCGCGGAGGCGGAGGGATTTGAACCCTCGATGGGCTTGAAGGCCCAAACCGCATTAGCAGTGCGGCGCCATAGACCGGACTAGGCGACGCCTCCCGCACAACCGCTCACGCGAGCGCGAGTGGTGCGTGCAGATGATGACACAGTCGAGCGCCGTGTCACCAATCGCCCCCTACGGTACTAGGCAGGTGGGCCGCACCGCAAAGCCCCTACGGGCGCGCAACCGGGCGGGTCGCCTCGCGTTAGGCAGGGCATGTTGCGCCGACTGCTCCTCACCGCCGCCGTGTCCGCCACCGCCGCGCTCTCGACCGTGTCCAGCGCCACCGCCGGAACCGTGTCCGACGTCCCCGGGGTGTTCCCCGTACCCATGGCCTCCCCCGCCGGACCGCCGTCGCTGCTGTTCCCCGCCGGACCGTCCTCTCTGTCCGCCGCCGCGTACGGCGTCGCCCTGCCCGCCCTCATGCCCCCGCCGGCCCGCCCCGAGGACTCCACGGACCGGCTGACCGTGACCGTCCACGACGTGGGCGGCGGTGCGGACGGGACGTTCGAGCTGGAGTGCCACCCGGCGGGCGGCGGCCATCCGCACGCGGCGGAGGCCTGCGACCGGCTGGACCGGATGACCACCTGGGGCAAGGACACCTTCGCCCCGGTGCCGCCGGACACCCTCTGCACGATGCAGTACGGAGGTCCGGCCACCGCGCATGTCACCGGAACCTGGGCGGGGCGCCCCGTCGACGCGCGCTACGACCGCTCGAACGGGTGCGAGATCTCGCGCTGGAACGCCCTGGTGCCGCTGCTGCCCGGCGCCCGCCCGTAGCGCGGACCGGGCGAGGACACGGCGACGTCACGGTGATCTCACGGTGCTCTCACGGTTCCGCCGGGTGAAATGCGTGGTCACAGGTTCTACGCCGGTTCTGCGTCTCATATGTGTGCGACCTCCCTCTCATCCGGCATCGCGAGCGCAACCACTGCCCGTAGACTCCCTCGCGTGACACGCCGCGGGCCGGTTGGCAAGATGGCATCCGCGGTCGGCAAGGTGCGGTAACAGGGAGGAAGCGTCTCGTGAGCAGCAGGCCATCCCGAGGCGCTGCTCGCCTCGCAGCCATACTGGACGCGCTGCCCGATGCGCTGGTCCTGGTCAACGCCAACGGGACCGTGGTCAACGCCAACACCATCGCCCTGGAGGCCTTCGAGACCCCGGGCACGGCTCTGGTGGGCCGCGGGCTGCTCGATCTGCTGCCCGAGTTCGACTCCCGGCTGATCCCCGGATCCATGCGGCGCCCGGACACCACCGACGAGCGCGGGCGGACCAAGCCGACCCGGATGATCGCGCGGCGTACCGACGGGACGGAGTTCCCGGTCGAGGTCACCAGTGCGAATCTGGAGGACGGCCAGCAGGCCTACGACAGTCACGGACCCACCCCTGACGAGCTGCTCATGCTCGTCGTGCGCGACCTTTCGGGCACCGTCGACACCGAGGCCGAACTCGCGCGTTCGCAACGCCAGACCGAGATGATCCTGCGCGCGGCGGCCGAGGGCGTCGTCGGGACGGACACCGAGGGGCGGGTCGTTCTCGTCAATCCCGCCGCCGCCCAGATCCTCGGATACCGGGCCAGCGATCTCGGCGGCAAGGACCTGCACGCCCTCATCCTGCACTCGCGGGCGGACGGCGAGACCTTCCCCTATACGGAGTCACCGCTCGCCGACACCCTGCGCTCCGGGCGCAAGCACCGGGTGCGCGGGCAGGTGCTGTGGTCGAAGTCCGGGGACCAGGTGCCGGTCGACCTGACGACCTCTCCGGTGCGGGACGGGGACCAGCTCGTCGGTGCCGTCATGACCTTCACCGACCGGCGGCCGTACGACACCCTGGTCGAGGAGAAGGACGCGGCCGCCACCCGGCACGCCGAGGAGCTGGAGCGGATCGGCGAGGAGCACGCCGCCGAACTGGAGGAGCTGCGCGAGCGGCACACCGCCGAGCTCACCGAGCTGACCGAGGGGCACGAGGAGGAGATCGCCGCCGGCGACGAGCGCTACGCGGCGCTCGGCGAGCGTGAGAAGGACCGCTACGAGGCGCTGACCGCCCGGCACGAGCAGCTGCTCGCCGTCCTCGGCCAGTCCCTGCGCGGGCCGCTCGACCAGCTGCGCGGCGAACTCGCCAAGCTCGCCGCCGACGACGCCGGGCAGCTGTGGCCGGAGGCCAACCAGGTGCTCCACCACCTGTCGGCCGGCTACTCGCGCATCACGACCCTCGTCGACAACGTCCTCGGCTACCAGCGGCTGGACGCCGGCATCGAGACGATCTTCCGTACGAACGTGATGCTCGACGCCGTGGTCGCGGCGGGTGTCGACGGGGCCGTCGACCTGATCGGGCCCGGACGTGTGCAGTTCGCCGTGCACGCCCCGCCCATCGAGGCCGAGGTCGACCCGCAGCGGCTCGCGGGCGCCCTCGCGCACCTCATCGCGGACGTCGCCGGAGTCGACGCGACCGGCAACGCGCCGGTGTCGGCGGGCGGCTACATGGACAACACGGTCGTCGTGGCGGCGGCACAGCGCGGCGAGGTCGTCAGGATCGAGGTGCGCGGGCCGTACGCCGGGGGAGACCCGGTGCACGAGCCGATCGTGCGCGGGATCGTGCGCGCGCACGGCGGTGTGCTCCAGACGCACGAGGTGCCGGGGATGAGCGGCAGCGCGTACGTCCTCGAGGTGCCCATCGGGGGCGGGGCGGGTTCGGTTCCGCTCGGCACCGGACCGGTGGTCTCCACCGAGGTCGCCCTCGCCGAGCCGGCCGCGCAGCAGAGCGGTGGCAGGCGGCGGGCCCGGCGGTCCTCCGTGGACGCCTTCCTGGAGAGCGAGGAGACGGGGGAGTCCGGCCCGAAGGCCGTCGAGGCGGCCGGTGCGACCGCTCCCACCGGGCGCCGTCGTCGGCGCGCCGCCGAGGAGCAGACGGCCGGCGAGCTGCCGGTTCAGGCACAGGAGCAGACGGCCGACGGCTCCGACGACGGCTCCGGTGGTACCGGGCGACGCCGTGGCCGGCCCAGCTCCGTCGAGGGCACGGGCGACGCCGCGGGCGAGGGGACGCCCGACGGGGTCTCCGAGGGCGCGGTCGTGATGGCGGGCGAGCACGGGGCGGGAACCGCGGCCGTGGGATCCGGGCTGGGCGGGACGGTGCCTCCGCAGGGGGTGCCGGTGCCCTCCGGACGACGCGCGCGCCGGGACGGCGAACAGAACGCACTGCCCGCGGCGTTGCCGGCGGCGCCCGTCGCGCAGGCCGCTCCGGCGGCGACGGCGCCGGGCGACGGTCCCGCCGAGGACGACGGTGCCACCGACGACGCGGGCCGGCCGAACGGGCGGCGCCGCCGTGCGCTGGCCGCCGCGGCCGAGCGGGCCGCCGCGCAGGAGACGGGCGCCCGCGCGGTGTTCGCGCTGCCGCCGGCACAGGCGGACCGCTCCCCGGAGTACGTCCAGGCCGAGGCCCAGGCGCAGGCCGCCCAGGCGCAGGCCGTTCAAGCCCAGGCCGCCGAGGTCCAGGCCGCCCGGGCGCAGGCCGCCCAGGCGGCTCAGGCTCAGGTCGCGCTGGCCCAGCAGCCCGACGGCCGCCACGACGCGATGACGCACAACCCCGACGACGATCACACCCCGCCGCAGCCACACCCCGCCTCCGCCCCGACGGGCCGCCGACGCGCCCGTCAGGTCGCCGCGCCGGGCCAGCCCGTGACGGCGGCCGGGGCACCCGGGCAGGAACTCCCGGCGCAGGGCGTTGCCGGGCAGCCGGTCCCCGCGCCGGGGCGGACGGCTGCGGCGCAGGGGCTTCCCCGGCAGGGCGTCCCTGGCACGCCCGCCGCCGGTCAGCCGGTTCCCCCCGGGCTGCCCGCCGTCGCGCAGGCCGGTACCGCCCCCGCACCCCAGCCCTGGCCCGACGCGAACACCACCACCGGCGTGGGCACCGCGTCCGCCGGGGCCCCCGGCAGGCCGGTGCCCTCCGGCGCCGGTGCGCAGCCCGCGCTCCCGGCGGCGAACACGGCGGCTCCGGCCCCGCTCCCCCCGGAACGCCCGGTCCAGCGGGCCGCCCAGCCGCTGCCCGCCGAGGCGGCGCCCGCGTCCGCCCCGGCCGACCCCAACTCGACGCAGGGCCGTGCCATAAGCGTGCGCACGCTCGGCCAGGGCGTTCCGTTCGCCCGCCAGGTCGCGGCGGCCCAGCCGGGCGGCGGCGTCCAGGCGCAGACGCCTCCCCCGCACGGGACGAACGGCGGGGGCCGCCGCCGCAAGCTCGGCACTCCGCCCGAGCCCGTCGTCGAACGCACGGAGACCGCGGCGCGCTCGCTTCCGCAGGGTGGCCAGCCTGGTGCCGGACCCCGGCGGCCCGGCACCACCGAGGGCGCCGGACGGTCGTACGCCATAGGAGCACCGGACGAGAACGCCGCCGAGGGCCCGGAGCCGCTCGACGGTCCCGGCGGTGCCGTCGAGGTCGCCGACCAGCCGCAGCCGCGGCCCGTCGACGACGAACTGCCCCCGGAGCCGCTGGACAACCCGCGGCGGCTGCTCGTGTGGCCGGCGCCCGACGCCACCACCCAGCAGGCGCTCAGCGACCGCGGCTACCGGCCCGTCATCGTGAACTCGCGCGAGGAGGTCGACGCGCAGATCGCCGCGTTCCCGGCCGCGCTGTTCGTCGATCCGCTGACCGGCCCGATCACCCGCACCGCGTTGCAGTCGCTGCGCCAGGCCGCCGTCGCCGCCGAGGTGCCCGTCCTGGTGACGGCCGGACTCGGACAGGCGACGCGCGAGGCGGCGTACGGAGCCGACCCCGCCGTACTCCTGAAGGCGCTCGCGCCCCGCGACTCCGAGCAGCACCCGCCGCGCGTGCTGCTCATCGAGGAGCACGCGGAGATCGCGCTCGCGCTGACGGCGACGCTGGAGCGGCGCGGGATGCAGGTCGCGCGCGCCTCGACCGACGAGGACGCCGTCACGCTGGCCGCGCAGATGCGTCCGAACCTCGTGGTGATGGACCTGATGCAGGTACGGCGCCGACGCGCCGGGATCGTCGACTGGCTGCGTGCGAACGGGCAGTTGAACCGCACACCGCTCGTCGTCTACACCGCCGGCTTCGACCCGGCCGAACTGCCGCGGCTGGCCGCGGGGGAGTCGGTGCTGTTCCTCGCCGAGCGTTCCACGAGCGCCGAGGTCCAGGACCGGATCGTCGACCTCCTGGCCCGCATCGGTACCAACTAGGACCTGTCCGGCCGCCCGACCGGGCCGTGCGCCCAGCCGGTCGTGGTCGCCCGGGGGGTCGTGGCCGCCCGGCCGGTCGCACACGCGTCCCGGCGACCGCCCGGCCGTACGTACCGTCCGTGCGCCGGTACGTCCGTGAACCGCGCGTGCGCCGGGCGGGGACCCCTGGGGCTCCCCGCCCGGCGCACGTGTGACGTTGCGAGGCTCCCCGGGACCGGCCGTGGCCGCCCGGAGCGCGTCAGAGCTTGGTCACGTCCAGGCTGCCCTCCGCGTACTTCTTGCGGATGACCTTCTTGTCGAACTTGCCGACGCTCGTCTTCGGGACCGATTCGACGATCGACCAGCGCTCCGGGAGCTGCCACTTGGCGATCCCGCCCTCGCCGGCGAGGAAGGCGCGCAGGCTCTCGAAGCCGGCGGTGGAGCCCTCCTTGAGGACGACGGTGGCCAGCGGCCGCTCGCCCCACTTCTCGTCGGGGACGGCCACGACCGCGGCCTCGGTCACGTCCGGGTGGGACATGAGGGCGTTCTCCAGGTCGACCGAGGAGATCCACTCGCCGCCCGACTTGATGACGTCCTTGGCCCGGTCGGTGAGGGTCAGGAAGCCGTCGGCGCTGATCGTGCCGACGTCACCGGTCTTGAGCCAGCCGTCCTCGCTGAACTTGTCGGCGGGGCGCAGCGGTTCGGCGCCGTCGCCGCCGTAGTAGGCGCCGGCGATCCACGGGCCGCGGACCTCCAGCTCGCCGGCGGACTCGCCGTCCCACGGGAGCCGTTCGCCGCCGGGGCCGGTGAGCCGGGCCTCGACGCCCGCCGGGAAACGGCCCTGGGTGAGGCGGTACGCGAACTCCTCGTCCGTGCCCACGGCGTGGGCCGGCGGGCGGGCGATGGTGCCGAGCGGGGAGGTCTCGGTCATGCCCCAGGCGTGGCAGACGTGCATGCCCAGCTCGTCGAAGGCGGCCATCAGCGAGGGCGGGCAGGCCGAGCCGCCGATCGTCACCTGGGTGAGGGAGGAGACGTCCCGGGGCTTGGCGGTCAGCTCGGCGAGCAGGCCCTGCCAGATGGTCGGAACGGCGGCGGCGTGCGTCGGCCGCTCGCTCTCGATCATCTCGGCGAGGGGCGCGGGCTGCAGGAAGCGGTCCGGCATCAGCATGTTGATGCCGGACATGAAGGTCGCGTGCGGCAGACCCCAGGCGTTGACGTGGAACTGCGGGACCACGACGAGGGTCGTGTCACGGTCGGTGAGCCCCATCGACTGGGCCATGTTCACCTGCATGGAGTGCAGGTAGATCGAACGGTGGGAGTACACGACACCCTTGGGGTCGCCGGTGGTCCCGGAGGTGTAGCACATGGCGGCGGCCTGCCGCTCGTCGATCTCCGGCCAGTCGTAGACCGTCGACTTCCCGGCGAGCAGCTCCTCGTACTCGTGCACCCGCACGCTCGCCCCGTCGAGCAGCGAACGGTCGCCGGGACCCGAGACCACCACGTGCTCGACCGTCGGAAGCTGGGGGAGCAGCGGCGCGAGCAGCGGAAGCAGCGAACCGTTGGCGATGACCACGCGGTCGGCCGCGTGGTTGACGATGAAGACGAGCTGCTCGGCCGGGAGGCGCAGGTTCAGGGTGTGCAGGACGGCGCCCATGGAGGGGATCGCGTAGTACGCCTCGACGTGCTCGGCGTTGTTCCACATCAGGGTCGCGACCCGCTCGTCGCCTGTCACACCGAGGTCGTCGCGCAGGGCGTGGGCCAACTGGTTCGCGCGCTCCCCGGCCTCACGGAAACTGCGGCGGTGCGGCTCGCCCTCGCCGGTCCAGGTCGTGATCTGCGACTCTCCGTGCACCAGCGCCCCGTGCACCAGAATGCGGGTCACAGTCAGCGGTACGTCCTGCATCGTGCTCAGCACGGCGTCCTCCCGGGGGCGACATTGCCTACGCGGTAGTAATGGTGCGCTGATTCTGCTCACATACCGCGTGGTATGTCACTAGGCGCAGGAATGATCGATCAGCCAACGCCCTGCTCGGCGGCCGGTCGGGGCCCTTCCCGGCGGACGGGGACCAGCTCGGGGTCCTCGCGCAGTTTGCCCAGCGCGCGGGAGACCGCCGACTTGACCGTGCCGACGGAGACCCCGAGGACCTCCGCCGTCTGGGCCTCGCTCAGATCCTCGTAGTAGCGCAGCACCACCATCGCCCGCTGCCGCGCCGGCAGCTTCGTGATCGCCCGCCACATCGCGTCGTGCAGTGCCTGCTGCTCGGCGGGGTCCGCGGCGGGCAGCCCCTCGGGCTCCGGCAGCTCCTCGCAGGCGAACTCGTCGACCTTGCGCTTGCGCCACTGCGACGTCCGCGTGTTCAGCAGAGCGCGCCGCACATAGCCGTCCAGCGCCCGGTGGTCCTCGATACGGTCCCAGGCGACGTACGTCTTCGTCAGCGCCGTCTGCAGCAGGTCCTCCGCGTCGCTCGGGTTCGCGGTGAGTGACCGGGCGGTGCGCAGCAGCACGGGCTGGCGCGCCTTCACGTACGACGAGAACGACGGGTACGAACGGGGCCGCGTCGTCCTCGTGGCGGCGTCCGAGGCGCTCGTGCAGACGAGTGTGGTCATGGCTCCACGCTAGGTTCGCCCCCTCCTCCGGCGGATCGGCCGCAGGTCCCGGAGCCATGTCCGCCTCAGGTTGTAGAACTGGGGCGGGCCCCACCTCCTGAAGGTGGACAAGCGGGGCCCGCCGTCTGAGGGTTCACCCCTGAGAGACGACTGCCGGGGGAGTACTCAGGCGGGGGGATCGAGGGATTCATTCGTCGGCCCCGAGGATCAGGCCCGACGTGGGAACCCCGGTTCCCGCGGTCACCAGGACGCGCCCGGCGCCCGGTATCTGGTTCACGGACGTGCCCCGCAGCTGCCGTACGCCCTCGGCTATCCCGTTCATCCCGTGCAGATACGCCTCCCCGAGCTGCCCCCCGTGCGTGTTCAGCGGCAGCCTCTCCTCGGCGACGAAGTCCGCGGCCTCCCCCGGCCCGCAGAAGCCGAACTCCTCCAGCTGCATCAGCACGAACGGCGTGAAGTGGTCGTACAGGATCCCCACGTCGATCTCCGCCGGGCCGATCCCCGCCGTCCGCCACAGCTGCCGGGCCACCACGCCCATCTCAGGGAGCCCCGTCAGATCGTCCCGGTAGAAGCTGGTCATCTGCTCCTGCGCCCGGCCCGCGCCCTGCGCGGCGGCCAGGATCACCGCCGGGCGGCGCGGCAGACCGCGGGCCCGCTCCACGGAGGTGACCACCAGGGCCTGGCCGCCGTCGGTCTCCTGGCAGCAGTCCAGCAGCCGCAGCGGCTCCACGATCCACCGCGAGGCCGCGTGCTCGGCGAGCGTGATCGGTCTGCCGTGGAAGTACGCCGCCGGGTTCGTCGCCGCGTACTTCCGGTCCACCACCGCGACATGGCCGAACGCCTCGGGAGTCAGGCCGTGGGTGTGCAGATACCGCTGGGCCGCCATCGCCACCCAGGAGGCCGGGGTGAGCAGCCCGAACGGCAGGGCCCAGCCCAGCGCCGCACCCTCCGCCGACGGCTCCCGCCGCTGCACGCCCGAGCCGAACCTTCGGCCCGACCGTTCGTTGAACGCCCGGTAGCAGACAACGACTTCGGCCACCCCGGTGGCCACCGCGAGCGCCGCCTGCTGGACGGTCGCGCAGGCCGCCCCACCGCCGTAGTGGATGCGCGAGAAGAACGACAGCTCCCCCATCCCGGCCGCCTGCGCCACGGTGATCTCCGGACTGGTGTCCATCGTGAACGTCACCATCCCGTCAACGTCCGCCGGCGTCAGCCCCGCGTCGTCCAGCGCGGACCGCACCGCCTCCACCGCGAGCCGCAGCTCACTGCGCCCCGAGTCCTTGGAGAACTCGGTCGCCCCGATGCCGACGATCGCCGCCCGTCCGCCGAGGCCGTCCCGCCTGCGCACGCTCATGCGACACCGCCTTCGGACGGCGCGTCGACGGGGACGGGGACGGGGACGGGTGCGGAGGAAGAAACGGGTGCGGAGGAAGAGACGGGTGCGGCTCGCGGAGTCGGGACCGTCACCGTCACCGTGCCCATGACGTGCCGGCCGATACCGTTGGCGCCGAGGATCCTCACCACGGCCGTGCCACCGTCGACCTCCTCGATCGAGCCGGTCAACACCATGGTGTCCCCGGGGTGGTTGGGAGCGCCCAGCCGAATCGCCACCTTGCGCAGCACGGCGGTCGGGCCGAAGTGGTCGGTCACGTACCGTCCGACCAGGCCGTTGGTCGTCAGGATGTTCATGAAGATGTCCGGCGAGCCCTTCGCCCTCGCCAGATCCGCGTCGTGATGCACGTCCTGGTAGTCCCGTGAGGCGATCGCCCCGGCCACGATCAGCGTGCGGGTGATCTCGATCTCCAACGGTGGCAGTACGTCGCCCACCCTCATGTCTCCGCCTCCCCGTTCGCGATCAACTCCCCGAGCTCCTGCAGCACTTCGCCCCCGCATCCCAGATACGCGTCCAGCTGCCGGCCCCACAGGAAGTGCCGGTGCACGGGGTGTTCGAGGTCGGCGCCGGCCCCGCCGTGCAGATGCTGGCCCGTGTGCACCACCCGCTGCCCCGCCTCGGACGCCCACCAGGCGGCCGTCAGGGCGTGCGTCGCGTAAGGCAGCCCCTCGTCACGCCGCCATGCCGCCTCGTACGCCGTCACCCGGATCGCCTCGGTGTCCATGTACGCGTCGGCGGCCCGCAGTTGGACGCCCTGTTTGGCGGCGAGCGGCCGCCCGAACTGCTCGCGCGCGTTCGTATGCTCCACCGCCCGCGCCAGCGATCCGGCGCACACCCCGGCCTGGAGTCCGGCGAAGGCGGTGCGGGCCGTGGCGAGCAGGTCGTCGTACGCCCTCGCGGCGCCGAGTGCCTCGCCCGGCGTCCCGTCCAGCGTCAGGCGCCCCGCGGACCAGGGCGCCGTCAGCTCGACCGGCTCGCTCGCCGCCGCCTCCGCGGCGCGGACCAGCCAGAGCCGACGCCGGTCGTCGGCCACGAGCACATGCGTGGCGTCGCGCAGCCAGGGCACGACCGGGACGACCCCGGTCAGCTTCCCGGACGCCGGCTCCCGCGTCGCCGCCGGCTCTCTCGTCACCGGCTCCCGCGTCGCCGGGGCGTACAGCCGCACGGAACCGGAAGGCGAGCCGGGGGCGGAGGCGGGACCGGAGCGGGAGGCGGAGCCCGAAGCGGAACCCGCTTTCGCGTCCGAGCCGGATATCGCTTTCGCGTCCGAGCCGGATATCGCGCCGGCCACCACCACCGTCCCGTCGGCGATACCCGGCAGCAGACGCTCGCGTTGTCCGGGCGAACCGTGTGCCGCCACCGCCAGCAGTCCGTACACGCAGCTCGTCGCGAACGGCACCTGCGCCGTGGTGCGCCCCTGCTCCTCCAGCAGCAGGACGAGCCCGAGGAGCCCGATGTCCGCGACGGCCCCGACCAGCCCGGCGGCGCACAGCTCCTTCCACAGTCCGGCGTCACTGCCCGTCCCGGCGGCGGTGAGCCGCTCGTGGGTGGAGAGGTCGCCGAAGATACGCGCGGCCAGGTCCCGGGCGGCCGCCTGCTCCTCGGTGGGCGTGAAGTCCATGTCAGCTCCCCCCACCCGAGCGACCGGCGAAGGAGGCGGGCGAGCGCGCGGCCGAGTCGCCGGTAACGCCGTCGCCGCCGGACCCCTCCTCCGCCCGGAAGACCGGCAGCTCCAACTCCTCGTCGTACCGCTGGAATTCGAGCCGTACGGGCATCCCGATCCGCACCTTGTCGTGCGGCACGCCCACCACGTTGCTCACGATCCGCACACCCTCGGCGAGTTCGATCAGAGCGACAGCGTAGGGAGGGTCGAAGGCCGGGAACGGCGGATGGTGCATGACGACGTACGAATAGACGGTCCCCTCGCCGCGCGACTCGACGGTGTCCCAGTCCGGGCAGCCGCACGCGCCGCACCCCGGCAGCCACGGGAATCTCAGCGCCCCGCACGCCGTGCAGCGCTGGATCAGCAGCCGATGCCGCTCGACGCCTTCCCAGAACCCGGCGTTGTCCCGGTTGATCACCGGGCGCGGGCGCAAGCCCCTGCTCTTCGCCTCCGGGGTGCTCGCCCCAGCGGTGCCCGACGGGCCCCTGGCCACCCCGGTGCCTTTCGGATTCCGGTGCGCCGGAACGTACTTGAGGATGCGGAACCTGTGCGTCCCGGCGAGTTCGCCGCCCGCTCGGATGTCCATCCGCGTGGTGACGAAGTACCCCGTGCCCAGCTTGGTCGTCTTGCGCTCGGACACGGACTCGATCATCGAGTCGAAGGTGATCTCGTCCCCGGGGCGCAACGGACGCAGATACTCCTGTTCGCAGTCGGTGGCGACCACCGAGGTGTATCCGGCGCCGTCGAGCAGGCCGAACAGCTCGTCGTACGTCCCTGAGCGGCCGGGACGGTCCGCGTGCCCGGACAGGCCGCTCATCGTCCACGCCTGGAGCATGGTGGGCGGGGCCACGGCGTCCGGCCCCTCGTACGCGGGACTGGTGTCTCCCATGGCCTCGCACCAGTGCCGGATCATGGGCGCGTTGACCAGGTCCCTGCCGACACCCCCGACGGTGGCCGCACGCCCCTGATACTCCTTCAAACGCTCCGCCAGGCCGTCCCCGTCCCGCACGGCGCCGTCAGGCAGGGAAGCGTCAGGCACGGCGCCGCCACGCACGACGCCGTCACGCGCGGCGCCCTCACCCGCTGCGGCGCCCTCACCACCCGCTCCCCGGCCGCTCACCGCCGCCCCCTCTTCATGCCGAGCCGCATCGTCGCGACGATCTCCCGCTGCACCTCGCTCACCCCGCCCCCGAACGTGTTGATCTGCGCCGCCCTGTTCATCCGCTCCAGCTCGCCGACCCCGAACGCCCCCGGTGAACCGGAGCGGACCAATGCGTCCGCTCCCACGATGTGCTGACATATTCGGAACACCGCGACCGCGGATTCGGTTCCCATGACCTTCACGCCGCTCGCGTCTCCGGGCGCCGGTCCACCGACTGCCAGATCCACCAAACGCCAGTTGAGCAGGCGTGATGCCGCCAGTCGCGCATGCGCTTCGGCGAGCTGGAAACGCACCCACGGCTCGTCAACCCTTCGCCGCCCGGTCACCGGATCAGGTGTACGGGCCGCCTCCACCGCGGCCGCGTAGAAGTCCTCGGCCTGCATGCCGATCGCGGCGAGGGCGACCCGCTCGTGGTTGAGCTGGCTGGTGATCAGTCCCCAGCCGCCGTTCTCCTCGCCGACCAGGTTCCCGGCCGGGACGCGGATCCCGTCGTAGTAGGTCGCCGTGGTGGTCTGGCTGCCCACCGTCTCGATCGGTGTCCACGAGAAGCCGGGAGCGTCGGTGGGGACGAGCAGAATCGAGATGCCCTGGTGCTTCGGCGCGTCCGGGTCGGTCCGGCAGGCAAGCCAGATCCAGTCGGCGTTCTGGGCGTTGGACGTGAAGATCTTCTGTCCGTCGATCCGCCAGTGCCCGCCCTCGGCGCCGGCCCCTCCCGCGCTTTCCCCGGTCCCGCCCTCGGCGCCGGCCCCTCCCGCACTCCCCCCGGCCCCGGCCTCCCGGACGGCGCGCGTCCGCAGCGAGGCGAGGTCCGTGCCCGCTGACGGCTCCGAGTACCCGATGGCGAAAACGAGTTCACCGCTCAGGATGCGCGACAGGAAGAAGTCCTTCTGTTCCTCGCTGCCGTATTTCATGAGGGTCGGTCCGACGGTGTTCAGCGTGACCATCGAGACGGGCGCACCGGCCCGGTAGGCCTCGTCGAAGAAGACGAACTGCTCGTCCGCTCCGCGCCCCTGCCCTCCGTACGCGACCGGCCAGCCGAGCCCGAGCAGACCGTCGGCTCCGATGCGGCGCAGCAGCGCCCGCCGTCGCGCGGGGTCGTCGGCAGGCGGTGGCCCGTCCGGCATCAGATCCCGGAAGTACGTGCGGAGTTCGGCGCGCAGCCGCTGCTGGCGCTCGGTGGGGGCGAGGTGCACGGCGGCGGCCCTCCCGGACCTCGTACGAACAAGGTTTTCTGACTGTCCGTCAGATACTGTTGCCTGTCAAGGTCACGGACACCGCCCTGAACCGCCCGCGCGCAACCGTCCGAGCGACCCCTCCGACACCCCCTCCGACACCCCCACCGCCGGCGCCACCGTCGGCGCCACCCACTCACGACACCCCGTGCACGCCACCCCGTCACGGGTCCTTACGCGCCCCCGCGACGGGTCCGCACGACACCCTGGAGCGGGTCATCCGAGCACCTCCGAACACGTCTGCGCGACGACGCCGAAGCACCGTCGCGCAGACGTTGCGACCCCCCACGGAGCACTACCCCATACGGAAGACCCCCGGCCGATGGGAACCATCGGCCCCCGGCTCACCAGAGCTTGACGAAGTTGATGAGGACGTTCTCGTTGCCCTGGTTGACGGCCGTGACCGCTGAACCCGTCACCTGGGCGGTATCGCTCCGATTCGAGGCTCCGGAGCCGACCGCCTGCTGTTGAGTGGTGGAGGAGTCGCCGCTGTTGTCACGCCCGACCCCGCTGCCGCTGACGGTCGCCACTCCGGCGTTCGATCCGGTGTCCGCGAAGGAGCCGTTGTCGGCCGCCGCGACGCCGGAGAAGAGGGCGGCGGTCAGGGGCAGCGCCGCGACGGCGGCGAGGACACGAGCGGTACGGATGTTTGCCATGTGAATTCCTCCAGAACCGGTTGTACGCACCGGCGGTGAGCCGGGACGTACGGGAAATACGGCTTGTTCCAAGGCGGTTGGCCGACCGCCTCGGCGCTGTCCACGACGTCGCGAGTCCAGAGTTGCCCACCGCATCCCCGGCGAACCACCCCGGAAGCCGCAATTCCCCCTCAAGCGTGAGGACATATCGATAAACCACCTTCACGCCCACAAAGCCCCTGCTCAGCCACCTGTCGGCCGCTCAACCCCAAGCGCCGCAACAGCTGAAGCGTTCCGGCATGCTTTCGGCCGATCTCGCCCATCACCCACCCCGCGCCCTCGCGCACCCGGAGAGCCCTTCCCTTTTTCGAACACTCGTACGAACATGGATGCATGGCCACCATCGACCGGCGGGCCACCACTCTGGCCCTGGCCCACGCCCTGTCCGCAGCCGAGCGCGGGCTGGCGGTGATCCCGCTGTCCCGTACGAAGCTCCCGGCCCTGCGCTCCCCCCACCGCGACGACCCCGATCCCCTCCCCTGCCACGGCGAATGCGGCCGCTTCGGGCACGGCGTGTACGACGCCTCGACCGAGCCCCGGCGCATCCGCGAACTCTTCGCCGCCGCCCCCTGGACCACCGGCTACGGCATCGCCTGCGGGCTGCATCCGCACCACCTCATCGGCGTCGACCTCGACACCAAATCCGATACGGACTCCTCGACGGCCCTGCGCGAACTGGCGCTGCGCCACCTCTTCACGATCCCTGACACGGTCGTCGTCCTGACCCCCAGCGGCGGCCGCCATCTGTGGCTGAGCGGACCGCCGGACGTCGTCGTCCCCAACTCGGCCGGCCGGCTCGCCCCGGGCATCGACATCCGCGGCGCGGGCGGCTACCTCGTCGGCCCCGGCTCACGCACCGAACACGGCGTGTACGAGACGGCCCCCGGCACCGCTCGACTCGCGCCCGCACCCTGCCCGCCCGAACTCCTGCGCCTGCTCCTGCCGCCGCCCGCGCCCCGCGCGCACCACCCCACGCCCTCCGCGACCGACCGGCAGGGCCAGGGGCTCGTCCAGTTCGTCCTCGCCGCGCACGAGGGCCAGCGCAACACCCGCCTCTTCTGGGCCGCGTGCCGCGCCTACGAGAACGACATCGGCCCCCAACTGATCACCCCGCTTGTCCAGGCCGCCGTCCGCACGGGCCTCACCGAACGAGAGGCCCGCTCGACGATCGCCTCCGCGGCACGGATGACGGCTCCTTCGTCCCGGCGGCACTGAAGCGACGCCGTCGCCCACGTCGCCGGGTGACAGGCGACACGGGTGACGGCCGTGTTCACCCCGGCGGCGGGGGCGAGGGCGTCGCCGATCAGGGCCGGCACGGGGAGTCGCCCCGTCGGCGCGGGAGCCCGCGGAGCCGGTCGGCGCCCCGCCCGGAGAGCGGCCCTCGGGCCCGGAAGCGGTGCGGGACCACGGACCCCGGTGGGCCGGTGACCGCTCCGGGCGGCGCGGGCGACGGGTGGGGCGCCGCCCCGCCCACCGCCCGCCCCGGTCCGCGCATCCGTCGGCACATCCGTCGGCGCACAGCGGTCGGTGAACAGAACTGCGGGACGATGCACACGTACGGGGTGCCGCAAACCAGGTTTCATCACACGTACGGGTGAGCGTCGGAACCTGACGGCCGGGTATGGGGTCACTGGCTCGGAGCTGCGGAGGGGTCTGGTCCGGTGACGGCCCGAGTGGCGAAAACGCCCGGTGACAACGGCGTTTCCGGAAGGAAGTGATGACACGGAACGCGTTTCCGGTCCTCATGAGTCAACAGCGTGAGCGTGTCTACACCGAAGCAAACGTCTCGATTGTTCAGAATGTTGCCAACTGCCCCATTTGAAACTTTGAAGTTTCGCTGCCGAGGAGCGTGGCATGCAGGTTCGCAGGTGGCTCCCAGGCCAACCCACACATATCGGTCGGCACGACTGGCCGGACGAGGGCGACGACACAACACACCTGCGGTTGCGGGCCGGCTCCATTGTGGTACTCGACCAGCAGGCCTGGCGGATCCTGGAGATCAACGACTACGCGGGCGACTGGTGGCCGGAGTCCTATGAGAAGGCATGGGGCGAACACGTGGAGTTGTGGTGGCACGCCAACGAACTGCGGCGGGCCAACAACCAAGCGGTCAAACCGGCCCCCGAGCGCGCCGAGTTCTACAAGCGCCCAGTGGTCCTGGTCCTGCGCAGCGAGAACTTGCCCCGATCCGCGCCGAAGCACTGGTGCGCTCCCGCCAGCCACGACTGGCAGGTCCTCCCGGAGCACTACGCCGTCTGCCGCGCCTGCGGCGAGCTGCCGCCCTGCCACCACGGGGAGTACCGCTGGGAGGGCGGTCCCCGCCGGCCGGAGCAGAGCGGCAGCATCCCGCTCATGGTGCCGGAGGGCTGCTGCATGGGGTGCGCCGAGCAGATCAAGCCCCGGGGACGAACCGTTCACTTCCCGGGTCCGAACCTCTGGTACCCGGACCTGGGAGAGAACACCGCGGTCTTCCACACCCGCACCGCCTGCGCCGATCAGGTCGACTGCTACCGCATGCAGTGGCAGACCCAGTACAGCCCCCGCGCCTCCACGCACTCCGCCACCTTGGCGTTCCCGGGTTTCGAACACTTCCTACTGCCCCGGACGCGTCGCGCGCCGGACCTGATCCCGCACGTCCAGCAGATCTCCCATGGCCCGTACGCCGCACAGCCCTCACCGGTTCTGCCGTCCCGGCCGGAAGAGGAGGCACGCACCTCCCCGGTCAGCGGCTCCGGCACCTTCCACCCCCCGTTCGACAGGTACCGAGGGGAGCCGGAGACCGGCGCGATGCCGGTCGGCCTGTCGGCACCTGCCTTTCCTGAGCCGACGCACCAGCCGACCCCCGCGGCTTCCGGCGTGCCCACGGCAAACCCGACCGTGCCGGTCCGGTCCGCCGCACCGGGGTCTCCTCCCCCGGCCGAGGCTTCAGCGCCCGCCGCCGCTTCGCCTCCCCCTCCTGCCGAGAGCGCCGAGGCAGCCCTCCAGGCGGCGCAGGAACTGGGCCTGTCCCTGGCAGAGCGCCCGGCCTTCCACAACGCGGAGCAGGCGGCCAGGGTGATCGAGGAACTCACCGCCGCGGTCCGGAACATCGCGCTCTGCCTGAACAACCCGGCTGCCCGCGAGCGCTCCTGACCCGCGTACGGCGGCCGGGCGCGGGCTGCCTGTCACGACCGTCACGATCCGGGCCGTTCTCTTCGGGTTCCGTCACGGCCGTCAGGGGCCGACCCGACAAGCCCACGGGGAGCGGATGACGGTTCCCCGGCGCCGCGGCCGTGTCGGCCTCCCATCGCGGCGCCCGGCACGAGGAGCGGTGCGCTCCTCGAAGGTCCTGGGACAGGGGTCTGGGACAGAACTCGTGCCAGGCTTCGGGGCACACCACCGATCGACACCATGGCGGAGCCTGATCGACGCGGGACAAGCCTCATACGGATGGGGTGCCCCTCAGTGAGAGGCACCCCATCCGGCCAAGTACACCCATGAACTGCGGTGGGTGTGGGATTTGAACCCACGGTGACTCGCGCCACGACGGTTTTCAAGACCGTTCCCTTAGGCCGCTCGGGCAACCCACCCCGCTCCCGCCCACCTGGGGTGGGAGCGGATACAGCGTACCCGGCTCCAAGCGTGTCGCGGAGGCGCGGTCCGCACCGGGTCCACCAGCGCCGAGCGGGCTCACCGACGTCACCGGTCCGGTGCCGACGGCTGAAGCCCGGTGCCGTAACCGTGTGATCGGAGAGAAGGGCCTCCACGCGTGCTGTCCTGGCCGCCCCCATGGAGCACGAACCCACCCGTCAACGTGCGGGAACCCATCGGCTTCGGGTTCACGAAAAACCGCTTTCGTGAATACTTCGCCGGCTTGCGCTCACTCGATTGCCACACATCTGAAGGAGGGGGAGCGGCGTTAGCGAAATATGGCGAAAGTAAGTTCTCTCGCTCCACCCGTCTCCGGACCGACGGCACAGGGCCCGGCCGCGGCCCGTGCCGTGACGACCGGGCGATACACCTGCACGCCTGCCGCCGCGTACACATCGCCTGACGCCCGCGGCACCTTGCGCGGAGACGGCGCGCGCATCGGACCGCGTGGCACCGAGTCGCTGCTCGGCGATTTCCTGACGGTACTGGACGCGGTTCAAGAGGAGATCAACCAGCGGTGGAACGGCCAGGGACGTTCCGGCCGCCACATCCCTCACGTGACGGGGACGAATTTCCGTGAATGACGACTATCCGAATCTCTCCTTCGCCCGGTATGGACAGCACCCCGGATATCCCACCGGGACGGAGACCGGCGGGTACGACGATCCCGTCGACGCTCTGCACGAACAGGGCTGGGACCCGGTCGAGGAGCTCACCTACCTCCTGCAGGATGCCGCGGCGGCGGAGCAGGAGGTCATCGTGCCTCCACCGCGCAGCGAGCCGACGTACCCCGACGAATTCACCAGTGACCCGATGGACAACCTGGTTCAGCTCACTACCGAGTTGCCGCCCATCCGACGGTCCTCGACCGGACATCGGAAAGTACGAGTCCGCAATCCCCGCTTCAACTGGCTGCAGACCGTCAGCTTTGTGATCGCCGCGCTCGCCGCCGCCACCGTGTCGATGGTGAGCGTCTTCAGCGGCATGGTGGCCTACACGCCCCTGCAGCACATCGCGTCCAACGCGCAGAGCGGCACGGGGCCTTGGTGGCCCCTTCTGGTCTACGGCCCCTGGATGGTGGCCTCGCTCTCCATTCTGAGAGCCGCCCTGCACCAGCGCCGGGCCGTGCACTCGTGGTACGTCGTTCTGCTGTTCTCCTCCGTCGCCATGATGTTCTGCGTGGCCGACGCCCACCAGACCATCACGGGTGTGGCCACGGCCCTCGTACCGGCCCTCGCATCCTTGAGCTGCTTCCAGCAGCTGATCCGTCAGATCACGCTGACCCGGCCGCCGCGCCAGACCGTGTCCCGCCATCGGCAGCGCCCCTGCCCGGCGGCGTCTTCGGAGCGCGTCGAAGACAAGAAGGGTCCGGCCGCAGCGAAAACGCCTCGCGCTTGATTCGTCCTGGGGCCTTCGCGGCCGGGAAAGGACAGCCGGCACGCAGAAGGGGTGTCTCTCGTGAGAGACACCCCTTCTGCGTGTACGTCTACTGACCTACTGCCCTACTCGCCCACTGACCTGCGGATCGACCTGATCCGGGCCGGGAGCGGAGGGTCAGCTGTCGCCCTCTCGGGAGCCGAGGGTGACGTCGACCGTGTGGGTCTTGCCGTCGCGCGTGTAGGTGAGCTGGACGGTGTCGCCGGGCTTGTGGGTCCAGATCGCGCCGATGAGGGTCGGGCCGCTGTCGATCACCATGCCGTCGAGCTTGGTGATGACGTCACCGGGCTTGAGACCCGCCTTGGCGGCGGGGCCGCCGGACTCGACCGCCGCCGAGCCGCTCGCACCCTGCTGGGTGATCTTCGCGCCGCCCGTGCCGTCCTCCAGGGAGACCGACGCGCCGATCTTCGCGTACACCGGCTTGCCGGTCTTGATCAGCTGCTGGGCGACGTACTTGGCCTGGTTGACCGGGATCGCGAAGCCCAGGCCGATCGAACCGGACTGGCCGGAGCCGCCGAGACCGCCGCTGGTCGACGACTGGATCGCCGAGTTGATGCCGATCACCGCGCCCGACGCGTCGAGCAGGGGGCCTCCGGAGTTGCCCGGGTTGATCGAGGCGTCCGTCTGCAGGGCGCTCATGTAGGAGGACTTGCTGCTCGCGCTGCCGTCACTGGAGGCGACCGGACGGTTCTTCGCGCTGATGATGCCCGTGGTCACCGTGTTGGAGAGACCGAAGGGCGCGCCGATCGCGATCGTGGGATCGCCGACGGCCACCTTGTCGGAGTCGCCGAGGACGAGCGGCTTCAGGTCCGAGGGCGCGTTCTTCAGCTTGATGACCGCGACGTCGTACCCCTGCGCGTGGCCGACCACCTCGGCGTCGTACTTCTTGCCGCTCGGGAAGGTCGCGGTGAGCTTGCCGCCGTCGACCGCGTCCGCCACCACGTGGTTGTTGGTGAGGATGTGGCCCTGGGTGTCGAAGACGAAGCCCGTGCCGGTGCCGCCCGTGCCACTGGTGCTCTGGGCCTCGATGGTGACGGTGCTCGGCAGCGCGTTGGCCGCCACGTTCGCGACCGTGCCCGAGGCACGCCGGACCTCGCCGCTGGTGCTCGGGGCGGAGACCGTCGTCGAGCCGGTCGAGTCGTCGTTGTTCTTGGCCAGCGAATAGCCGATGCCGCCGCCCACGCCGCCGGCGACCAGCGCGGCCACCAGGACCGCGGCGACCAGGCCGCCGCGCCCGTTCTTCGGCTTGGGAGCGGGCTGCTGGTAGGAGGAACCCCAGCCGCCGGTTCCCGAACCGCCGCCGTCGGCGTACGAAGGGGTGGCGGGCGGCGGAGGCGGCCAGCCCGCCTCCGGGGCGGAGCCCTGCGTCGCGGCCTGTCCGTAGGGGTCGGCCCCCTGCCCGGCTCCGGCCGACGCGTACGCCGGCATGCCCGCGGGCGCCGACGGGTGCTCCGGTGCGCCGGGGGTGCCGGGCACCGCGGGGATCGGGGCGGTCGGCGCGCCCCCCGCGTGCGAGGCGCCCTGCGCGGAAGCAGCAGGAGTTTCCACCGGCACGGGAGGTGCGGACGGGGCCGGGGGTACTGCGGTGCCCTCGTTCTCGGTGCTCACAGCTCTTCTCCTCGATCCACGGCTGTTGTTCTCGGTCGCACTCGGTCACGCCCACTCACACTTGTCGATGGCCCGGCGCGATTCAGCTGTGCATGTGCTTTTGTACGCCGACAGCTTTTCCCACAGGGCGTCAGGGCACCATAAGCGGTGGCTGTGCGTCCGAGGTCATCCTTTATAACGGACCTTTAGTACTAAAAGGAATGAAGTGGGACGCATCTCACCTCACACCGGCCCCGCGACGATGGCACCATGACGCGGTGACCCTCGCACGACAGCACCCGATTCAGGTCGTCGCCCACCGCGGCGCATCCGAAGAGGCCCCCGAGCACACCCTGGCCGCGTACAAGAAGGCGATCGAGGACGGTGCGGACGCCCTTGAATGCGATGTACGGCTGACCGCCGACGGCCATCTCGTCTGTGTCCACGACCGCCGCGTGAACCGTACGTCCAACGGCCGCGGAGCCGTCTCCGCCCTGGAGCTCGCCGAACTGGCCGCACTGGACTTCGGCTCCTGGAAGAACCGCGACGAGTCGCCCGACTGGGAACACGCTCCCGGGGGCCTCCAGGACACCTCCGTCCTCACCCTGGAGACACTGCTCGAACTCGTCGCCGACGCCGGCCGCCGCGTCGAGCTGGCCGTCGAGACGAAGCACCCGACCCGCTGGGCGGGCCAGGTCGAGGAACGGCTGATGCACCTGCTGAAGCGTTTCGGCCTGGACGCCCCCGCGTCCGCCGACGAGTCCTCGGTGCGCGTGATGAGCTTCTCGGCGCGCTCACTGCACCGCGTCCGGGCCGCGTCCCCGACCTTGCCGACGGTCTATCTGCTCCAGTTCGTCTCGCCCCGGCTACGGGACGGACGACTGCCCGCGGGTGTCCGGATCGCGGGCCCGTCGATGCGGATCGTACGCAGTCACCCCGGGTACATCGAGCGACTGAAACGCGCCGGACACCAGGTGCACGTCTGGACCGTGAACGAGCCCGAGGACGTCGATCTCTGCGTTGAGCTGGGCATCGACGCCATCATCACCAACCGCCCGCGCGCGGTACTGCGTCAACTGGGCCGCTGACCTGGTCTCGTCCAGACCGGGACGCCCATGGAAAACACCACGATCACCCCTCCAAAACCGTCGGGAACCGGACACCCGGTCACAGGGAGTGCACCGGCGCGTTCTTTCCGCATTCGATCGTTACGAGTGCGTCAGCAGACGTCGATTGGCCGGTTTCCGGTCCAGTCCAGAGGGGCATTCACACCGTGGCGTGGGGCAAAGGAGGTCTCGGGGGTGGCGTTGGTGGTGGCACGGGAGGTGCCCACGTCGTCGAGCATGGCCGTGCCCCATGGCCCTGCGGGCGTGGGGGAAGCAAGACACCGGATGCGCGATGAGCTGCGTTCCGGCGGTGTGGCGGAAACGGTCATCGACGATGCCGTACTGATCCTTTCCGAACTGCTCAGCAATGCCTGCCGACATGGCCGGCCCCTGGGGGACGCCCTCGCGGGCGACGGCGACGTGCGCGCGACATGGCGGGTCGACCCGGCGGGACGGCTGACGGTCGAGGTGACGGACGGCGGTGGCCCGACCCGCCCCGTTCCCGCCACCCCCTCGGTCACCGCACGGGGCGGCCGCGGGCTGAACATCATCAGGGCGCTGGCCAAGGACTGGGGCGTACGGGACGGCATCCACGGCGAGGTCACGGTGTGGGTGGTCATCCAGGACGACGTGGAAACGGCGCGCCGGCACGACGACTTCGCTACGCGCGTCGCGTCACCGAGGGTGTCCGGGATACCCGATCTGGACTTCGTGGACGCCTTCGACGACCTCGACTGAGGCCGGACCGCGGGCCGGACCGCGGCGCGCGGACCGGCCGCCGGGTTCGTGGACGACGCGGTGCGTTGTCCACAGGATCCCGTCGGTCCCCGTACGAACGGCTAGGCTCGCGCCAGTACGAGACGAGCCGTGATCGGGAGACACTCACGATGGCCAAGAAGCGACCCCAGACGAAGGCCAAGCAGCCGCAGTTGAAGGACGGCGGCGAGATCCCGGTTGTCGGCGCTCGCGAGCCCTGCCCCTGCGGCAGCGGCCGCCGCTACAAGGCCTGCCACGGCCGGGCAGCCGCGCACGCCGTGACCGAGCTGGTGCACCGCCCGTTCGAAGGCCTGCAGGGCGAGGGGGACTGGGTCGCGCTGCGCGAGCTGGTGCCCGCCGCGACGGTCGAGCTGAAGCTCAAGGAGAGCCTGCCCGAGGACGTTCCCTCGGTCACCCTCGCCACCGTCCTGCCGATGGCGTGGCCCGCGCTGCGCCGCGAGGACGGCTCGGTGCTGCTCGGCCTGCAGAACGACACGGCGTCCGGCGACATCAGCCGCGACCTGGCCGACACCCTGCAGCGCGCGCTCGTCGCGCCGCCCGGCACCCCGGTCGAGGGCCGGCGCGCCGCGGCCGGCGGTCCGCGGCTCCAGGACCTGCTCGACCCCGAAGGCACCTTCGAGCCAGTTGTGCACAGCGGCTTCGAATTCTGGGTCCCCGACGCGGAGAACGCGACGGCCGAGGTGACCGCCTCGCTGGAGCGGGCCAACGCCGCCGCCATTCCGACCGTGAAGCTCTCCGGGGTCGACGCCGCCTACTGGTGCGAGACGCCGGACAAGAACCACCTGCGCTGGGTCATGCCGTACGCGGAGGAGCAGCTTCTGGACGCCCTCGCGCGGCTGCACGCCGAGGGCCGGTCCAGCCTCGGGGAGGGCACCCGGCTGGTCGGTTCCTTCCGCGCGCACGGGCTGACGGTGCCGGTCTGGGACCTGCCGACAGGGGTCACGGCGGACGACATCGAGAAGCCGGCGGCCGAGTTCGCCGAGCGCCTCACCACCGCTCTGGCCATGGACGCACCGCTGACGGCGGACGAACGCCGCGCGCGCGGGGGGCTCACCAACCGCCAGGTGACGCTCAGCTGACCCACAGCGGAACCACAGATCGGGAAACTGACCGACCGGTCAGCTGGTCAGGTCCTCGGAATAGGGTGACTCCTGTCACAACTCCCCGTTGTGACAGGTAAATCCGTGTCCGAATAGCCGAGATCGAATTTGCGAACCGCCGATCTCTTGTTACCGTTCGAGTAGCCCGGTTGCTGGTGCATCCCCCGTCGCCAGCAACCGGGTCTTTCCATGTGCGGAATCCCGTAGGGCATCAACCGCCTTACTGACGGCTCGAGTTGCTCCCCGAACGCAGCAGCAGAGGCCCGTCCGAGCCGGCGCTCCTCGCGTACTCCGCGACCGCCGAGTACGCCCCCGGATCCCCCGCCGTACGCTCCCTGGGCGTCTCGCACACCCCCGGGTCGTCCTCCGCGTCCACCGCGCAGTTCGTCTGCACCGTGCGTCCGCCGGGCCCCATCAGACTCAGCATCGAGCTCAGCGCGTCGCCTGTCGCGTTGCGGTAGTAGGTGCGCGCCCAGGTCTCCTCGCCCTGCGTCAGGACACAGGTCTGCGCCTCGACCCCGTCGGACGAGGAGAGCTCGGGACCGCACCGGGCGGCGGTGACGAGACCGAGGCCGAGCACCCGGGGGGACCGCCGGGGTCCGGGCGCCGTCGGCCGGTCGTCCGCGCGAGCCGCCCCGCGCAGGGCCGCGGAGTCGTCGTCCACGGAGCCCGCCGACGCCACGGCCAGCGGCAGGGCGAGGACGAACGCCACGACACCCGCCAGCGCCACCAGACGAACTCTTCGGGGGTCCGGCCCGCCGCGCGGCGGCGTCGAGGCCCTGTGCCCCCGAGAATGACGCTGCATAGGCCGACGATAACGAGCGCGGGCGGGCCCGCGGCCCGCCGCGGGCCCGACGCCCCTACAACTCGGGCGCGCTCACACCCGTACGAGTGAGTGCCTCGACGACGGCATCCACGACGGCCTCCACGTCGGGCACCCAGGGGGCGGCCGAACCGGGCAGCGGAGCCCGCTCCCAGCGGATCTGGCCCTGGCCCGTCTCGGACGGCGGCAGTGCGATGTAGCCGCCCTCTCCGTGGAAGCGCAGGGAGCCGGGAACGAAGTCCTTGGCGTAGAGCAGCTCGCCGAGCTGCTCCATGGAGTACGGGGCGACGAGGATCGCCCAGCGGGAGGGGGACGCGACGACCGGGCCGAGGCGCATGCCCGTGCGGTCGAGGGCGTCCAGGGCGCGCGCCGCCGCGAGGGCGGGCAGGCTCACCGCGCACGGGGCGCCGCCTCCGGTGGCCAGCACGATGGGGGCCGACGGCCGGTTGGTCCACCACCAGCGCACCATGCGCTGGTCGGTGGTGGCCGCGAGAAGGCCGGGGTCGAAGGGATGGGCGCCGGGCACCGTGCACTCCGGGTCGGGGCATCCGCAGCGGGCACGCCCCTGCGGGTCGGCCGCCACACCCGGGAGTACGGGCCACCGCCATTCGGTCGCGAAGGTCAGGGCCGCGCTGAGCATCTCAGGCCTCCCGTTGTTCCGCCGGGACAGGAGCCTGCGTCGCCTTCCGAGGATCTCGCGCATGAGCGCTCGTTCCTTTCCGTTGCACGCCTGGCAACACCGAGGATCACATCACACCATGTGTCGATCACTTCACTGTGCGTACCTGCTGGCGCATCACACCCCTGCTTGAGGCAAGGGGAACCCCTCTGGGCCGAGCATGTGGCTGTGTCCGCGCCCATACTGCGTGTATCCAGAGCATGGGCATGGCGTGGGGTGGCGGCGCCTGGCGTTTTACGTCCCGCGTGTTCCTTGCCGCCTCCGCCACGGGAGGATGGGGCACGGTCGTCGGTGGTTAAGACGCCCGGGTCCGTCGCCAGGTTCCGGGCGGATCTCAACCACCCCTGGCCTTCACCGAGTACGTACCCATCACGACCGCTGTGACGCTCCGTCGAACGAGGCCAGTCGACCTCAATAAGCCGTTGCCCGAGTCAGTTTTAGGCCAATTTGGATTTCCCGCAAGGGTTACCACCGGTCTCACGGACACCAGGAATCCCAGCAGGACAATGCTGGACATCCCCTCACGAGTACGTGTACATGTGGAGACACCGCTAGCGGCGCAGAACGACATGGGGGTTTGCGATGCTATTGAGCAATACGCACCGGTCGGAAAGCCGGACGTCATGAACGCCCCTCACCTTCCGAAAGTGGCCGGAATCGATTCAACGGTTCCTTCGCCCGCACACACTGTCGCGCCGGCACCCGCGCCCACGGGTGCCTCTTCGGCCATCCCTCCAGCAGGCCCGGGAGCCGCCCTCCAAGATCGTCTCGCGGGCTGGGTCTCGGATCTCACCACGCTCCACGAACTCACCGAGCGCCTCGCACGCACCGCGACACTGAGTGACGCACTGCAGGAACTGCTGCGCGCCGGAGCCGCCCTCGTGGGCGCCCGGCGCGGTCTCGTCGTCATGGAGCCCGGCGACGGCCTCGGCCCCGACACCACGATCGGCCTCGGCCTCGCCCGAGCGGATCTCGGCCACATCGAGACGGTGCCGCGCAGCTCCATGTCGTACGGGAAGATCCTGGACGGGCTGCCGGGCGGCGAGGGCGAGATCACCCAGCCGGACCTCCTCTCGGAGGACGGGCTCGACCCGCGCCAGCGCGAGGTGGCCGCCCGTCTCGGCTACGCCGCGAGCTACGCGCTGCCGCTGTCCACGGAGGCCGCGGGCCGCCTCGGTGCCGCCGTATGGCTCTACGACGAACCCGCCGAACCGGTGGAGCGTCAGCGCCACCTCATCGGCCTCTACGTCCGCCACGCGACGGAGCACCTGGCGCGGATGCTGGAGCTGGAGCGCGCGCGTGCGTGCGTGACGACGATGTCGGCGGAGCTGCTTCCCCCACGGCTGCCCCGGGTCCCCGGCGTCCAGCTCGCCGCCCGGCACCGCACCGGCCCGCGCGGCGGCGGCGACTGGTACGACGCCCTGCCGCTGCCCGACGCCGCGCTCGGCCTCGCGGTCGGCTCCGTCACCGGGTCCGGTCCCAGCGCGGTCGCCGCCATGGGCCGGCTGCGGGCCTCCCTGCGGGCCTACGCGGTCATGGAGGGCGAGGACCCCGTCGCCGTGCTCTCCGACCTCGAACTGCTGCTGCGGCTCACCGAACCGGCACGCTCGGCCACCGCCCTCTTCGCGTACTGCGAGCCCGCCCTGCGCAAGCTCACGCTCGCCGGTGCCGGACACAGCCCGCCTCTGGTGATCGGTCCGCGGCGCACCGAGTTCGTGGAGACCTCGCTGTCGGCTCCGCTGGGCATGCTCGCCTGCTGGGAGGCTCCGAGCGTCGAACTGACCGCCGACGCCGGCGAGACCGTGCTCATGTACACCGACGGTCTGCTGCACCGCACCGGCGATCCGATGGACCGTGCCTTCGCCCGGCTGCACGCGGCGGCGGCCAGTGTCCCGAGGGCGCTGCGCGAGGACCCCGGCGCGATCGCCGACCATGTGCTGCGCTGTGTGCTGCCGGACGGTCTCGACGAGGCGGACAGCGACGAGGACGTCGTCCTGCTGGCGGCCCGGTTCGAGTGAGCGGGCGCATACCCGGTGTAACAGGTCTTCCGGCCCTGGGCCCCCTTCAGTACGACCGTACGATGGGGGAGGTCCAGAGTCGTATCAAGGAGGCAGACCGTGTCGGAGGCGCTCACCCCGGAGACCCCGGAAGCCGTGCTCGACGAAGCCGCTGACGAAGCGGGCGAAGAAGAGCCGATCAAGCAGCGCAAGAACGGCCTGTACCCGGGCGTGTCCGACGAGCTGGCCGAGAACATGAAGTCCGGCTGGGCCGACACCGAGCTGCGGGGCCTTGAGCCCATCGCGCAGGCCGAGTACACCGCGGCCCGCCGCGCCGCGCTGTCCGCGCGCTTCCCGGGCGAGCGCCTGGTGATCCCGGCGGGCAACCTGAAGACCCGCTCGAACGACACGGAGTACCCCTTCCGTGCCTCGGTCGAGTACGCCTACCTCACCGGCAACCTCACCGAGGACGGCGTCCTCGTGCTGGAGCCCGCCGACGGCCCGAACGGGAATGGCAGCCACAAGGCGACGATCTACCTGCTGCCGCGCTCCAACCGCGAGAACGGCGAGTTCTGGCTCTCCGGGCAGGGCGAGCTGTGGGTAGGCCGCCGCCACTCCCTGGCCGAGGCCGAGCAGCTGTACGGCATCCCCGCCTCGGACGTCCGCGAGCTGCCGGCCGCGCTGACGGAAGCCACCGGTCCCGTCCGCGTCGTGCGTGGCTACGACGCCGCGATCGAGGCCGCCCTCACCGACAAGGTCACCCGCGAGCACGACGACGAACTGCGCGTCTTCCTCTCCGAGGCACGGCTCGTCAAGGACGACTTCGAGGCCGGCGAGCTGCAGAAGGCGGTCGACTCCACCGTGCGCGGCTTCGAGGACGTCGTGAAGGTCCTCGACAAGGCCGAGGCCACCAGCGAGCGCTTCATCGAGGGCACCTTCTTCCTGCGCGCGCGGGTCGAGGGCAACGACATCGGCTACGGCTCGATCTGCGCCTCGGGACCGCACGCCTGCACGCTGCACTGGGTGCGCAACGACGGCCCGGTCCGCTCCGGCGACCTGCTGCTGCTTGACGCGGGTGTGGAGACCCACACCCTCTACACCGCGGACGTCACGCGCACGCTCCCGGTCGACGGCACGTACACGGAGATCCAGAAGAAGATCTACGACGCCGTGTACGAGGCCCAGGAGGCCGGTATCGCGGCCGTGCGGCCGGGCGCCAAGTACCGCGACTTCCACGACGCCGCCCAGCACGTGCTGGCCGAGAAGCTCGTCGAGTGGGGCCTCGTGGAGGGGCCGGTCGAGCGCGTCCTGGAGCTCGGCCTGCAGCGCCGCTGGACCCTGCACGGCACCGGCCACATGCTCGGCATGGACGTCCACGACTGCGCCGCCGCGCGCACCGAGACGTATGTCGAGGGCACGCTGGAGCCGGGCATGTGCCTGACCGTCGAGCCGGGCCTGTACTTCCAGGCGGACGACCTGACCGTGCCCGAGGAGTACCGCGGCATCGGCGTCCGCATCGAGGACGACCTCCTCGTCACCGAGGACGGCAACCGCAACCTGTCGGCCGGTCTGCCGCGCCGCTCGGACGAGGTCGAGGCGTGGATGGCGTCCCTCAAGGGCTGACACGGTGCCCGCGAGGGCTGCTGGGGCTGATACGAGACTGCCGGCCGGGTGCCCCCCAGGGTGCCCGGCCGGCGGTGTGTCCGGGGGCGGCCTCCGGACTCCGGCGTGACCGCGAGGGCGGCCCTGGACGGCCTCCTGACTCCGGCGTGACCACGAGGGCGGCCCTGCGCCGACTCCGGCTTCCGGTCCGGTGCCGGAGGGGACCTGGACGGACCCGTCAGAGGCGCGTGACCGGCAGAGCGTCCACGAACAGCGCGCCCGCGAGCAGGCCGCTGCTGCCCCGGGGGCTCCACCCGCGCGCGTGGAGATCCTCGTCGAGGGCGGCCAGGCCCGAACGCCCCGCCTCCGTGGACGTACCTCCCGCTTCCAGCACACCCCGGGCTCCCGCCTGGACATGACGGAGTCCATGGGGACCGGCGCTATACAGCAACTCGGTGTCCTGGAGCGTGGACATGACCGTGAGGAGGGCGTCGAGACGGGCGCACGGTTCGGGAACGCCGGCCGAGCGGGCGCCGGCGAGCGCGTCCAACGCCCTTCTCACGTGCGGGAATCCGGCACGCGCCTCACCGCGCGCACCGGCCGCGCCGTACGTCGCCGAGACGGACGAGCCGCGGGAGGGCCGCCGCGGCGCCCGCCGGTCGGCGTGCGCCGCGATCCGCTTGGCCGTCGCGGTGACATCAGCTCCAGTGCCCCCGGGGTCCAACGCCGCCGCCGCGACCAGCAGTCCGAGAACCCACAGGGCACCGCGGTGGCCGCCGCCCGTCAGGGCCACCGAATGCTCGGTGCACCGGCCGATCGAGCCCAGCTCCGCGCGGAGTTCGGGCGTGGCGCGGCCGGTGCGGCGGGCGGCGGCGGCCATGGCCGCGAGGCCGGGGGCGAGCGCCTTGGCGGACCAGCGCAGGGAACACAGATCCCGCCGGGTGACCCGGGCCCGGAGGTCACGCGGGTCGGGCAGTCCGGGTTTGGGCGTCAGCTCCAGCTGACGGGTCAACGCGGCCACCGCGGCCCGCGCCAGCGCCTCGTCGTCCTCGCGGCTGCCCATCGGCGTATCCCTTCCCATGAGGACGCCGGCGGCGAAGGCACCTGGAGACGAACCGGCTGCGTGCGAAGGAAAGCTAGGCACCTCAGCCCTCAAGAACCTGGGTGCAGCCTGTGACGGGCCTGTGGACTCCGGGACGGCGGAGCGCTGCGGCTCAGCTCGTCAAGCCGGCAGCAGCGAGGGGACCTTCCGCCACTTGAGGATCTTGTCGAAGCTCACCACCGCGCCGCCGCGCCCCGGCTTGTTGCCGATGTGGACGTGGTCGGCCAGCTCCCTGATCAGACACAGACCTCTGCCGTGCTCCGCGTCCTCGCCCGCCTGGCGGAGCAGGGCGCGGGCGTTACCGGCGGGAAAACCCGGACCCGAGTCGGCGACCTCGATGCGGCACTGATCACCGTCGAGGTAGGCCGTCACGCGGTACGCCTCGCAGGAGTCACCCCGCACGGTGTCCCCGCCGTGCTCGACTGCGTTGGCACAGGCCTCGGTGAGCGCGACGGAGAGGTCGTACGAGATGTCCGGGTCGACGCCCGCGCTCTCCATCGTGCCGAGCAACAGGCGTCTGGCGAGCGGAACACTCGCAGCCTCGCGCCGCAAATGGAGTGACCACCAGATGCTCATGCTCCAGCCTCCCGGCCGCGGCTCGACATACCGTTACGTATTGCCGCAACCACCCGTGCGCAATCGCATACACGACGTGATGCCGCCCATACGGCCGATGCGTTCGCATGACGGGGCGGTGTATGCACACGCGAGTTGACGCCGGATGGCGTCGGACGACGTCGGACGACGTCGGCCTTTCGGCGGTAGGCCGCGTTGCGGACGGACCGGTCACATGCCGTCAATCGGACCTGCCGCGTGGGGCCCGGGCGCCCAGTGCGATGATGAGCCCGCCATGACTGCCCCCCACCAGCGTTCGGCGCGTTCCGGAGCAGGCCTCCGGACCCTGAGGGCCGCGGTGTTCGCCGCGGTCTGCGTCGTGCTGGCCGCGGCAGGTCACGGGATCGCCTCCTGCGCCACGGTCCCCCTGTGGACGCTGGGCACCGCCTTCCTCGCGGTCTTCGCCGTCGCCGCGGCGCTCGCGGGACGCGAACGCGCGCTGCCGGGCATCGTGGCGCTCCTCGCGTTCGGCCAGACCGCGCTGCACACACTCTTCGGACTCGGTCTGCAGGCCGGTACGACGGCCACCGGGTCCATGGGCTCGATGGCCTCGGGGATGTCGATGTCCGACGCCTCGCTCGTGGCGCGGGCCGCCCACCTGGTGTGCGGTACGGCCGCGGCGGCGATCAGCCCCGCGCAGGCCCAGAAGATCCTCGCCGACGCGGGGATCGACACGGGCATGACGGACATGCCCGGCATGACGTCGTCCATGCGCCATGCCGCGGACGCCCTGCCGGCCGCCGCGGGCACCCCGATGCCGGTGCTGCCCTCCCTGCCGATGCTGCTCGGCCACTTCCTCGCGGCCGTCGCCGCCGGGTGGGTGCTGCGCCGCGGCGACCTGGCCCTCCTGCGACTCATGCGGCTCTCGGCGCAGGGAGTCGCGGAAGCGGCGCTCGTACGGTCCTTGCGCGCCGCACTGACACTCGTACGCGCCCTGCGTACGGGACTTCCCGGAGCGCCCGAAGTCGCGCGCACGCCTCGCACCGCGCTGCTCGCGCCCCTCGCTCCACGGACGACCACCCTGCAGCACACCGTCGTCCGCCGCGGGCCGCCCGTCTCCACCGCACTCGTCCTCGTCGCCTGACACGACGCGCCGCTTCACGGAATCCACGGAATCCCCCGAGTTCACGAGCCCGGAGTCCTCGACTTCACGCCTCATGGACCTCACGGGCTTCACGGACCTCCTCGAAGGGGACGCGGCCGTGTCGCACGCGCGCGTGCCCGCCGGGTCTCCCCGGGCGCCGCTTCGCCCCTTCCGCGGGACACCGAGGCGCACGCGCGTCCCCTTTGTCACTGGACTGAAAGTGGAGTGTTCCCTTCCATGAAGGCTTCTCGTCTCGCCGCCGTCGGCACCGTCGCCGCCACGGCCGTTCTCGCCCTGTCCGCCCCCGCGTTCGCGCACGTCAGCGTGCAGCCCGAGGGCGCGGCCGCCAAGGGCGGCTACGCCGTCGTGAACTTCAAGGTGCCCAACGAGCGCGACAACGCCTCGACCACCCAGGTCGAGGTGAACCTCCCGGCCGACCACCCGCTGGCCTCCGTCATGCCGCAGCCGCTCGACGGCTGGACGGTGAAGGTCACCAAGTCCAAGCTGGACAAGCCGGTCACCGCACACGGCGAGAAGATCGGCGAGGCCGTCACCAAGGTCACCTGGACCGCCGACGGCAAGGGCATCGAGCCGGGCTTCTTCCAGAAGTTCCCGCTCTCCATCGGCGCGCTTCCCGAGGACACCGACGAACTCGTCTTCAAGGCCGTCCAGACGTACTCCGACAAGGATGTGGTGCGCTGGATCGAGCCGCAGAAGGAGGGCGCGGAGGAGCCCGAGAACCCGGCTCCGGTGCTCGCGCTCTCGGCCGCCACCGAGGAGGGCCATCACGGATCCGCCGTCGCCGAGGACGCCTCCGACACCAAGGACACCGCCAAGGACACCACCGAGGCGGCCGCCTCCCCGGACGGCAGCGACACCACCGCGCGCGTGCTCGGCGTCGTCGGCATCGCCGTCGGCCTGGCGGGCGTGGCGTACGGCGTTCTGGCCGGCCGTCGGCGTACGAACGCCTGAGCTGCCGGCAAGCACCTGAGGTACTGAGACACAACCGCTCCCGGTGCGCACCGGAGGGTCGCGGACGCGGCTCTCCGGCTCGGACGACCCGGACCGGCCCGGACGTGACCGGCCCGGCCCGCCCGGCCCGCCCGGTCACGTCCGACCTGGCCCTTCGGCCTCGTTCGACCCCCGGTGCGCACCGGAGCGCTCACATCTGGGACATTTTTCTATGCGCAAGAAGACGTACGCGATGGCCGCCCTGTTCGCCGCCGCCGCGCTGACCCTCTCCGCCTGCGGCGGTGGTGACGACAGCAACAAGCCGGTCACCGACGTGTCCGCCGAGGCGGGCTCCGCCAAGGCCGCGACGGTACTCGACAATCCGTACGAGAAGCCGGACCTCGTGCTGACCGACACGGCCGGCAAGAAGTACGACCTGCGCGCGGAGACCAAGGGTCGGCCGACGCTCATCTACTTCGGCTACACCCACTGCCCCGACGCCTGCCCCCTGACGATGAACAACCTCGCGGTCGCGAAGAAGCAGCTGCCGAAGGCCGAGCAGGACAAGCTGCGCGTCGTGTTCGTCACCACCGACCCGGCCCGCGACACCCCCGCCGCGCTCGGTACGTGGCTCAAGGGCATCGACCCGGACTTCATCGGCCTGACCGGCGACTTCGCCACGATCCAGGCCGGCGCCCGCTCCCTGCACATCACCATCGAGCCCACCACGAAGAACAAGAACGGCAAGGTCGTCTCCGTGCACGGCACCCAGGTCATCGCCTTCTCGCCGAAGACCGACGCGGGCTACGTGCTGTACGGCGAGAGCGCCACCGTCGACGACTACACCAAGGACCTTCCCAAGATCGCCGAGGGGAAGAACCCGTGAACCACCGTCCGAGTCGTCACGCGAGGCTCCTCGCCGTCGGCGCACTGGTCATAGCCGCCTCGGGAACACTGGCGGGCTGCGGTTCGGGCGACTCCTCCTCGTCGTCCCCGGCCACGCCCGGACTCCAGGTCACCGGCGCCTACATGCCCGCCCCGAGCACGGAGACCATGGCGGCGGGCTTCTTCACCGTCACCAGCTCCGGCGGCGCCGACACGCTCACCGCGGTCACCAGCGACCTCTCGGACGAGGTCACGATGGACACGACCGAGGACGGCGCGATGCGGGAGAAGAAGTCATTCGCCGTGCCCGCCGGGGGCACCCTGGACTTCACGAGCGGCGGCAACCACCTCATGTTCGCAAAGCTCACCCACAAGCCCGAACAGGGCGAGAAGGTGTCCGTGGAACTGCACTTCGCCAAGTCCGGCACGGTCAGGATCTCCATGCCGGTGAAATCCGCGACCTACAACCCGAAGACCGGGCACTGAGGGAGGCATCACCGTGACACTGACCATCGCCCCCCGCTTCCGGACCCTCCTGCTGCTGCTCCTCGCCGTGTTCGGCGCGCTCCTGGCAGGCGCCGCGCCCGCCTCCGCGCACGCCGCGCTGACCGGGAGCAACCCGACGCAGGGATCGGTGGTCGACAAGGCACCCACCCAGGTCTCGCTCACCTTCTCCGAGCAGGTCTCGCTGAACGACGGCTCGCTCCAAGTGCTCGACCCCAGGGGCAAGCGCGTCGACACTGGCGGCGCGAGCGACCTGGGCGGCGACACGTACGGCCTGAAACTACGCCCGGGGCTGCCCGACGGCACGTACACCGTCACCTACCAGGTGGTGTCGGCGGACAGCCACCCCGTCTCCGGCGCCTTCACCTTCTCCATCGGCGCCCCCTCGCAGACCTCCGTCGCGTTGTCCGACCAAGCGGTGGGCGGCGGCGTGGTGGGCTTCCTCTACGGAGCGGCGCGCTACTTCTCGTACGCGGGATTCATCCTGCTCGTCGGCGGGGCCGCCTTCGTGCTGGGCTGCTGGCAGCGGGGCTCCGGCGTCCGGCCGGTGCAGCGGGTCGTGGTCTCGGGATGGCTCACGCTGACCGCCTCCACACTCGCTCTGCTGCTCCTGCGCGGTTCGTACGTGGGGTCCGGCGACGTCGGCGACGTCTTCGACCTGACCCTGCTCGGGGAGGTGCTGCAGACCAAGTCGGGCGCGGCGCTGGTGTCGCGGCTGCTGCTGCTGGCCGCTGCGGCGCTGTTCATCGCGGTGCTCTTCGGCGCGTACGCCAAGCGCGACGAGGACGAACGGGCGGCGGCCACGGCCCTGGCCGGGGACGCCACCGCGGCGCAGACAGCCGGCCCGGAAGCGGCCGGCACGAAGGAATCCGCCGGTGGGGCGGACACGAAGACCGTCGCAACGAAGACCGCCGCCGCACAGACGGCCGACACGAAGACGGCCGCCGCACAGACGGCCGACAGGAACACGGCCGCCGCGCGGACGGTCAGTGTGAAAGCGACGCGCGGCGAACGGGCCGAGGCGCCGGGCGGCGGTCCTGACGGCACCGAGGACGCCGACGGCCTGGCCGCCGACGCCGATCACCTGGCCGCGGAGAAGAGCGACCTCACCTTCGGGCTCGCCATCGGCGGCGCGGTCGTCGCGGCCGGTCTCGCCGCGACCTGGGCCATGGCCGAGCACGCCTCGACCGGCATCCAGCCGGCCGTCGCGATGCCCGTCGACGTCCTGCACCTGCTGGCCGTCGCCGTCTGGCTCGGCGGTCTGTCGACGCTGGTGGTGGCCCTCTTCCGGGCGCCGGCGGACACGCAGATCGAGGCGAGCGCCGTGCGCCGGTTCTCCCGCCTCGCGTTCGGCGCCGTCCTCGTGCTGGTCGCCACCGGGATCTACCAGTCGTGGCGACAGCTCGGCTCCTGGTCGGCGCTCACCGACACGACGTACGGACAGCTGCTGCTCGTCAAGGTCGGCCTGGTCGCCCTCCTCGTGGGCATCGCGTGGATCTCGCGGCGCTGGACGGCCCGGCTGTCCGAGGCGACGGCTCCCGAGGCCGCCGCCGTCGTGGAACAGCGCTCCGCGCCGAGGACGCCAGGCACCGTTCCCGCCGACTCCAGGCGCGCCGCCCAACTCGCCAGGCAGCAGGCCGCCGTGGACTCCACCCGCGAGAAGCGTGTCCGCGACGCCGACCCGCACCGCTCGGGGCTGCGCCGCTCGGTACTCGCCGAGGCCGGGGTCGCGGTCGTCCTGCTCGCGGTCACCACCGCGCTGACGACCACCGAACCGGGACGTACGGCGGAGGCGGCGCGGCAGGCCACCGCGTCCGCCTCGCAACGCTCCGGGCCGCTCTCCCTGAAGATCCCGTTCGACACGGGCGGCGAGGACGGCAAGGGCACGGTGGAGATCACTCTCGACCCGGCCCGCGTCGGCGGCAACGAGATGCACGTCTTCGTGGTCCGGCCGAACGGCAGGGCCTTCGACGTCCCCGAGGTGAAGGTCGCCTTCACGCTCGCGGCGAAGGACGTCGGCCCTCTGCCGGTGACCCCCGACCGGGTCTCCACCGGACACTGGGCGGCGAGCGGAGTTCAGATCCCCTTGGCGGGCGACTGGAAGATCGCGGTGACCGTGCGCACCTCCGACATCGACCAGGCCACCGTGAACAAGAACGCGCAGATCGGCTGACCCTGACCATGGCTGACCAGTCCACCCCCGGGACCTCCTCCCCCTCCGCCCGGACGGCACCCTCCCCTGAGGCGTCCCCGGCGTCCCCCGGCATCGCGTCGCCCGGCGACTCCCCGAACGGGGTCATGTCGCGGCGCCGGCTGCTCGGCACCGCCGGCGCCACCGGACTCGCCCTCGGAGCTGCGGGGGCGGCCGTCGGCTACGCGGCGGCGCCCTCCCCGGGGAAAACCATCCCGCTGACCTCGGTCGGCGCGGACATGGCAATGTTTCACGGGAAACATCAGCCCGGCATCACCACCGCGCTCCAGGCGCGCGGCCACCTCGTCTCCTTCGACCTGACGGCGGGCGCGGGACGCAGGGAGGCCGCCGCCCTGCTGCGCCGCTGGTCGGTGACGGCCCAGCGGCTGATGTCCGGCGAGGCCGCGGCCCACGAGGACACGGATGTCGCGCGTGACGCCGGCCCGTCGTCCCTCACCGTCACCTTCGGCTTCGGGCACAGCTTCTTCGCGCGTACGGGCCTGGAGAAGCAGCGCCCGGTCGCCCTGGACCCGCTGCCCGACTTCTCCTCCGACCGGCTCGACAAGGCGCGCAGCGACGGCGACCTGTGGGTGCAGATCGGCGCGAACGACGCCCTCGTCGCCTTCCACGCCCTGCGCGCGATCCAGAAGGACGCGGGCGGCGCGGCGCGCGTGCGCTGGCAGATGAACGGTTTCAACCGCTCGCCGGGCGCCACCGCCGAGCCGATGACCGCGCGGAACCTGATGGGTCAGATCGACGGCACCCGCAATCCGAAGCCGTCCGAGCCCGACTTCGACGGGCGCGTCTTCGTCCCCGCCTCCGGCGACCCGGGATGGATGGCGAACGGCTCGTACGCCGTCGTACGCCGTATCCGCATGCTTCTCGACGACTGGGAGAAGCTCTCGGGCAAGGCCCAGGAGGACGTCATCGGGCGGAAGAAGTCCACCGGGGCGCCCCTGAGCGGCGGCACCGAGACCACCCCGATGGACCTGGACAAGACCGACGCCGGCGGCAACCCGGTCGTGCCCGTCAACGCGCACGCCCGCATCACCCGGCCCGACCAGAACGGCGGCGCCGCGATGCTGCGCCGCCCGTTCTCCTTCCACGACGGCATCGGCACCGACGGGACACCCGACGCCGGCCTGCTCTTCGTGTGCTGGCAGGCCGATCCGGTGCGCGGCTTCGTCCCCGTCCAGCGCAAACTCGACCGCGGCGACGCGCTCTCGACGTTCATCCGCCATGAATCGAGCGGGCTCTTCGCGGTGCCGGGCGGCGCGGCGGAGGGGGAGTACGTGGGCCAGCGGTTGCTGGAGGGGTGAAGACCCGCCGTGCCGGGCTCCGTACCCGGCACGGAGCGAGGCTCCGTACCGAAGCTCTGGGGGCATGAGCCTGGTGCCGGGCCCGTACCCGGCCCGGCACAGGGCTCCTAACCGGGCTCCGTGGGCGTGAGCCGCGCCGGGCGAGGCCCATTAGGGTGACCGTATGTCGGCGACGCGCTACACCTATCTCGGCCCCGAGGGTACGTTCACCGAGGCCGCCCTCCGCACGCTTCCCGAGGCCGCGACGCGGGAACTGGTGCCCATGGTGTCCGTTCCGGCCGCGCTCGACGCGGTGCGCGGCGGCCAGGCGGCGGGCGCGCTCGTCCCGATCGAGAACTCCGTCGAGGGCGGTGTCACCGCCACCCTCGACGAGCTCGCCAAGGGCGACCAGCTGATGATCTACCGCGAGGTCGTGCTGCCGATCGCCTTCGCCCTGCTGGTCAGGCCCGGCACGACACTGAAGGACGTCAAGACGGTCACCGGACACCCGGTCGCCCAGCCCCAGGTGCGCAACTGGCTGGCCACTCACCTGCCGGACGCCCTGTGGGAGTCGGCGGCCTCGAACGCGGACGGTGCCCGGCTGGTCCAGGAGGGCCGTTTCGACGCGGCCTTCGCGGGCGAGTTCGCGGCGGCCACGTACGGCCTCGAACCGCTGGTGACCGAGATCCACGACGCGGCGAACGCCGAGACCCGCTTCGTGCTGGTCGGCCGCCCGGCCCGGCCCGCCGCGCCGACCGGCGCCGACAAGACGTCCGTGGTCATCTGGCTCGGCGACGACCACCCCGGCGCGCTGCTCGAACTGCTTCAGGAATTCGCCGTGCGCGGCGTCAACCTGATGCGGATCGAATCCCGCCCCACCGGACAGGGCATCGGCAATTACTGCTTCTCGGTGGACGCCGAGGGGCACATCACGGACCGCCGGGTGGGCGAAGCGCTGATGGGCCTGAAGCGGATCTGCCCCCAGGTGCGCTTCCTCGGTTCCTATCCGCGGGCCGGTGTCGCCCTGGAGGACGTAAGGCCGCTGCGGCCGGGGACGTCGGACAACGAGTTCTCCGCCGCGTCGGACTGGCTGGCGCGCTGCGCGGACGGCCGGTTCTGAGCGGCGGATCCACAGCCGTCCGAGCGTTTCCCCACGGTCCTACCTGCTGATTTTCGTCATCCACAGATGTTATCCACAGGTGCGCTTCTCGACCTGGGGACAAGTCGACAACGAAGTGCTACATCATCGACAAATCGGCTACTGGACCCAAGTCCTTCCACAACCCCGTACGACACCCTTCGTCTACCCTTTTCCATTGATCAACCCTATGGAGGGAATCATTTACACCCGAAAGTGGGTGTACGGAGGGTTTGAACCGGGAATTCCTCAGCCGGCGAAGGGTGATCGGAATGATCAATTCCGGCATCCACAGATCTTCCACACACCCTGTGGATAACTATCCGAAGGGGTCACCCCCTGTGGACAACCCGGCTCACAAGTCCCGTCCCCCGCAAGGAAATCCAGTCAACCGACGAAGAGCCGTCTGCCCCGTTTCGGGGAGTAGGCCCCTTTCCTTGACGTCGTTCGGTGATCAAGGGATTCAGTCCGGCATTTCACTCATACCGTGACAGCCCTCACGCTCTGGAATATCGGGTCGTTGACCGGAAGCCCGCACCGGTAGCCTTGAGGGGTGATTGACCTTCGCCTGCTCCGTGAGGACCCCGACCGTGTTCGCGCCTCCCAGCGCGCCCGTGGAGAGGATGTCGCGCTCGTCGACTCCCTCCTCTCCGCCGACGAGCGGCGCAGGTCGTCCGGCGTCCGCTTCGACGAGCTGCGTTCCGAGCAGAAATCGCTCGGCAAGCTGATCCCCAAGGCCTCCCCGGACGAGCGCGCCGAGCTGCTGAAGAAGGCCGAGCAGCTCAAGACCGACGTCAAGGCCGCCGAGGCCGAACAGAACGAGGCGGACGAGGCGGCCAAGCGGCTCCTCCTCCAGCTCGGGAACCTGGTGCACCCCGACGTCCCGGTCGGCGGCGAGGAGGACTTCGTCGTCCTGGAGACGCACGGCACCATCCGCGACTTCGCCGCCGAGGGCTTCGAGCCCAAGGACCACCTGGAACTCGGCGAGGCCCTTGGCGCCATCGACGTCGAGCGTGGCGCCAAGGTGTCCGGTTCGCGCTTCTACTACCTGACGGGCGTCGGCGCGCTCCTGGAGCTCGCCCTCGTCAACGCGGCGATCGCACAGGCCACCGAGGCCGGCTTCACGCCGATGCTGACCCCGGCCCTGGTCCGCCCGCGCGCGATGGAGGGCACCGGCTTCCTCGGCCAGGCCGCGGAGAACGTGTACCACCTGGAGAAGGACGACTACTACCTGGTCGGCACCTCCGAGGTCCCCCTCGCGGCGTACCACATGGACGAGATCCTCGACGCGGACAAGCTGCCGATGCGCTACGCCGGTTTCTCGCCGTGCTTCCGCCGTGAGGCCGGCACCTACGGCAAGGACACCCGCGGCATCTTCCGCGTCCACCAGTTCGACAAGGTCGAGATGTTCTCGTACGTCGACCCCGCGGACGCCGAGAACGAGCATCAGCGGCTCCTCGAATGGGAGAAGCAGTGGCTGACCGGCCTCGAACTGCCCTTCCAGGTGATCGACGTGGCGAGCGGCGACCTGGGCTCCTCCGCCTCCCGCAAGTTCGACTGCGAGGCGTGGATCCCGACCCAGGGCAAGTACCGCGAGCTGACCTCGGCCTCCAACTGCGACGGCTTCCAGGCCCGCCGCCTGTCCGTCCGTATGCGTGACGGCAAGAAGGTCCAGCCGCTCGCCACGCTGAACGGCACGCTGTGCGCCGTCCCGCGCACCATCGTCGCGATCCTGGAGAACCACCAGCTCGCCGACGGTTCGGTGCGGGTTCCCGAGGTCCTTCGGCCCTACCTGGGCGGCCGTGAGGTTCTGGAGCCGATCTCCAAGTGACCAGCACCACCGGGTCGACGGGATCGTCCGGGGCCATGGAGCCGGGGGCTTTTCCGTACAAGCTCGTCGCGACCGATCTCGACGGGACGCTGCTGCGTTCCGACGAGACGGTCTCGGCGCGTACGCGTGACGCGCTCGCCGCGGTGACCGAGGCGGGCGCGGCCCACATCGTCGTCACCGGGCGCGCGGTTCCCTGGACGCGGCACATCCTCGACGACCTCGGTTACCGGGGTCTGGCGGTCTGCGGTCAGGGCGCGCAGGTCTATGACGCGGGGGAGCACCGGCTGCTCACCTCGGTGACGCTGGACCGGCAGCTGGCCGGTCTCGCGCTCGCCAAGATCGAGGCGGAGGCCGGCCCGCTGCTGCTGGCGGCGAGCCGCGACGGGCTCGAGGGCGAGGTGCTGGTCGGCCCCGGCTACCGAAGGCTGGACGGCCCGCTCCCGGTCGTCCCTATCAAGGACGCGGCGGACCTCTGGTCGGCCCCTCTGAACAAGGTGTACGTCCAGCACCCGACGCTCTCCGACGACGAACTGGCGGCCGTTGCCATGGAGGTCGCGGGCGGACTCGTCGGCGTCATGATGGCGGGTGCGGGGATAGTGGAACTCCTCCCCCTCGGCCTCTCCAAGGCGACGGGGCTGTCCCTGGCCGCCCGGCGCCTCGGCGTCAAGGCCGCGGACACGATCGCCTTCGGCGACATGCCGAACGACCTCCCGATGTTCGCCTGGGCGAAGCACGGGGTGGCCATGGCCAACGCCCACGACGACCTCAAGGCGATCGCGGACGAGGTGACGTCCTCGAACGAGGAGGACGGTATCGCGGTGGTACTGGAGCGGTTGCTGACGCAGCCGTAGCGGTTGCCGGGCCGCTCCCCCTCGGGGTTCTGGGCCGGTGATCGCCCTCGTCGGATGGCAGGCCGCCGGATGGCTGGTCGGCAGACGGCTGGTCGGCAGACGACGGGTCGGCGGGTGTGTTCGCCGGGGTTTCCCGGCCAGGTCTTGCGGAGGATGCGCGGATCGAACGCGCGCGGGGTTTCACCCCCGACCACGGCTTAGCAAGCCGGTGCCTTTCCACTCGGCCAATCCTCCGGGTGGGCGGCCCGCGCGTGACGCGCGCTCGAAGCGGCCGCCCCGGGCAACTCCCCCTGCGGAGCGGGTTCTTCGGAGGAGTGACTACTCCGGAACCCGCCGCGGGCTGCCCTGCCGGGAGCTCGACGTACTGCTCCTGATGAACATCGTCGCGCTCCTCTCCCAGAACGTGGCGCCGGCTCTGCGCGTCGGCGTGAACACAACCACTGTGCCCGTACGCCGACTTGGGCGCCACTGGATTAAGGGCCGCCCCCATGTGGCCTCACTTACGGCGCCACCTGCGCCGACGCCCCTTGCTGAAGAACCACCCCGCGGGCGGCTCGTCCGAGCGCCAGGGCTGCGGATCGGGTCCTCCCTCGCGCCAGCGGGCGGCGAGCATGCGCGCGCGGGCCGACGGCTCGGTCGTCTCGGCGGACCGTATGAAGTTCTCGTCGAGCACGAGGTCGTCCCACGGCTCCCCGGCCGTGTCCCCGAGCCCGTCCCCCGACCTGTTCCCGGCCCTGTCCACGGACCGGTTCCCGGCCTGTTCGCGGCCGTCACCCCTTGGTTCCTCGCCTGCCATCCCCGTTCCTCCTGGCCGTGCGTCCCCGTTCGCCCAGTGTGCCCGGACAGGGATGAAGCCGATGTCAAGAAAAAAGGGGGCTCTCCGGACGCGTGCCGCCCACCAGTCGGCACGCGCCCGGGGAGCCCTCGCTCACTCCTCGCCGGCCAGCGTCAGCGACCGCAGCCGCTGCCCCGCGTACCAGGTGGCGAGGACGGTGACCACGATCAGCAGGACTGTCGCGGTCGGCAGGCTCACGTCCGAGGTGACGAGGTCTCCGCCGGTCACCTTGTGGCCCACGGCGAGCGCCCACTGCTGGACGCTGAGCGTGCGGGCGCCGGACACCAGGGACCCGAACAGGGCCTCCCAGACGAGCGCGTAGACGAGTCCGAAGACCACCGCGTGCCGGGTCACGGTCCCGAGGAGCAGGAACATCGCGGCGTAGGCGATCGAGGCGACCAGGGCGGCCACGGTGTAGGCGACGGCGATCTGCTGGCCGTTGCCGTTCAGGATCATGCCCGCGATGAACGTCGGCACCGCCGAGAAGGCCATGGTGACGGCGATCGCGACGATCAGCTTGGTGAAGATGATCGTGGGCCGCTTCAGGGGCTTGGCCAGCAGATACACCACCGAGCCGTCGTCGATCTCGGGACCGATCGCTCCCGTGCCGGCGATGACACCGATGATCGGCACCATGGTGGCCAGCGCGAACCCGCCGAGCAGGTCCGAGGCCACCTGGTCGTCGGCCCCGGAGAAGCTCCGGACGGCCAGGGAGAGCACGATGAGCAGGACGGGCAGGACGCCGAGGATGAGCGCCCGTCGGCGGCCGAGCAGGCCCCGATAGGTGAGCCGGGCGACTGTGGGGTCGTACATCTTCGGCCTCCTACGCCGCGACAAGATACGAGAAGACGGATTCCAGCGACTCGTCGGACGGCGACACCGTCAGCAGCCGGATGCCGTGCTCACGCGCGACCTTCGGCAGCAGTGCGGTGAACCGGCCGAAGTCGACCGCCTGGATGCGCAACGCGCCCTCGGCGAGGTCGACTTCGATGCCGGAGGTCGACGGGTCGGCGATCAGTGCGGCGGCCAGCGCCCGGTCGTCGCTGGAGCGGACCAGGTAGCGGTGCGGGCGGTCGGTCATCAGCCGGCGGATGCGCCGGAAGTCGCCGCTCGCCGCGTGCCGCCCGGCGACGATCACCTCGATGTGGGCGGCGAGTTGCTCCACCTCTTCGAGGATGTGGGACGAGAACAGCACCGTGCGGCCCTCGTCGCCCATGCGGCGCAGCAGGTCCATGAGCTGCATGCGCTGGCGCGGGTCCATGCCGTTGAAGGGCTCGTCGAGCAGCAGCAGCGACGGGTCGTGGACCAGCGCGGACGCCATCTTCACTCGCTGTCGCATGCCCTTGGAGTACGTGGAGATCTTGCGGTCCTGCGCGTACTCCATCTCGACCGTGGCGAGGGCCCGGTGAGCGGCCTTCGCGCCGAGGCCGTGCAACTCGGCGTTGGCGACGACGAATTCGCGCCCGGTGAGGAAGTCGTACATCGCCTCGCGTTCGGGGACGATGCCGATGTGCCGGTAGATGTCCTCGTTGCGCCAGGTCGGCTTTCCGTCGAGGGTGACGGTGCCCGTCGAGGGGGCGAGGAAGCCGCCCATCATGTTGATGAGGGTGGACTTGCCGGCGCCGTTCGGGCCGAGCAGGCCGGTGACGCCGGGGCCGATCGTCATCGTGATGTCGTTGACCGCCACCACGTTGCCGAACCAGCGCGAGACATGGTCGATGTTGAGCGTGGTCACAGCCCGACCTTTCGGTAGCGGCGCATCAGCAGGCCGTAGCAGCCCGCGATGAGGCCCAGGACGACGACGAGGTAGACGACTCCCTGTCCGGACGAGGGGCCCACCTCGCCGGGGAAGGCGGAGGTGGCGCCGAGGAACGCCGTCTGCACTCCGTCGATGAGCGTGATCGGCGAGAAGAGCCCGAGCCAGGGGACGGCTCCGCTGCTGGACCGCTCGAAGGCGATGGCCTGGACGGTGGAGACCGCTCCGTAGGAGATGGTCAGGGCGGCGATGACGGCCGCGATGCCGAAGCCGCGGCGCGGGGTGATCGCCGAGATGACCAGGCCGATGCCGGCGAAGAGCAGCGACAGCAGTGCCACGGAGAGCAGCCCCTGTCCGAAGCCCTTGCTCTGGTCGGAGAAGTCGAGCTTGGCCAGCAGCGCCCCCACGTAGAGGACGATCAGCGGGGCGGCCGTGAGGATGAACAGTGCCGAGGCCAGTGCCGCGTACTTGGCGCGCACGTAGTCGCCGGTCTCTATGGGGCGTGAGAAGTACAGCGGCACGGTCTTGAAGCGCAGGTCGCGGGAGACGGCCTGGGGGCCCTGCGAGGCGACGTACAGGCCGATGACCGCCTGCATGATCACCGCGTAGCGCGTGTAGTCGACGGGCAGGTCCTTCGCCTTGGTGGCGACCGCGACGGCCACCATGATCAGCGCGGGGACGCACATCACCACGAAGAGCAGCATCGGCAGGACCTTGGACTTGACCGAGCGGCCGAGTCCGTAGGCGCCGCGCAGGGACTGCGAGTAGAGGGAGCGCCGGGCGTAGCCGCGGCCGAGGCGGGGGCCGTCGTAGTTGCGGTAGCCGATGTTGTGGATACGGGTCTGCTCACCCGGCTGGGTGAGGGGGTGCTCAACTGCCATGGCCGACCGCCTCCTTCCGCTGGTCGTCGCCGGTCCGCGGTTCGCCGCTCGCCGCTCGCTCGTTCTTCGCCCGCTGCTCGTCGCTGTCGGCGAAGACCTCGGCGATGTGGTGCCTGCGCTGTTCCATGCGGACCAGGCCGAGACCGAGGTCGGCGACCACGTCGCGGACGAGGTCGTAGGTGTCCTCGCTCTCGGTGGTGAGCAGCAGGATGTGTCCGGCGCCCGGCAGTCCGCTGCCGTCGTGGGTCTCGATCCCGCGTGCGTGGAGGACCTCGCGCACCGCGCTCGTGCCGTCCGGGTGCTCGTCGGTGTCGGTGACCTCGATGGCGAGGGTCGTGGTGGTCTTGGTGAAGTCCGTGGTGGAGCTGGAGCGCAGCAGCTTGCCGCCGTCGACGACGACGACGTGGTCGCAGGTGCGTTCCAGTTCGCCCAGGAGGTGCGAGGTGACCAGGACCGAGATGCCGAAGTCCGTGTGGATACGGCGGATCAGTCCGAGCATGTCGTCGCGGCCGACCGGGTCCAGGCCGTTGGTCGGTTCGTCCAGGAAGACCAGCTGGGGGTCGTGGACGAGGGCCTGCGCGAGTTTGACGCGCTGCTTCATGCCCGTCGAGTAGCCGCCGATGGGGCGGTAGCGCTCCTCGTACAGTCCGACATGGCGCAGGGTGTCCGCGGTGCGTTCGCGGGCCGCGGCCGGCGGCAGCCCGGACATCCGCGCCATGTGGACGACGAACTCGGTGGCCGAGACGTCGGGCGGCAGGCAGTCGTGCTCGGGCATGTAACCGACCCGCTCGCGGATGGCGCCGCCTTCGGTGGCGACGTCGAGGCCGAGCACGCGTGCGCTGCCCTCCGTGGCGGGGGACAGACCCAGCAGGATCTTGATCAGTGTGGACTTGCCGGCTCCATTGGCTCCGACGAGTCCGGTCACACCGGGCCCGACGTCCACGGAGAGCCGGTCAAGCGCGGTCACCCGGGGGTACCGCTTGCTCAGGCTTTCGGTCGCGATCACAGTCACGATTCGAAGGTAGTGGCGCACACCACAGCGGTCGTCAGCCCACGGAGGTGGATCCGCGTCAGCCTCCAGTCGTACGGGCCCGTAGGGGTCACCCTCAGGTACGGGCCGCCGGGAGCCGGCGATCCACGGCCGGCCGGTTGTCCACAGGCCACCGGCGGTCCTATTGACGCAGCCTCTAACAACTGTCACATTCGCCAGTGTCACGTTACGGGCACGTACCGCAATCGGTGCGGACAGGGTGGGACGGTGGCATGACGACGGCAGTGGCGGGCGAACTCGCGGCGGAGCTGCGGGGGTTCAGAGAGGTCCAGCGCCTCGCGTACGAGTGCGCGGAGGCGGTCGCGGCACAGCTGAAGCCCGGCGTCACCGAGCGTGAGGCCGCGCGCATGCAGCGGGTGTGGCTGCGCGAGCGCGGGGTGCGGGACTGGTTCCATCTGCCGTTCGCCTGGTTCGGCGATCGCACGGCCTTCGCCGGCTTCCGGATCCCGCTGCAGTTCTTCCCCACCGACCGCCGGCTGGAGCCGGGGATGCCCTTCATCCTCGACATGGCCCCGGTGCACAAGGGCTTCACGGCGGACATCGGCTACTCGGGCTCGCTCGGGCCGAACCCGGTGCAGGACAGGCTGCTCGCCGATCTGGAGGCGCACCGCGAGCTGATCCTGCGCGAGGTGCGCGAGCGGCGGCCGCTGCGGGAGATCTACGAGGACGTCGACCGGCTCATGACCCGCCAGGGCTGCGCCAACCGGCACCGCGCGTATCCGTTCGGCGTGATCGCGCACAAGGTGGACCGGGTGCGGGAGCGGTCCTGGTCGCCGCGTCTGTTCGGGTTCGGCACCCGGTCCCTGAAGGGGCTGGCGAGCGACGCGCTGCGCGGGCACCGGGAGGGCTGGTCCCCCCTGTGGTCGCCGTACGGATTCTCCGGCCATCCGCCCCGGCCGGGACTGTGGGCGGTCGAACCGCACCTCGGCTTCCGGGGTACGGGCGCGAAGTTCGAGGAGATCCTGGTCGTCACGGACTCCGCGGACCCCGAACAGAGCGCGTTCTGGCTCGACGACGATCTGCCGCACGTGCGGCGCTGGGCGGAGGACGAATGAGCATCGTGGGCGCGCGCGAGCGCTGGGTGCGGACGGGCGGAATCGAGCTGTGCGTCGCCGAGCTGGGCGACGACGGGCAGCCGACCGTGGTCCTCGTGCACGGCTATCCGGACTCCAAGGAAGTGTGGTCCGAGGTCGCCGTCCGGCTCGCCGACCGCTTCCATGTCGTGTTGTACGACGTACGGGGACACGGCCGTTCGACGGCGCCGCGGCCCCTGCGCGGCGGGTTCACGCTGGAGAAGCTGACCGACGACTTCCTGGCGGTCGTCGACGCGGTGAGTCCCGACGAGCCCGTGCACCTGGTGGGTCACGACTGGGGTTCCGTGCAGTCGTGGGAGTTCGTCACGGTCGCGCGCGCCGAGGGCCGGATCGCGTCCTTCACGTCGATGTCCGGTCCGTCCCTCGACCATTTCGGCCACTGGATCAAGCGGCGCGTGAGGCGGCCCACCCCGCGAAGGATCGGCCAGCTCCTCGGCCAGGGCGCCAAGTCCTGGTACGTGTACATGCTGCACACGCCGGTGCTGCCCGAGCTGGCCTGGCGCGGCCCTCTGGGCAGGCGGTGGCCGAAGATCCTGCAGCGGATCGAGAAGGTGCCCGCGGGCGACTACCCGACCCCGTCGTTGCCCTCGGACGCGGCGCACGGCGCGTGGCTGTACCGCGACAACGTGCGCTCCCGGCTCGGCCGCCCCCGCGAGGACGCGTACGCGCACGCGCCCGTGCAGCTCGTCACGCCCCTGGGGGACGCCTTCCTCTCCGAGCGGCTCTACGACGAACTGGAGACATGGGCCCCGCGGCTGGTGCGCCGCACCCTCCCTGCCAAGCACTGGGTCCCGCGGACCCGCCCCGACCAACTGGCCGCCTGGATATCCGAGTTCGTGACGGCCAACGAGGGCCGCGAGGCCGGGATGCCCGCACCCGGGCCGGCGGCCACCGGCAGGTACGCCGACCGGTTCGGCGGGCAGCTGGTGCTGGTCACCGGCGCCGGCAGCGGCATCGGACGGGCCACCGCGTTCGCGTTCGCCGAGGCCGGCGCGCGCGTGGTGGCCGTCGACAGGGACGCCGAGGCGGCGGCCCGCACCGCGGAGATGTCCCGGCTGATCGGCGCCCCCGCGGCCTGGGCCGAGACGGTCGACGTCTGTGACGAGCAGGCCATGGAGAAGCTCGCCGACAAGGTCCTCACCGAGTACGGCGTGGTGGACGTGCTGGTGAACAACGCCGGTATCGGACTGTCCGGGTCCTTCTTCGACACCACCCCGGAGGACTGGAGGAAGGTCCTCGACGTCAATCTGTGGGGCGTGATCCACGGCTGTCGGCTCTTCGGGAAGCACATGGCCGAGCGCGGCCAGGGCGGCCACATCGTCAACACCGCGTCGGCGGCGGCGTACCAGCCCTCGAAGGCGCTGCCCGCCTACAGCACCTCCAAGGCGGCCGTCCTCATGCTCAGCGAGTGTCTGCGCGCGGAGCTGGCCGGACAGGACATCGGCGTCTCGGCGATCTGCCCCGGCTTCGTCAACACCAACATCACCTCGACCGCGCGTTTCGCCGGCGTCGACGCGGCCGAGGAGAAGCGCCGCCAGAAGAAGTCGGCCCGGCTGTACGGGCTGCGCAACTACCCGCCGGAGAAGGTCGCCGACGCGATCCTGCGCGCGGTCGTACGCAACGAGGCGGTCGTGCCGGTCAGCCCGGAAGCGCGCGGCCTCCACCTCATGCACCGCTTCGCGCCCAGGGCACTGCGCGCGATCGCACGAATGGAGCCACCCCTGTGAGCGAACGACCGGGCGACGCGGCGGACGGTCCGACAGGACCGCTGGAAGACAGCCGGACAGGACCGCCGGGAGACGGCCCGCCCGGCGGTTCCCTGAGCGAGGGCCACTACGCGATCCTCCCCAGACGGGTGTCCTTCGACTGGCAGGACACCCCGCTGCACTGGATCCCGGAGGAGCCCACCGCCACCCACGTCATCAATGTGCTGCATCTGCTGCTCCCGGCCGGGGAACGGTGGTTCGTGCGGGTCCTCAAGGAAGCTCTGCCACTGATCCGCGACCCCGAACTCCGCAAGGACGTCAAGGGGTTCATGGGCCAGGAGGCCACACACAGCGTGCAGCACGCGTACGTCCTCGACCACCTCGCCGCCCAGCGGCTCGACACCTCCGCCTTCACCCGGCACGTCGACTTCCTCTTCGAGAAGCTGCTCGGCGAGGAGCCGCCCCTGGGCGTGCCGGTCCCGGCCCGGGAGTGGCTGCGCTTCCGGCTGTCGATGGTCGCGGCGATCGAGCAGTTCACGGCGGTGCTGGGCGACTGGGTGCTGACGGCCGAGGGCCTGGACCTCGCCGACGCCGACGAGGTCATGCTCGATCTGCTGCGCTGGCACGGAGCGGAGGAGGTCGAGCACCGTTCGGTGGCCTTCGACCTGTACCAGCACTGCGGCGGCGACGGCGCGCCCCGGTACGCCCGGCGGGTCGCGGGCATGGCCGTCACCGCGCCGATGATGCTCTACCTGTGGGTGTGGGGCGCCGCCTATCTGATCCGCCACGACCCCCGGCTCGCCGGCCGGCTGCGCTATTCGCTCGCCGCCCACGACAAGGCGGTCCGCAAAGGGCTGTTGCCCAGCTGGAAGGAGCTCGGCGCGGCCATACCCCGCTATCTGCGGCGGTCGTACCATCCGTCGAAGGAAGGCTCTTTGCTCAGGGCCGTCGAGTATCTGGCGCAGTCACCCGCGGCGCGGTCGGCGGTGGGGGCGACCGGGCGGGCTGCGGCTTCCTAGGGCCCGGGCCGGGAGGGCGGGAGAGATGAACGACGAGTCGGGCGGGGTCGCGTACCGCATCGAGGACCTGGCACACCGCAGCGGCGCCACGGTCCGGACGATCCGCGCCTATCAGGACCGCGGGCTGCTGCCCCGCCCCGAGCGGCGGGGTCGCGCCAATGTGTACGCGGACGCCCATCTGGCGCGGCTGCGGCAGATCGCCGAACTCCTCGACCGCGGCTACACACTGGCCTCGATCAAGGAGCTTCTGGAGGCCTGGGACGCGGGCCGGGGCCTCGGCGGGATACTCGGTCTGGTCGCGGAGGTCGACGGGCCGTGGACCGACGAGGAGGCCGCCCGGATCTCCCGGGCCGAACTGGAGGAGCGGTTCGGCGGTCGTCCCGACGCCGTGGCGGTGGCGGTCGCCGTCCAGCTCGGTGTGCTGGAGCCCGTTCCGGGCGATGCGGACGCCTTCCTCGTTCCGAGCCCTCAAGAGCTTTCCGCGGCCGTCGAGTTGTACGCGGCGGGTGTGCCCCTGTCCGCGATCGCCTGCCATCTGCGGGAGTTGAGGGGGCAGGTCGAACACATCGCCTCACGCTTCCTGGAGTTCACCACGGAGCACGTCTTCGCGCGCTATCTGGGGGAGCACCCGCCGAGTGACGCGGAAGCGGCCGAGGCGGCCTCGCTCGTGCGGCGGCTGCGACCGCTCGCGCAGCAGACGGTGGATGCCGAACTGGCCCGTGCCATGCGGCTCTTCGCCACCCGCCATCTGAGCCGGCACCTCGCGGCCGGGCAGCTCCCGGAGAAGTCGGAAAGCGTGCGCGCGGTGGAAGTGGCCGCCGGGACAATGCGGGCCGTGGAGCGCCTGGTTGGCGCCGATAACGCGGCGGCTTTCGTCACGGCGGCCACCGAACGAGAGCTGCAGGCACGTGTGTTGGACCACCTCACCGCAAACGGCGTCCATCACGGCATTGTTGACGAAATGCCTTAAAGGGCAACCTCGTTGTCCACAGATTCGTCAATTCGCCTGTGGATAACAAGACTTGGCTGTGGATCAAACCTCCGAGCCGAAATAAAGTGCGTGATCCGTCTCTCACCAGGCACGCTGGGAGGATGAGGGAAGAGACGGATGCCCGGACGCATGGACGGACTCGTGACCAGACGCGCGACGAGACGCACGAGCGGACGGATGGTCCGACAGAAGTGCAGGCGGATGAGCGGATGGATGAAAAGCGCACCGTGAAGGTGTCGAAGTACCTCTCGAAGCATCTGCGGCATCAGCCCGAGCGGATCGGACTCACGCTCGGCGAGGGCGGCTGGGTCGAGATCGACGCGCTGATCTCCGCGGCGGCCGCGCACGGCTTCCGGTTCACCCGCGCCGAGCTCGATCACGTGGTGGCCGACAACGACAAGCGGCGCTTCGCCGTCGAGGGGACCCGGATCCGGGCCAGCCAGGGTCACTCCGTCGAGGTCGACCTCGGACTGCCCCCGGCGACCCCGCCGGCGTACCTCTACCACGGGACCGTGGCACGCAACCTGGACGCGATCCGCGCCGAGGGTCTGAAGCCGATGAACCGGCACGACGTGCACCTCTCGGCGGACCGGGAGACGGCCACCCGCGTCGGCGCCCGCCGCGGCCGTCCGGTCGTGCTCAGCCTGGACGCCGCCGCCATGCACCGCGACGGCCACGTCTTCCGGGTCAGCGCCAACGGCGTCTGGCTGACAGAGGCCGTACCCCCGCGCTACCTGCGGTTTCCCGGTCCGCGCTGATCCCGGCCGCCGTCACCGACCGACCGCACTAACCAGGAAGGTCGGCGATTGTGGGAAACGGCTCCGCCGATGGTCGCGCTTCGGGCATGATCCGATGGAACGTGTCCGTCGGCAGTACGCCCGCGCGCCAGAACTCGCGCGGCGGCACGAGGCGGCACCAGTACGAGCCTGGGAGTACACGTGGTGGCGCTGGATGGCCCGAGCCTGGGCAGAATGTTGGATGACGTCGCGGCCGGAAAGATTCAGCTGCCCGACTTCCAGCGTCAGTGGAAATGGGACGACGACCGGATCCGTGCTCTGCTGGCCACAGTGACGCTCGACTATCCGTTGGGCGTGGCGATGACACTGGACACGGGAGGCGAGGCGCAGTTCAAGGCCCGACCGCTGCACGGAACGGTGGTACGGCCCGGCACCGTTCCCGAGCAGCTTCTGCTGGACGGGCAACAGCGGCTGACGTCGCTGTTCCAGGCACTGCGGTCGGACCGGCCGGTGGAGACGAGCGACACACGGAACAAGCCCGACCAACGCTGGTACTACATCGACATCTCACTGGCGGTGGACGAGGAGTCCGACCGGGACGAGGCGATCCGGTCCGTCCCCGCGGATCGCCTGCTGCGCGGCTCCTTCGGGCGGATTCTCCTGGACCTGACGAGCAGGGACGCCGAATGTTCAGCCGGATTCTTCCCGCTGAACCTGATATTCGACGCAGATGCCACCGGCAGGTGGCAACGCACCTATGTCAGCGCGTCCGAGGACCGCTGGGACACCTGGTCCGCGTTCCAGGCGAAAGTCATCGACACGGTCAAGGGCTTCAAGGTGCCGCTGATCCGTTTGCCCAAGGAGACCCAGAAGGACGCCGTCTGCTCGGTTTTCGAGCGGGTCAACACCGGTGGCGTGGTACTCAACGTGTTCGAACTGCTCACCGCGACGTACGCCGGAGACGACCGGTACACCCGTGAACACGGCCGGGACTTCAGCCTCAGTGAGGACTGGAGGACGACCAAGCAGATGCTCAGCACCGCGTATCCGGTTCTCGGTTCCATCGACGCCGACAGCCGGCATGAGACCGGACTCACCAGCCTGGACTTCCTCCAGACGATCGCCCTCGTGCAGACCTGGCAGCGCAAGCAGCGGTACATGGCGGACAACCCGGGAGCAGCCAGTCCGCCCGCGGTCAGCTGTAAGCGCCGTGACCTGCTGCACCTGCCGCTGGCCGACTACAGCGCACTCGCCCCCAAGGTCACAGGTGCCTTCGCCTGGGTCGGCAAGTTCCTCGCCTCGCAGCATGTCTTCAAGGAGAGGGACCTGTCGTACGGCTCGCAGTTGGTGCCGCTCGCAGCGATCGCCGCACTCCTCGGCAGGGAGACGTGCGAGAAGTCGACGATCAAGGACGGACTGTCCCGCTGGTACTGGTGCGGCGTGCTCGGCGAGCTGTACGGAGGGGTCACTGACACGCGCTTCGTCCGTGACGTGGAACAGGTCATCACCTGGCTGACGGACGACGGCCCGGAGCCGGACACGATCACCGAGGCCTCCTTCCAGGAGCAGCGCCTGCACCGGCTGACATCACGCAACAGTGCCGCCTACAAGGGCATCTACGCGCTGCTGATGAAGGAGGGCGCAGCGGACTGGCACTTCCCGGACGAGGCGATCAGCGAGCAGAACCTGACAGGCTGGTCCGTCGACATCCGGCAGGTCTTCCCCAAGGCGTGGTTCGACCGCAATAAGGCTGACAGCGCACGGATGACCAGCATCGTCAACAAGACCGCACTGTCGTTCCAGTCGTACCAGACGATCGGCGGCAACTCTCCCTCCGTCTACCTCGCCGCGTTGGAGAAGGCGGCGGGAATCAGCGGGGACTGGCTTGACGACGTGGTTGAAACCCACCACATCAGCCCGAAAACCCTCCGCGACGACGACTTCGACGCGTTCTACCGGGACCGAGCCGCGCGCCTGCTGAGCCTGGTGGAGCGTGCCATGGGCAAAGCGACGGTCTGAGGAGAAGCAGATGTCAGCCTCGGGTGAACTCGACGTAGCGGGCCTGGCCGGTGCCACGCTGAGCCGACGCCAACTGCTGGCGCGATGGGACATCCGGTTCCGCAACCATGCTGCCGTGTCACGCATCTCGCTCGCCCTGAGCAACGCCGGGCTCACCACGGTGCCGGATCTCGCCGTCGGCCCCATCGACGGCGAGATCCGTGTGGTGTCTCTGCCCAGCGGCAACGCCGTTCCTGCACAGGCGCACCCGCCAGGTGACCCCGACCCGGGCGCACACCGGGCTGTCACCGTCGAGGCCCCGGACGAGGTCGCCCAGGACCCGCCTCAGGCGGCGGACACAGGCGCCACACCGGACTCCGACGGGGCACCGGACGGGGCGCCCGGAGAGGATCCCGTCGGCCTGCTGCCACAGACCGCGCTGCGCGTCAGTGTGTTCCCCTCGGCCGACGGCGGAGCTGTCTCCATCACGCCCGACGACACGCTGCCCAAGGCCATGAGCATCATGGCCGAACGCGGCTTCTCCCAGTTGCCCGTCCTCGACGGCCTGGGCACCCTGCAAGGCGTCGTCACCTGGGCTTCCATCGCCCATATGCACGCCACCGGGCGGGAGGCCACCGTTCGGAACGCCCTCACCAGCGAATACCACGCCGTTGAGTCGACCGCCTACCTCCTACCGGTAGTTCCCATGATCCAGGCATATGGCTTCGTCCTGGTGCGCAGCGCCGCGGGATCCGTGACCGGCATCGTCACCACGGCGGACCTCGCCGACCAGTTCGTGGCCATCGCGCGCCCGTTCTTCGTGCTCGGTGAGATCGAACGGCGCCTCCGTCGCTGTCTCAGCCGGGTGTACGGCGAGGACGACGTGCGGAGGGTCCACAAGGACCGACGCCGCAGACAGGTCGATCAGTTGATGTTCGGCGAGTACATCCGGCTGCTCGACGACGAGGAACGCTGGAAGAAGCTCAACTGGCCAGGGGTGGATCGTGGGCACTTCGTCGGCCTGCTCCGCCGCGTGAAAGACGTCCGTAACGGGGTCATGCACTTCAACAGCGGATATCCGGACGACGCGGCCACGGTCCTGCTCGACCGGTTCGTAGGCATTCTCCGCGGCTACGACCCGGACGCCACCGCCTGATGACACCGCAGCGCTCGGCCGTACGGAGTCCTGGCACCGATGATCCACGGGGAACCGGGCCCTGTGGAACCACCCGCCTGCTGAGGACACCGAACGCATCGCCGGTCCGCGCGGGGCCGACGCGGAACGATTCCACGGCCGGTTAGGGTCGACCATATGCATCTGAGCACGGTCATCCTGCCGGTATACCCCTGGGCCGAAGGCCGGTCGGTCTGGCGCCGGGCCGAGGCGCTCGGCTTCCGGACGGCGTACACCTACGACCATCTGTCCTGGCGGACCTTCCGCGACGGCCCGTGGTTCGGGGCCGTGCCGACACTGACCGCGGCGGCCGCCGTCACCGACCGGCTGCGCCTCGGCACGCTCGTGACCTCGCCGAACTTCCGGCACCCGGTCACCCTCGCCAAGGACCTGATCTCCCTCGACGACATCTCGAACGGCCGGTTCACCCTGGGCATCGGCGCGGGCGGCACCGGTTTCGACGCCACCGCGCTCGGCCAGGACCCGTGGACCCCGCGGGAGCGCGCCGACCGCTTCGGTGAGTTCGTCCCGCTGCTCGACCGGCTCCTCACCGAGGACTCCGTCTCGTACGACGGCAATTTCTACTCGGCGCACGAGGCGCGCAACATCCCGGGCTGTGTCCAGCGCCCCCGGCTGCCGTTCGCGGTGGCCGCCACCGGCCCGCGCGGGCTGAGGCTCGCCGCCCGTCACGGGCAGGCGTGGGTGACGACAGGCGACCCGAAGCTGTTCGAGACGGGCACCCCCGAGCAGTCGGTTCAAGCCATTCGCGGGCAGGTCGCCAAGCTGGCCGACGCGTGCGCCGAGATCGGCAGGGACGTGGCGGAGCTCGACAAGGTCCTGCTCACCGGCTTCACGCCCGACCGGAGCCGCCCACTTGAGTCCCTCGACGCGTTCGTCGACTTCGCGGGCCGGCACGTCGAGCTGGGCTTCACCGACATCGTGATCCACTGGCCGATCCCCGACTCGGACTTCGCCGCCGACGAGAAGGTCTTCGAGCGGATCGCCATGGAAGCGGTCGCCCAGCTGTCCTGAGACCGACGCCCTGTCCAGAGGCCCGAAGTCGTGGCGCCGGACTTCCGGACAGGGCGTAACGGCACCGATGAGGACGGTAACCACTCAAGTGTGCGGACCGCCGCACGGCCGTGCGCATATATGCGGGAGAATGAGCACGTGACCTCAGCGACTCGCCGGCCCGAGACTCCGGCCTCCACCGTCCCGCCCCGGCTGATCGCCACGGACCTCGACGGCACCTTGTTGCGCGACGACAAATCGGTGTCCGACCGCACGATCGCCGCCCTCGCAGCCGCCGAACAGGCCGGCATCGAGGTCTTCTTCGTCACCGGCCGCCCGGCCCGCTGGATGGACGTCGTCAGCGACCACGTCCACGGGCACGGCCTGGCCATCTGCGGAAACGGAGCCGCCGTGGTCGATCTGCACGGCGGCCCCGGCGCCCACCGCTTCGTCAAGATCCGGGAACTGACGCCCGACAACGCCCTGGACGTCATCCAGGTGCTGCGTTCCGCCGCTCCCGGCACGGTGTGCGCCGTCGAGCGCACGTACGGCCTCCACCTCGAACCGGGTTACCCCCTCATGCACATGGAGCCCCCGGAGATCGTCGCGCCCGCCGAGAAACTTCTCGCCGAGGACGCTCTCGACGCCGACCAGCCGGTGCTGAAGGTGCTCGCGTACCACCCGGAGATGGACCCTGACGAGTTCCTCGCCGTCGCCCGCCCGGCCATCGGCGACCGGGCCAATGTGACCCGGTCGAGCCCCAGTGCCCTTCTGGAGATCAGCGGCCCCGGCATCTCCAAGGCCAGCACCCTCGCGCTGTGCTGCGCCGAGCGCGGTATCTCCGCCGAGGAGGTCGTCGCCTTCGGCGACATGCCGAACGACGTCGAGATGCTCACCTGGGCCGGCCGTTCGTACGCGATGGGCAACGCCCACCCCGCTGTGATCGCGGCCGCCTCCGGGCGCACGGTCGCGAACAACGAGGACGGGGTGGCGGTCGTGATCGAGCGGATCCTGGCAGAGCGCTCGTAACCAACCCGACAGCACGGCCGCTGGGCTTCCGGACCACCCGGCGGCAATACCCGCGGGGCCTCCGGCGTACGTGCCCAAGGCCCCGCGGGTATTGCCGCCGGTCCTCCCGCAGGGCCTTCGGCGGACCCCCACAGCCGTCGTACGGCCGGTCGTGCCGGTCGCCTCGCCACAGCCGCTGTGAGCCGCCGGCGGGCCTACACAACGACCCCGTGCTCCGCCAGCCACGGCACCGGGTCGATCGCCGATCCCATGTCCGGCGTCACCCGCACCTCGAAGTGCAGATGCGGGCCGGTCGAGTTGCCGCTCGTGCCCGACTGCCCGATCCACTCCCCGGTCGAGACCCGCTGCCCCTGGTCGACGGCGACGGACGCCAGATGCGCGTACTGCGTGTAGTAGCCGTCGGGGTGCTCGACCACGACCTCGATCCCGAAGGCACCGCCACAGGACACCTTCACCACCCGGCCCGCTCCGACCGCCCTGACCGGGCTGCCGATGGGCACCGCGAAGTCCTGGCCGGTGTGCCGATGCGCCCAGTGCTCGCCCCCGCTGCCGAAACCCGCGGAGAGCTCGTACGTCTCCACCGGCGCGACCCACGCGCGCGTGAAGTCCGTGGGCGGCTGGTCGAGACGGACCGCACCACGACAGGAACCCGCCGCCACCGAGGCGTCCGCCCGGCTCTGCAACGCCGACCGCGCCTCGTCGAGCTTGGCCTCGATGGTCCGCTTGATCCCGGCGAGTTCCCCGTTCCGCTTCTCCAGCGCCTCCCACACGGACCGGGCCTTCCCCTCGTCTGCGGCGAGCCGGCCCTCGGCACGCCGGCTCTTCGCGACGGCATTGACGACAGCCAGATCGGCCCGCCGCACGGCACGCTGACCACGCATCAGATCGTCGGGATCCTTCGCGAACAGGATCTGCGCCGTGTACGGCAGGCCGCCGCCCTGCCGGTACTGGGCGCTCGCGATCCGGCCCAGGTCCTCGTGCAGGGCCGCGATCTCCTGACGCTCCTGAACCAGAAGCCGCTCAGCGCGCTCCGCCCGGCCACGCTGCGCCTCGGCGTCCTGGCGCCCCGCCTCGTACTGCCTCGTCGCCACGGAGGCGTCCTCGTACAGCCGCGCCACCTGGGCACTGATGTCGAGGTCCGCGCTGTCGCCGTCGTCCTCTGCCACCGCCGGCCGGGCCGCGAGGACCACGAGCGCGCACAACAGCGCCGGTACGAAAAGGGGATGGCGACGAGATGAGCGCATGACAGCGATCGTGGCCCGCGTCTACGGACCCGGCCTGTTCAAGGGGTACACCTGGGGGACGGGACGTCACGAATGGCCCATCGGCGGGACCGAACGGCCCCGTACCGGCGCGGTGACCCGCGAACAGGTCTCCCGCACAAGGCGATTCAGTGCGGAACCTGCCACACCACCGTCGTGCCGCCTCCGCCCTCACCGATCCCCGGCCCGTACCAACTGGCTCCGCCCAGCGACTCGGCACGCCGCTTGAGGTTCTTCAGGCCGCTGCGCCGGCCGCCGTCGGGGATGCCGACGCCGTCGTCCGCCACGGCGAGGCGCACGCCCGGCCGCCCGTCCGACAGGAGGACGTTCGCGTCGACGGATACCTCGATGCGGGAGGATCCCGCGTGCCGGAAGGCGTTGGAGAGGGCTTCACGCAGCGCGGCGATGAGGTTCTTGCCCGTGAGTTCGCCGACCAGCGTGTCGACGGGGCCGGTGAAGTGGTGACCGGGCCGGAAACCGAGGGGGACGGCGGCCATGCTGATCTCGCGCAGGACGCGGGTGCGCAGCCCGGACGGCACTTCGGCGGGACCCTGCCGGAGCGCGAAGATCGCGGTGCGGATCTCCTGGATGGTGACGTCGAGTTCGTCGACCGCCTTGCCGACGCCCCGCCGCACCTCGGGCACGTTCGACCGGCGCTGCGCGCTCTCCAGCATCATTCCGGTGGCGAAGAGCCGCTGGATGACCAGATCGTGCAGGTCACGGGCGATCCGATCGCGGTCCTCGTACACCGCCAGCCGTTCCCTGTCGCGCTGTGTCTCGGCCATCATCAGTGCCAGCGCGGCCTGCGAGGCGAACTGCGTCGCGAGGGACCGCTCGGTCTCCGTGAACGGGCGTCCTTCGCGCGTCCGCGGGGTGACGAGGGCCCCGAGGACGCGGCCGTCGCTCTGCAGGGGAAGCATCATGACGGGCCCGTAGTCGCGGGTCAGATCCGTACGCAGGCGCGGGTCGACAGCCGCGTCCTCCAAGAACACCGGCTTCCCGTCGCAGAGTTCGGCGACCAGTTCGCTCTCCGGCGGAACGACCACACCGAGCAGCTTCGAAGGGTGTTCGGCTGCCACCGCGACGACCTCCAGGCCGCCTTCTTCGGCGGGCAGCAGCACCAGCCCGGCCGCGGAACCGGAGAGCCGACGGGCCTGTTCGGCGACGACCTGCAACGCGTCCTCGGCGTGGCCGCCCGCCAGCAGCGCGGTGGTGACGGCCACCGAGCCGTCGATCCAGCGCTCGCGCTGCTTCGCCGCCTCGTACAGGCGGGCATTGCCTATCGCGATTCCCGCTTCCGTGGCCAGCACCCGGACCATGCTGAGGTCTTCGTCGCCGAACGTCCCGCTGCCGCGCTTCTCCGTGAGGTACAGGTTCCCGAAGATCTCCCCCTGCACCCGGATCGGCAATCCGAGGAAGCTGCGCATCGGCGGATGGCCGGGCGGGAACCCGCAGGAACGCGGGTCGTTCCTTAGGTTCGCGAGACGCACCGGATCGGGGTCGCGGATGAGCGCCCCCAACAGCCCCTGGTGCCCGTCGGGCATCCGACCGATCCGCCGGACGGTCGCCTCGTCGACGCCGTGCTGAACGAAGTCCGAGAGTCCCTCCCCACTCTCGGCCACGACCCCGATGGCCGCGTACCGCGCGTCCGTGAGCTCGGCCGCTGTCTCGCAGATCCGGTCCAGCGTGGAATGCAGCTCCAGCCCCGATCCGACCGACCGCATGGCCTCCAGCAAGGGCGGCACCCGTGCGGCCGACTCGTCGGGCAGCCCTCCCGGACCACGGTCCGCCGGGGCCACAGGAGCCGCCGGAGCCACCGCAGCCGAGTCGCCGTCCGGGACGGGGGAGGTCGGCGCTGCTGACACGCCTTGAGCCTAATTAGTCCCCTTTGTAAGGGAAAGTCGAGTCAGGGGAGAGGACGGAAACGGAATCCGGGACCCACCACGTCCCACGGGCCCAGCCACGACCCGCCCATACCCTTGCCCACATGGCCCTCAGCACGCCACCGGGCCCGGCCCTCACGGCCCGCCCGCACAGCCCTCACCACGCCACCAGGCCCAGCCCGCACAGCCCGCAGTACGCCACCGGACCCACCACTTACGCCCCGCCCGCCCGCGCGGCGCTCAGCGCGCCACCGCGCCCGCCAGCAGATCTCCCGCGGTCTCCCGTTCCACCATCTCCCGCAGCGGTCCCTCGACGGCCGACAGCTCCGCGAACGCCCCGCGCTGGACCACCCGTCCCCCTGCGAGGACGACCACCTCGTCCACCGCGTCAAGACCTGCCAGCCGGTGTGTGATCAGCAGGGTCGTACGGCCCGCCGTCGCGGCCAGCAGATCGGCGGTGAGCGCGTCGGCCGTCGGCAGGTCGAGGTGTTCCGCCGGTTCGTCGAGAACGAGTACGGGGAAATCGGCGAGCAGCGCACGGGCCAGCGCGAGTCGCTGGCGCTGGCCCCCGGACAGCCGGGCCCCGTGCTCACCGATCAGGGTGTCGAGCCCGTCGGGCAGTCCGTCCACCCAGTCGAGGAGCCTGGCCCGCCCGAGCGCGTCGCGCAATGTGGCCTCGGTCGCGTCCTTGCGGGCGAGCAGCAGGTTCTCGCGCACGGTGCTGTCGAAGAGATGCGCGTCCTGGGCGCACAGCCCGACCAGCCTGCGCACCTCGTCCCCGTCCATCCCGTACGCGTCCGCCCCTCCCAGCGTGTACGTCCCCGCTCCCGCGTCCAGGAACCTCAGCAGCACCTGCGCGAGCGTGGTCTTGCCGGCTCCGGACGTGCCGACCACAGCGATCCTGCGGCCCTCTTCGAGGGTCAGATCGAGGCCGGCCAGCGCGTCCCGGTCCTGTCCCGCGTGCCGGGCCCGCAGCCCCTCCACCCGGAGCGGGAACGGCGACGCGGGCGCCGGCCGCGGCTGCTCGGGTTCGCGTACGGGATCGGTGGCGTCCAGCACCTCGTACACGCGCTCCGCGCTCTTGCGCACCCGCTGCCGGTACTGGACGGCGAGCGGCAGTCCCATGACGGCCTCGAAGGCGGCGAGGGGGGTGAGGACGACGACAGCCAGCAGCACGCCGTGCAGACGTCCGGCGGCGACCGCCTGAGCGCTGACAAGACCGGTGGCCGTGACGGTGAGACCGGACACGAGGGCCGTGAGTCCGTCGCCGAGCGCGGTGGCGGTCGCGGCTCGCGAGGCGATGCGGGTGAGGACGGCGTCGGCCCGGCGCGTCTCCGCCGTACGGGCGGGCAGCGCACCCGCGACGGTCAACTCGGCGGTCCCCGTGAGCAGATCGGCGACCCGGGTCGCCAGCACGCCGCGCGCGGGAGCCAGCCGTCGCTCGGCGCGGCGCGCCACGGCGCCGGTCACCAGGGGAACGCCGAGACCGGCCGCCAGCAGACCGGCGGCGAGAGCGGCGCCGGCCTCGGGCAGCAGCCAGGCGGTGAACGCGACGGTGGCGGCGGACACCAGGAGCGCGGCTCCGGCCGGCAGCAGCCACCGCAGCCAGTAGTCCTGGAGGGCGTCCACGTCGGCGACGAGCCGCGACAGCAGATCGCCGCGCCGGGTGGTCCGCAGCCCGGCGGGTGCGAGCCGTTCCAGACGGCGGTAGACGGCGACCCGTGTGTCGGCCAGCATCCGCAGCACGGCGTCGTGCGACACGAGCCGTTCCGCGTACCGGAACACCGCCCGTCCGATTCCGAAGGTCCGGGTCGCTGTCACGGCCACCATCAGATAGAACACCGGCGGCTGCTGGGAGGCCCGCGAGATGAGCCACCCGGAGGTCGCCATCAGGCCGACGGCGCTCCCGAGCGCGAGGCTGCCGAGGAGCAGGGCGAGGGCGAGCGGCCCACGGCGGGGAAGTGCCATGGCCCGCACACGGGCGAGCAAGCCACCCCGGCTCCGGGACGCCGGGGCGAGCCCTTCGCCGTCGTCCGAGAGCGCGCCTTCCGGCTCGCCGCCCACGGGCGACTGCGTGCGGCCCGGCCGCGGGAGGCCGGAAACCTCGACGGCGGCCGCGAGTGCCGTCTGCGGGTCGCCGACCGCCGCGGCTTCCAGGCGCACCACCCGGTCCGCCACTTCCAGCAGGGCCGGTCGATGCACGACCAAGAGGACGGTCCGCCCCACGGCGAGCCGCCGTACCGCTGCGACGACCTCCGCCTCGGTCGCCCCGTCGAGCGAGGCGGTCGGCTCGTCGAGCAGGAGCACGGGCCGGTCCGCGAGAAACGCCCGGGCGAGTGCGAGGCGCTGACGCTGGCCGGCCGACAGCCCGGCTCCGTCCTCGCCGAGGACCGTGTCGGCCCCGGCGGGCAGCGCGTCGACGAATCCGGCCGCGCCGGCGTCGACGAGGGCCCTGCGCAGCGCCGCGTCGTCCGCCTCGGGTCGCGCCAGCCGTACGTTCTCGGCGATGGATCCGGCGTACAGGTGCGGCCGTTGCGGCACCCATGCGATCCGTGAGCGCCACTCCGTGAGGTCGGCCTCGGCGAGATCGGCTCCCCCGGCCCGGACCCGGCCCGCGGTGGGCTCGACGAACCCGAGCAGGACGTTCAGCAGCGTCGACTTGCCCACGCCGCTGGGTCCGACCAGTGCCACCGTCTCACCGGGTTCGACCGTGAGGGAGGCGGCCGAGAGCGCGTCCGCGGAGCGCCCCGGGTACCGCACGGTCACACCCTCGAAGCTGATCTCCCCCACGGGCACGCGCAGCGATCCGGACTTCGGCGCCGGGGTCTCCAGCACCGCGAAGATCTCCTCGGCGGCCGCGAGCCCCTCGGCGGCGGCGTGGTACTGGGCTCCCACCTGCCGCAGCGGCAGATAGGCCTCGGGCGCCAGCACGAGGATGACGAGCCCCACGTACAGGTCCATCTCGCCGCGGACGAGCCGCATCCCGATGGTCACCGCGACCAGTGCGACCGAGATGGTGGCGAGCAGTTCCAGGGCGAAGGACGACAGGAAGGCGATCCGGAGCGTCCGCATGGTCGCCTGCCGGTACTCGCCGGTGATCTTCCGGATCGACTCGGCCTGCGCCTTGGCCCGGCCGAACACCTTGAGCGTGGGCAGTCCAGCGACGACGTCCAGGAAGTGTCCGGACAGCCGGGACAGCATCCGCCATTGGCGGTCCATCTGGCTGCGCGTGGCCCAGCCGATCAGCATCATGAACAAGGGGATCAGCGGCAGGGTGCAGACGATGATCGCCGCCGACACCCAGTCCTCGGTGACGATCCGCGCCAGTACGGCCACCGGGACGACCACCGCGAGCCCCAGCTGCGGCAGATAGCGCGCGAAGTAGTCGTCCAGGGCGTCGACCCCCCGCGTCGCGAGGGCGACCAGTGAGCCCGTGCGCTGGCCGCTGAGCCACCCGGGCCCGAGGGACGCGGCCCGCTCCAGCAGCCGGCCCCTCAACTCCGACTTGACCGCGGCGCTCGCCCGGTGTGCGGCGAGCTCGGTGAGCCAGGCCACCATCGCGCGCCCAGCCGCGACGGCCGCCAACAGCAGCAGAGGGGTGCGGAGTTCAGCGACAGAGGAACCGTGCTGGAAGGCACCGACCACCACTTCGGCGATGAGCATCGCTTGGGCGATGACCAGCGACGCTCCGACGGCACCGAGACCCACGACCGCCACAAGGAAGAGGCGGGTGGCTCGGGCGTACCGGAGCAGACGCGGATCGATTGGTTTCACGTGAAACACACCCCTGGCTCATCAGGCATGTTTCACGTGAAACATGCCATTACATCGGATTCAGTGCGACACGTCCACGGCGATGTGCTGCGTGCCGATGCGCTTGCGGAACACCCAGTAGGTCCAGCTCTGGTAGAGCAGGACGATCGGCGTGGCGATCGCGGCACACCAGGTCATGATCTTCAGGGTGTAGTGGCTCGACGAGGCATTGGTGACCGTGAGGCTCCAGTCCGCGTTGAGCGAGGACGGCATCACGTCCGGGAAGAGCGACAGGAAGAGCATCGCGACAGCGGCCACGATGGTGAGCCCCGAGAGCATGAAGGCCCAGCCTTCCCGACCCCCGTTGACCGCCACCAGTGCCGCGACGAGGGCGACCACGGCCACGATCAGCGCGACCAGCGAGGCGCCGTCACCGTTGTCCATCTGAGTCCAGATCAGAAAGATCAGCGCCAACACGGCCGTTGCCAAGCCGAGTTGCAGCGCCAGCTTCCGTGACCGCTCCCGGATGTCCCCGACCGTCTTGAGTCCGACGAACACCGTCCCGTGGAAGGTGAACAAGGTCAGCGTGACCAGACCACCGAGGATCGCGTACGGGTTGAGCAGGTCCCAGAAGTTGCCCACGTACTCGAAGTTCCGGTCGATCTTCACTCCGCGCACGATGTTGCCGAAGGCCACACCCCACAGGAACGCCGGGATCAGCGAGGTCCAGAAGATGGCTGTCTCCCAGTTGCGCTGCCAGTGCTCCTCGGGCCGCTTCGCCCGGTACTCGAAGGCGACGCCACGCACGATCAGACAGACCAGGATGATCAGCAGAGGCAGATAGAAGCCCGAGAAGAGCGTGGCGTACCACTCGGGGAAGGCCGCGAAGGTCGCACCGCCCGCCGTGAGCAGCCACACCTCGTTGCCGTCCCACACGGGACCGATCGTGTTGATCAGCACCCGCTTCTCGGTGCGGTCGTGGGCCAGCAGCTTGGTGAGGATGCCGACTCCGAAATCAAAGCCCTCCAGGAAGAAGTAGCCGATCCAGAGGACCGCGATGAGTACGAACCAGACGTTGTGAAGTTCCATGACTCAGCAGCTCCCTGAGCCTAGTAGGAGAAGGCCATCGGCTTGTCGGCGTCACTCGAGTCGCCGCCGATCTTGGTGGGCGGGTTGAGATCGGAGTCGGTGAGCTCGGGCGGCCCTGCCTTGACGTACTTCGCGAGCAGCTTGACCTCGACGACGGCGAGGATCGCGTAGATCGCCGTGTAGACGGTCATCGATGTGATGACCTCGCCCTGCGAGACGGTGGGGGAGACCCCGAACCGGGTCTGCAGAACCCCGTAGACGACCCACGGCTGACGGCCCATCTCGGTGAAGATCCAGCCCCAGGAGTTGGCGATCAGCGGGAAGGCCAGGGTCCAGATGGCGATGCGCCAGCCCCACTTGGTGAGCGTCGGGCCGAGTGCCTTGTTCTTGAACAGGACCAGGTGCGGCGCCTCGTCCTCACCGACCCTCAGGTGCTGCGGCAGCATGAACTTCTTGCGGGTCAGCCAGAGTCCGATGATGCCGATCACGAAGGACGCCATGCCGAAGCCGATCATCCAGCGGAACGCCCAGAAGGTGACCGGGATGATGGGGCGGTAGTCACCGGGACCGTACTTCGCCTGCTCGGCCTTGTTCGTGTCGTTGATGCCGGGGACATACGAGTTGAAGTCGTCGTTGGCGAGGAACGACAGTATCCCCGGGATCGACAGCTCGACGGTGTTGTGCCCCTTGCTGACGTCCCCGTACGCGAAGATCGAGAAGGGTGCGGATTCCTGGCCGTCCCACAGCGCCTCGGCGGCGGCCATCTTCATCGGCTGCTGCTTGAACATGACCTTGCCGAGGGTGTCACCGCTGATCGCCGTGAGCAGGCCGGCGATGACGACGGTGACCAGGCCGAGCCGCAGCGAGGTCTTCATGATGGCGATGTGCCTCTTGCGGACCAGGTGGATCGCGGCGATGCCCACCATGAAGGCGCCGCCGGTCAGGAAGGCCGCCGTGAGGGTGTGGAACGCCTGCGCGAGCGCGGTGTTCTGGGTCAGCACGTGCCAGAAGTCGGTGAGTTCCGCGCGCCCCTTCGCTTTGTTGATCCGGTAGCCGACGGGGTGCTGCATCCACGAGTTGGCCGCGAGGATGAAGTACGCAGACAGGACGGTGCCGATCGAGACCATCCAGATGCAGGCGAGATGGAGCTTCTTCGGGAGCCTGTCCCAGCCGAAGATCCACAGCCCGATGAAGGTGGACTCGAAGAAGAAGGCGATCAGAGCCTCGAAGGCGAGCGGCGCACCGAAGATGTCGCCGACGAAGCGTGAGTAGGCGGACCAGTTCATGCCGAACTGGAACTCCTGGACGATGCCGGTGACGACGCCCATCGCGATGTTGATCAGGAAGAGCTTGCCCCAGAACTTGGTGGCCCTGAGGTACTTCTGGTTCTCCGTACGTACCCAGGCCGTCTGCAGGCCGGCGACGAGCGCCGCGAGCGAGATCGTCAGGGGGACGAAGAAGAAGTGGTAGACGGTGATAATGCCGAACTGCCATCGCGCCAGAGTCTCCGGCGCCAAAGCCAATTCCACGTCGTCAGTCTCCTTACGTCGCCGTGGTCACAGCGGCAGTTTGCCCGCTTTATCGCAGACATCACGGGAGCAACAGGACACGCTTGTGAACGCGTTCACATTCACAAGCAATTATGACGCATGCCCGTTCGAAGGATGAGGGGTGGGGGGTCCCTAAGCGGGACCGATGGACCCCCGACGGGAGGGAACGGTGGCCCCTGGTGCGCGAGTGGTTCCCGGGCCCGCTCCCTGTCCCCGCCCCGCACCCATCCCGAGCGTGCCGCGCGCGCCGAGGCCCCGTACACGGTGAACGCGTACGGGGCCTCGGTCATGGCTCGCAGACGGATGCCCGCGCCGCCCACAGGCGCTGCCCGGTGAACAGGCCGGCCCGCGAACAGGCGCGGGACGATGGGCAGGCGCCGCCAGATGAGCAGCCCGGCCTGACAGGCAGGCGTCACCCGCTGGACAGGTACTGTCCGGCGGGCAGGTGTTCCGGCGGGCAGGTGTTCCGGCGCGCCGGTGTTCCGCCGGACGACTACAGCTCCTCGCGGAATCCCTCGGTCGCCTTCAGGAAGATGTCGTTCGCCTCGGTCTCGCCGATGGTGACGCGGACGCCCTCGCCCGCGAACGGACGCACGACGACACCGGCCTGCTCGCAGTGGGCGGCGAAGTCGAGGGTGCGCTCCCCCAGCCGCAGCCACACGAAGTTGGCCTGGGTCTCGGGCACCGTCCAGCCCTGACCGCGCAGGGCGTCGACCACCCGGGTGCGCTCGGACACCAGGGAGCCGACCCGGCCGAGCAGTTCGTCCTCGGCGCGCAGGCTCGCCACCGCGGCGTCCTGGGCCAGTTGGCTCACACCGAACGGCACCGCCGTCTTGCGCAGGGCCGCCGCCACCGGCTCGTGAGCGATCGCGAAACCGACCCGGAGACCGGCCAGCCCGTACGCCTTGGAGAAGGTGCGCAGCACACAGACGTTGGGCCGGTCACGGTAGATCGCCACACCGTCCGGCACCTCGACGTCACGGATGAACTCGCGGTACGCCTCGTCCAGGACGACCAGCACATCGCTCGGGACCCGGTCCAGGAACCGCTCCAGCTCGGCCCGGCGCACCACGGTGCCGGTCGGGTTGTTCGGGTTGCAGAGGAAGATCAGCCGGGTCCGGTCGGTGATGGCGTCGGCCATCGCGTCCAGGTCGTGGACCTCACCCGGGGTCAGCGGCACCTGCACCGAGGTGGCCCCGCTGATCTGCGTGATGATCGGGTACGCCTCGAAGGACCGCCAGGCGTAGATGACCTCGTCACCGGGACCGCTCGTCGCCTGCAGCAGCGACTGCGCGACGCCGACCGAGCCGGTGCCGGTCGCCAGGTGGGAGACCGGGACGCCGAACCGGTCCGACAGCTCGTTCATCAGGCCGGTGCACGCCATATCCGGGTAGCGGTTGAACGACCCGGTCGCCGCGGCCAGGCTCTCGACCACCCCGGGCAGCGGCGGATACGGGTTCTCGTTGGAGGACAGCTTGTACGCCACGGCACCGGCCGCGGCGGGCTTGCCCGGCTTGTAGGTGGGGATACCCGCCAGCTCCGCACGCAGCTTGGGGTTCGTCTCGCTCACCGCAGTCCTCCTCGCGACCACCAGCGGCTCATGACCACCACCGGCTACCAATGCTTCTCACCTTATGAGGATTCGGCGCCGCTGCGAATGGCCTGTGGACAACCGGACACCACCTCGTGTCCGGCCGGGTGATCATCCGCGTACGCGGGCCCGGCCATCGCCGTCGCACGAGCCGCGGCCTTCCTCCTACGAAGTCGTACGAAAAGGGGGCGCGTCGACAGGCTCCACATGCGCCGGTGGCTCACGCCGTGGCGCGCATCCCTCGTACAGGTGAGTTGAGACCTCTTCGAAACATGGCCCACTTGGCAGGCCCATGCGCGCCGACAAGTCACGTACGGGGGTTGGATTATCCAACTACCTTCGCTTCAAAGGAAGTTAGGTACTTTGGACCATGCAGAAACGTGTCTGTCAACGCGTGCATATGCGTCCGCACTACCCCACCGTATGAGCCCTACTATCGGCTCGCCATGACAGCAGCAGGGAAGCACCAGGTGAGCCGGGCGGAGACCTCCCGCCGAGGCGGTCGGCCGGGCCGGGCGGGCATCAGAGACGTGGCCGCGGCAGCAGGGGTCTCCATCACAACCGTGTCCGATGCCCTCAACGGCAAGGGCCGGCTCCCGGACGCCACCCGACGCCATGTCCGCGAGGTCGCCGACCGGCTGGGCTATCGCCCGTCGGCCGCGGCCCGAACCCTCCGAACCGGCAAGTCGGGTCTGATCGGCCTGACCGTCACCACGTACGGGGATGAACCTTTCACCTTCACCGAGTTCGCGTACTTCGCCGAGATGGCCAGAGCCGCCACCTCGGCCGCGCTCGCCCGGGGATACGCCCTGGTCATCCTTCCCGCGACCTCCCGCCACGACGTGTGGTCGAACGTCGCCCTGGACGGAACCGTGGTCATCGACCCGTCCGACCAGGATCCGGTCGTCAGCGAACTGGTCCGCCAGGGGCTGCCGGTCGTCTCCGACGGCCGGCCCGCGGGATCGCTCCCGGTCACCGCCTGGGTGGACAACGACCACGAGGCCGCCGTCCTCGGCATCCTCGACCACCTCGCCGCCGCGGGAGCCCGCCGCATCGGCCTCCTCACCGGCACCACCACGGACACGTACACCCACCTCTCCACCACCGCATACCTGCGCTGGTGCGAGAGCGTGGGCCAGGATCCGGTGTACGAGGCCTATCCGGCACACGATCCGTGCGCGGGAGCCGTCGCCGCCGATCGCCTCCTCGCCCGGCCCGACCGCCCGGACGCCGTCTACGGCCTCTTCGACCCGAACGGCACCGACCTGCTGGCCGCGGCCCGCCGCTACGGTCTGCGCGTACCCGACGACCTGCTGCTGGTCTGCTGCAGCGAGTCGACGGTCTACGCCAGCACCGAGCCTCCCGTCACGACCCTCTCCCTCAAACCGCGCAGAATCGGCACAGCCGTCGTCCAGCTGCTGATCGACGCCATCGAGGGGGTCGAATCGGACCAACCGGTCGAGCAGGTGATACCGACGGAGCTGATCGTGAGGACCTCGTCGCAGCGTCGTCCGCCCCGTACGACCGTCAGTCCGCCCCGATCACCCGAGCAGGGTTGACGCCCGATACGACAAGGGCGGGACCAGCCCCGCCCAATTCGGGCGAAAACCGCGGTGAACTGGGCTCCTGTTCCGATTCACCACCCCTGGGTCATCACATGGCGCGATCCGCATTCCTATGATGGGCGGACGACACCGCGGGCCGCTGCGACCAGGCAGTCCGAACCGGTGCAGATGCGGCGCGATCGTGGTGGAGGGGTCGATGACTCAGGGGGCCGGTCAGGGACCCGAGGTGACGCGGACGGCGACGTTGCGCGACTTCCGGGTACCCGGGTACGTCCATGAGACCGGTCCGTATGCGCAGGACACGCCTCAGGGCGAGGGCGCCGGACCCGTCGGGGGGACCGCGCGGTACGCGTCGGGAGAGTCCTCGCCGTACATGTCCGGGGAGTCTCCCGCGGAGTTTCCGGGAGAGTTCTCCGAGGGGTACACCCCCACACAGCGCGATCTGCCGGTCATCAATCGGGGTGACACCCTCCAGGTCGCCGTCGACCCCGCCGGCATCCACGCCCCGGCACCCGGCGCGGGCCCCGGCCCGCTGTACGTCGTCGGGGATGTGCACGGCTATCTCGACCAGCTCGTCGACGCGCTCCGGGAGAAGGGCCTCGTCGACCCCGCGGGCAACTGGTCGGCCGGCACCTCGCGGCTGTGGTTCCTCGGCGACTTCACGGACCGCGGCCCGGACGGCATCGGCGTGATCGACCTCGTGATGCGGCTGTCCGCCGAGGCGGCCGCGGCCGGTGGCTACTGCAAGGCACTCATGGGCAACCACGAGCTGCTGCTGCTCGGCGCCAAGAGGTTCGGCGACGCCCCCGTCAGCTCCGGCGCGGGTACCGCCACCTTCCAGGCCGCCTGGCTGCTCAACGGCGGCCAAAAAACGGACATGGACCGCCTCCAGGACCACCACCTGCAGTGGATGGCTCGCCTCGACGCCATGGAACAGGTCGACGGGCACCTCCTGGTGCACTCCGACACCACCGCCTATCTCGACTACGGCGACTCCATCGAAGCGGTCAACGACACCGTCCGCGAAACCCTCACCCGCAACGACGCGGACGAATGCTGGGACCTCTTCCGCAAGTTCACCCGCCGCTTCGCCTTCCGCGACGACGGCGCCGAGGCCGTCCGCGAACTGCTCGACGTATACGGCGGCACGCGCGTCGTCCACGGTCACAGCCCCATCCCGTACCTTCTCGGAGAGGTCGGCCCGGAGGACGGCGAGGCGGGTGCGGGCCCCGTGGTCGAAGGACCGCACCTCTACGCCGACGGGCTGGCCATCGCGATGGACGGCGGAGTGACCATGGCCGGAAAGCTGCTGGTCCAGCAACTTCCGCTGGATATCTGAGCGTTCACCGGGCAGGCGTCCCGCGGACGGATCACATCGGCCGGGGGCCAATTTCCGGAAACCCCCTGTCACGGCGTGCCGTCACCGCTCTACCATCGGCTTATCCGTAGCAGGCTCCCCTCCGTTTCTGCCCAACGGCTCGTCAGCGTGCGAGCCATCAGCCCTACGGAGCATCGGGGGATGCAGATGAACAGCGTTCCGCAGCACCTGCTGAGCGAGGACCGCCAGGACTACGAGCGGATCCTCGATGAGGCGCTGCGCTCCGCACCACACCGCCCGGAACTCGCCGCTGTCGGCCAGCGGCTCAACCTCGAACAACTGCGCACCATGGCGCTCAACGCCACAGTTCTCATCACGACGGCCGCGTCGGACGAGTACACGCACTATGTGAAGGTCCGCGAGGAACTGCGCCGCCCGGTGCGGTCCACCCCGGTCGTCGACGAGGAAGTCGGCTCCACGGAGCCGGACACGACCGCGATGGGGCTCGCCGCCACCGTGGGAGAGGTCACCGAGACGGCCGGTGCCGGCGCGGTCGCCGTCGTCGCGGTGCTCGCCCCCGTCCTCGCCGGGACAGCCGCGGTGATCTTCCTGCTCGTGGGTTACGTCCTGAAGATGCTCGATCCCGCGCCTGCCATCGCCAGGACCCTCCTGACCACCGGATGGGTCTTCGGCGCGGTCACGGCGGCCGCGATTCTCGTCGCCGCGACCGGACTGCTGCTGACCGCACTGCGCAACAGCTCGTCGTCGCTCCGGGCCGGAGCGGGCGGCGAACTGACCGAACAGGTCGAGCGGGCCAGGGAAGCCTGGCGCGACGCCCTGCTGGAGCACGGCATCCTGCCGTTTCTCCGGGAAGCCCTCGCGGACCCGGGCTCGGCGGCACTGGGTCGCCCGGCACCGGCTCCGAGCCGGATTCCCCACCTCGGCTACGACCGGCCGGGGTTCAGCAGCCCCGACGGCGGACCCGCGGCCGGCCCGCGCCCGAGCTTCTCCAGCCCGGACTTCACCAGCCCGGACTTCGGGGGGCCGGAACACCAGCCCGAGTGACCCGGTCGGCCGACGGCCGGGCTCGAGGGAGAATCGGGTCCCGCGCGGGCGCGCGGGCCCGACGGGCGTCACCTGTGCGAGCCTGCGCGTCCGTCACAGATACGGGCCAGTAAGGCTGCCACGGGTGCGGGCCCGTACGGCCGTCGCGGGTGCGAGCCAGTACATCCGTCACGGAAGCGGAGCCTGTACGGCCGCGCTGAGGCGGTCCCGCGGGGGTCATCCGCTGCCTCGGACCGTCTCAGATGATGCCCAGCCGCCGCGCCTCCCTCGTCCACGAAGGGAACTCGGACAGCAGCCGGTCGTAGAGCTCCGGATCCGGTACGTCGCCGATGTCGTCGACCGCGAAGAAGCCCACGTTGTCGACGCGTCGGCCCGGCAGCGTGTCGAACCGCTCCAGAACGCCGTAGTTGGACCGCCCCAGTCCGACGAACTGCCAGAAGACCGGCTCGTCCACCGCCTCCAGCAGTTCCTTCTCGATCTCCTTGTTGCGGTAGACACCGCCGTCGGAGAAGAAGAGCACCAGCGTGGGATCGGCGGCCGGATGCTCGCGGACATACGTCCGGACCTCGGCGATCACCTTCTGCTCCTCGTTCTGGATCCCGACCGCCCTCATGTCCACCTGCCCCGGCAACAGCCCCTTGCGCGGCTTCCTGCTCCGCCGGAACAAGGTCAGCTCACCGACCCGGACATGGCGCTCCAGCCACTCCGGCAGGTCCCCCAGGGCAAGGTCGGGCAACCGGGCCGGGTTCGACGCGAAGGTCCACGCCTGCATCTCTCCGTCGTCGTCCAACTGCGCGGCCACCGCGGCCATGCGCTCCACCACATCGGCCACGACACCCCTCGAATACAGGAACGACATCGACCCGGAGGCGTCCAGAACGAGGATGACGCGCGCCGTCACACCCACCGCCCCGTGCTTGCGCAGACTGACCGCCACCTGCTCCTTGCGCAGGGAGAGCCGCTTGCGCATGTCCACGGGCAACCGGTCCTCGCCCTTGATGAGACGAGGAGCCGAGCCGACGACCGGGGCCGGAGGTGCGGAGGGAGCCGTCGGGACGGGCACGGTCGCAGGGGCAGGGGCAGGGGCAGGGGCAGGCGCCGGCGCCGGCATCGGTGCGGGCGGGGGTGCCGATGCGGACGGGGGCATCGATGCGGAAGCCGGCGTCACCTTGGGCCGGGGTGGAACGGCAGGCGGGGCCGCGTAAGGTGCCGCTGCCCCGGACGAGGCATCTCCGGAGCCCGCGGCTCGGGAGACCGCGCCCATGGAGCCCGCGCCCGTGGAGCCGGCGCTCCCGGACGCGTTCGGCTCCTCGTCCACGCTGATCCCGAAGTCGGTGGCCAGGCCCGCGAGTCCGGAGTCGTACCCCTGACCCACCGCGCGGAACTTCCACCGACCGCCCCGCAGATACAGTTCACCCCCGATGAACGCGGTCTCCGTCGTCGCCTCCATCTCGAAGAGCGCCAGCTCCAGCCCGGTCCCGGCGTCGAGCAGCCTCAGCCGCAGGCCCGACAGCCGGCCGAAGGTGCCCCCGTCGGCGGAGGCGCCCAGGACGACCCGCTGGATCTCCGGCTCCAGGGCACGCAGGTCCACTCCGACGGTGTCCGTCGTTGCGTCGCCTTCCCTCCGCTTCCCCAGGTGACGAACGGCACCGGAGGCGTGCCTGGGCTGGTTGTAGAAGACGAAGTCACCGTCGTCCCGCACCCGTCCGTCCGCGCGGAGCAGCAGAGCCGAGGCGTCGGCGTCCGGCGTACCGGGGCCCCCGGACCAGCCGAGCACGACCTGCACCTCCTGCGCGGCAACTGGAATGTTGGCGCCCTTGCTCATCGATGTCGGTGTCATGAGCCCAGTCTGCCTAGAGAACCCGCCACCGGAACCGACCTATACGCCTACACGCACACCGGGCGGCCCTGGTGCCTACGCCCGCACGCCACACGCGCACGCCACACTCGCGTGCCGCGTGGCTCTTGCATCACACCCCACGCCCCACTCCCCACGCCGCCGAAGACGGCGGACCCGGTGAACACCACCGAGCGCCGGACGCGGGCATCAGGCACCGACTCAGGGAGATCCGGCCGCGTCGGTCGCCGCCCGTACGAACTCCCGAAGCCGCTCGGTGGTGTTGCCCTCCATCCACACCAGTCCCCGTTCGATCGGCTGCGCGTCGTGAAGGGGCACGTAGGCGACATCGGGCCGGGGGTAGTACTGCCGCGAGTGCTCTCCGACCGGGAGGACGCCCCGGCCCATCGCGACCAGAGTCAGCATTTCGGAGAACGACCCGCCGACCGGGCCCTTCGGAACGGACCTGCCCGAGGGGGTGCGGTCCGGTGTGCGGTCCCGCTTGAACCCCGCCGAGGTCACCTGGGGGTACTGCACCACGGGATGTTCCGCGAGCACCTCGACGGACACCCGCTCCTCGCCGGCCAGCGGATGACCGGCCGCCACGGCCAGCACGCGTCTCTCCCGCAGCAGCGCGGGGCCGCAGGCCATTCCGTCGAAGGGGAACGAGGCGAGCAGGACGTCGATCGAACCGTCCAGCAGACTCGCGCGGGAGTTGGACAGCTGAACCTCCCGCACGTCGACCCGGCAGTCGGGATGGCGCTCGCCGAACAGACCGACCGCCCTGAGCAGTGCGGGGGCCGTCCACTCGCCGAGGAAGGCGACCCGCAGTTCCCCGGTGACCCCACGACTCGCGTCGGCCGCCCTTCGCAGCGCCGCCTCCATCCCGGCGACCAACGGCGTCAGATCGTCCGCCAGTTGTCTGCCGATCGGGGTGAGCACGACGGAACGACTGTTACGTTCGAACAGCGAGCCGCCGACTCTGCGTTCCAGTTTCTTGATCACCTGGCTGACCCGCCCGGTCGTGATCAGCAACCGCTCGGCGGTCCGGCCGAAGTGCAGTTCCTCGGTCAGCGTCAGGAAGGCCTCGACCTCCAGTCGCTCCAGCATGAAACCCCCAGCGTTAAATCTGGCTCAACGATTGTATGACGATCACGCCTTGATGGCGCCTGCCCTGCGGCGGATCCTGGAACACGTCCACCCGGCCCTCGGAGAAGAGCCGACGAGTCCCACGGACACCCGAGCACACGGCCGCCGAGACGTCCGAACGCAGCGACACGGGCAGGCAGGCCCAATGCGGTCGCGCACAGACACAAAGGCACATCGGAGCTCGCATCCACCCACCCACCGCACCCCTCCTGAACGGGACCCGCATGAACTCCTCGGACATCACCTCCTACCTGAACGATCTCGACGGCCCGCTGCGCGACGTCGGCGAGAGGACCAGGTCTGTCATCGACTCGGCCCTCCCAGACGGCTCCGGTGCGCTGTGGCACGGCCATCCCACCTGGAGCCTCGGAGACAAGCCGGGTCAGACCCCGATCTGCCTGCTCAAGGCCTACAAGTCCTACGTCACCTTCGGCCTCTGGCGTGGCCAGGAAGTGGCCGATCCATCGGGCCGGCTGGTCGCCGGAGCCCGCCACATGGCCTCCGTGAAGCTCAGCAGGTCCGCCGACGTCGATCCCGCCCTGTTCAGCGAGTGGCTTCGCCTCGCCGTCGCCCTGGAGACGAAGTGACCACCGTGCGTGTCAAGGCGTTCGACCATCTGGTGCTCAACGTCGAGGACGTCGAACGGTCCCTGGCCTTCTACACCGGACTGCTCGGCCTGGCACCCGTACGCGTCGCCGAGTGGCGGGGCGGCCAGGCCCCGTTCCCGTCGGTGAGAATCACCGCGGAAACCATCATCGACCTGGTCGCCCATGCCCGCGGGGAGTCCAACGTCGACCACATCTGTCTCACCGTGGAACCACTGGACTGGAACGAGGTCATCGCGTCGGGTTCGTTCACGGTGATTCAGGGCCCCGTGGAACGCTTCGGCGCGCGGGGCACCGCCACCTCGGTCTACGTCCAGGACCCCGACGGCAACACGGTGGAACTGCGTTGGTACCCGCAGGACACCGCGCCATGACCGGCCGAGGGACGTGGTCCGGGTGTGCGCCCCGGACCACGTCCCTGTGGAGCGGCTCAGTCGGCCAGTGGCAGGTACACGCGGTTGCCCGCCTCGGCGAACTCCTTGGATTTCTGGAGCATCCCCTCAGCGATCTCGTCGGCTGATACCCCCTCAGTCGCCGCACCACCGAACCGCTCCGTGATGCTTTGGCTGATCTTCATCGAGCAGAACTTCGGCCCGCACATGGAGCAGAAGTGGGCCGTCTTGGCAGGTTCGGCCGGCAGGGTCTGGTCGTGGAACTCCCTTGCCGTGTCCGGATCGAGAGCCAGGTTGAACTGGTCCTCCCACCGGAACTCGAAGCGGGCGTCGGAGAGCGCGTCATCCCAATCCTGTGCACCTGGGTGCCCCTTGGCGAGGTCGGCTGCGTGGGCGGCGATCTTGTAGGTGATGACGCCGGTCTTGACGTCGTCACGATCGGGCAGGCCCAAGTGCTCCTTGGGCGTGACGTAGCAGAGCATGGCCGTGCCCCACCAGGCGATCATCGCGGCACCGATGCCGGAAGTGATGTGGTCGTACGCCGGCGCGACGTCCGTCGTCAGCGGGCCGAGCGTATAGAACGGAGCTTCATCACAGATCTCCTGCTGAAGGTCGATGTTCTCCTTGATCTTGTGCATCGGGACATGCCCCGGGCCTTCGATCATCGTCTGTACCTGAAAACGCTTCGCGATCGTGTTGAGTTCCCCGAGCGTCCTCAACTCCGCGAATTGCGCTGCGTCGTTGGCGTCCGCGATGGAGCCGGGCCGCAGACCGTCGCCGAGCGAGTAGGTGACGTCGTACGCGGCGAGGATCTCGCAGAGCTCCTCGAAGTTCTCGTACAGGAACGACTCCTTGTGGTGCGCGAGGCACCATGCCGCCATGATCGAGCCGCCACGCGAGACGATGCCGGTCTTTCGGTTGGCGGTGAGCGGCACGTATGCCAGGCGAACGCCCGCGTGGACCGTCATGTAGTCCACGCCCTGCTCGGCCTGCTCGATGACCGTGTCCTTGTAGATCTCCCAGGTCAGCTCCTCGGCCCGGCCGTCGACCTTTTCCAGCGCCTGATAGAGCGGCACCGTACCGATGGGGACGGGGGAGTTGCGCAGCACCCATTCGCGCGTGGTGTGGATGTTGCGTCCGGTCGACAGGTCCATGACCGTGTCGGCGCCCCAGCGGGTCGCCCAGGTCATCTTCTCGACCTCCTCCTCGATGGAGGAAGTGACCGCGGAATTGCCGATGTTGGCGTTGACCTTCACCAGGAACCGCTTGCCGATGATCATCGGCTCGATCTCCGGGTGGTTGACGTTCACCGGCAGCACCGCCCGGCCGGCGGCGATCTCCTCCCGTACGACCTCGGTGTCGACGTTCTCGCGGATCGCCACGAACTCCATCTCGGGCGTGATCTCGCCGCGTCGCGCGTACGCGAGCTGGGTGACCGCCTGCCCGGCACGTCCCCGGCGCGGCTGGCGCGGCCTCCCGGGGAAAACGGCGTCGAGGTTGCGCAAGCCCCCGCGCGGGGATGTGTGCTTGATCCCGTCGTCCTCGGGGCGGACAGGACGGCCCGCGTACTCCTCGGTGTCTCCGCGGGCGATGATCCAGCTCTCGCGCAGCGGAGCCAGTCCCCTGCGCACCTCGGTGTCGACGGTCGGATCGGTGTACGGGCCGGAGGTGTCGTACAGAGTCACGGACTGACCGTTGGTGAGGTGCACCTGGCGAACCGGCACCCGCAGATCGGAACGCGTGCCCCCGAGGTACGCCTTGTGCCAGCCGATGGACTTCCCGGCCTCGCCGTTCGGGGACGGCGGCGAAGCCCCGTCCGTCTGACTGGAGGCAGACGTGCGTACATCTTTGTTGGTCATGAGACCTACTCCCTACGCCGGCATTACCCGGTAACAGGTTCAGCGGTCGACGCAGCGGCTTCCGTTCGTCGATGTTTCATGTGAAACATCGCGAAGACGGAGGTCAGCGCCCTCTCAGCCCGGTGCTCCGAGCTCCCGCGTGTGCAAAGGTGCCTCCACGCTAGCGTCATATTTGGCGCGGTGAACAGAGGGCCCTTGCCGTCCTTGCGATGATCGGGCGGTGACAACCACCCAGCAGCACCCGTTCCCGCCGCCCGAGCCGCCGCGGCGCCCGGGCTCCGACGACGGCCATGGGCACGGCTCCGGCAACGGGCATGGTCATGGACACGGGCCGGGTGGTGGACCTGGTCCCGGACCGGGCAGTGATCACCACGGTCCCGGCGGCGGACACGGGCCGGATCCCGTCGGTGGCCATGGGGAGGGTCCGAGCGCCGGGCACGGGCACTCGCACAGCCACGGTCCCGCCGCGCCGGTCTCCAAGCATCTGCGCAAGGTCATCGCCGCGGTGCTCATCCCCTTCGCAGCCGCGGTGGCGGTGGGTCTCGTGGTGCTGTGGCCCGGCGGCGCGCCTTCCCACCAGCGCACCGGTGTCGGATTCGACCGGCAGACCCAGCAGGCGACTGTCACCAGGATCGACCAGGTGGACTGCAAGTCCGTGAACGCCTCCGCGGAAACCCCGACGGGCGACACCTCCACCGCCGAGGGATCCTCCGCTCAGCGGCAGGCAGCGGGTAGATGCAAGAAGGCGACGGTCCGGATCGACACCGGCAAGGACAAGGGCCGTACGTTCTTCGAGATCGTTCAGCCGGATCAGTCACGGCAGTTGCATCAGAGCGAGAAGGTCGTCGTCGCGTACGAGCCCTCGGCTCCCAAGGATCTCCAGTACTCGGTCACGGACGCGAACCGGAAGCTGCCCCTGGCGCTGCTCGCCCTGATCTTCGCCGTGGTGGTCGTGGTGATCGGTCGGATGCGCGGCGTCATGGCGCTGGTCGCCCTGGCCATCAGTTTCATGATCCTGAACTTCTTCATCCTGCCCGCGATCCTGCAGGGTTCGAACCCGCTGCTCGTGGCCGTTGTCGGATCCAGCGCGATCATGCTGATCGCGCTCTACATGTGTCATGGTCTGTCGGCCCGGACATCCGTGGCGGTGGTCGGCACCCTTCTCTCACTGGTGCTGATCGGTCTCCTGGGCTCGGTCTTCATCGACTGGGCCGTACTGACCGGCAACACCGACGACAGCACCGGCCTGATCCACGGTCTGTACCCGTCCATCGACATGAGCGGCCTGCTGCTGGCCGGAGTCATCATCGGCTCGCTCGGCGTCCTCGACGACGTGACGGTGACGCAGACGTCGGCGGTCTGGGAACTGCACGAGGCGAATCCCACGATGGGCCGGCGTGGCCTGTACCGCGCGGGCATCCGTATCGGCCGCGACCACATCGCGTCGGTCGTCAACACGCTCGTCCTGGCATACGCGGGCGCCGCGCTGCCGCTGATGCTGCTCTTCTCGATCGCACAGAGCAGCGTAGGAACCGTCGCCAACAGCGAACTGGTCGCTGAGGAGATCGTGCGCACCCTGGTCGGATCGATCGGTCTGGTCGCAGCGGTGCCGGTGACGACCGCGCTGGCCGCCCTGGTGGTCGCCGCGGACCGTGAAGGGGCCGAACCCGTCCCCGTTCAGCCCTCGGCCGCCAGGACGCCGGCACGGAGCGGGAAGGGACGCCGCCGCAAGCACTGAGCCGTCCACCGGAAGCGCTGAAACCATCCTGCATGGACGCCCCTTGTGAGGAAGCGTTACTCCGCTCCGGACTGCCGAGGCTTCAGCCCGCGCTCTGCTCCTCCGCGAGGATGCGGTCGAGCGCCTCGTCGAGGGAGGTGTCGAAACCCGCGAGGGAGCGCTCCTGACCGAGCGGCACCAGCTTGTCCGTCCGGTCGAGAAACGCGACGAGCGGCGCGGCCCCGGACCGGAACAGCGCGTGGTCCCCACCGACCTGAAGCCGGATCAGCACCTCGCCGAACGCCTCCGGGTCGGCCGGAGCGATGTGCACATCGCCGTCACCGCACGGCCTGCCGACTCCGTCGATCAGCAGCTCCCGCCCGAACACCCAGGTCACGGGCGCGTCGCCGGGCAAGTGGAAGGTCAGCCGCACGGCGTACGGATCACCGGTCTCGTATCGCAGCTCGACCGGAATGCGGAAGGACAGCTCCTCGGACACGAGGAAGCTCATCATGACCTCTGCCTGCACCGACTCGCGCATCGCCTACCCCGTCGTTTGCCATCGCCTGGCCAGGAATCATCCCCCTGACACTGCTGGAAATCTTGCTCAACGTGCATGCCGCATTACAAGGAGTGAGTTTTCAGATACTGATAGAGATGGCGAGTGTTCCTAGCAGCCTGCCGACTTCGCTCTGCAACTTCCGTGCCGCGGGCAGCAGTCGGTCGACCTGGTGGGAAGGGAGGGAAAGCGCCACGGCCGCTGCCGAGCTGCCCGCGGTGACCGGGATCGCGGCACAGACCGTGCCCAGCGCGTACTCCTGGCGCTCAGTCACCGGTTCCATCCGCCCCGTCCGTTCCAGGCGTCGCAGCAGCCGATCCTTGTCACGCACCGTGTAAGGAGTGATCGGCTGCACCGGGTAGCGGTCGAGGTGGTCACGCCGGGACTCGTCGTCCAGCTGGGCCAGCAGACACTGGCCGATGGCGTGGGCGTGCCCGGTCTCACGGAAGTCGGCCCACTCCTTGACCGCGGGGTTCGCCGGGGTGTCGGCGACACACATGACCTCGATCTCGCCGTCGCGGTAGACCGCGTAGTACACGGGTGCGCCGAGCGCATCGCGCCAGTGCGCGAGCGTGTCCCTCACCGTGCTGCGACGTTTCTGCTGGGCTCCGCTGCTGCTCAGCCGCTCAGCGGCCTCGCCGAGGAAGAACAGCCCTCTGTCACGGCGCAGATAGCCCTCGTGAACCAGAGTGCGCAGCAGGTGGTACGCGGTCGGCAACGCGAGTCCCGCCTCCCGGGCGAGCTGCTTGGCGGGCGCGCCCTGCTCACGCGAGGCGACGGCCTCCAGCAGACGCATCGCCCGCTGGACCGAGCCGATCAGGGTGGTCGGGTGAGAGTCCAGAGGACCGGCCTCGGGCTCCGCGGGAGGGGTGCGGGCGAGCCGTGCCGTCCCCGCGACCGGGGAGGGCGAACCGCGAGTCACCGACGGCCTGCTGCCCCCGGTGAGCCCTTCCGTCGGCGAGATGCGCCGAGCGGGGGCCTCCACCGTCGGAGTTCGAGGAGGCGCCGGCTCCCTGGGCGGGGCCGGCGAGGTGCGTGAAAGCGGCGGCTCCCCCGGCGAGGTACGCGGCTGGAGCGGTGCAACGCGTGCCGCCGCGGGCGTGCCCGATCGCCGGAAGGGTGGAGCGACTGATGGTGCGGGTGCGGTGTGAACCATGGCCAAGGGGCACTCCGTAGCGCGAGGAGGACCGCCCGTGCGGGGAGACACGGGAGGGGGCTGTGCGCTGCCCGCGGGGTCGACCCCGCGGGTTCCGGACTCTAACCGCCAGTCACCGCTCGCATACGGCCTCGCCGGAAAACTTCCCCCGCCCGAGGGAACCTTGGGTTCCCTTTCCCCTTTTTCCGTTACCTCCCGCCCACCCTCTCGCGCCTCACCAGTCGCTGTGCGAGGAGGAACTCGACATGAACTTCCGCACGATGTAGATCAGCCCGCCGACCAGCGCGACGAAGATGAGCAGCTTGAAGAGCAGGCCGATGAGGAAGCCGACGACGCTCGCTATCAGAGTGCCGAACACCACCAGGGCGATGACCGGCACCGCGACCCACTTCACCCACCACGGCATACCGTTGAAGATCTCTCGCATCGCCCTGTCCTTACCTCTCCTAGCCCGTGGCCCCGACGCCGGGACACTGATTCCGGGTTCTCTGATGTCTCGCATCCGATGCTAGGCCGGAGAGGGGGAGGTGCGGTGGCCTCGCACCCCTTGTCCTCCCCTGACCGTCCCCCTAGGGAACCCTGAGACGCGGGTCAGCTCTCGGGCGGAGAGAACACCACCAGGACCCGCAGGTCCTCCGTGATGTGGTGGAACTTGTGGGCGACCCCCGCGGGTACGTAGACGACGCTGCCCCGCGCAACCTGGGTGGTCTCCAGGCCGACCGTGATCGACGCACGCCCGCTCACCACGAAGTACACCTCGTCCTGAGCGTGCGGCTTCTGCGGATCGAGGCCTCCCGCGTCGAGCGCGTACAGCCCGACCGACATGTTCCGCTCACGCAGAAACTGCAGGTAGGCGCCGTCGTTGGCGGCGCGTTCCGCCTCCAGTTCATCCAGTCGGAATGCCTTCATCGCCCTCGTCCGCTCTTGTGCACCGCAGGCTGTGTCCACAGCCCCTTCTTGCCAGTCGATCTCTCTGCCACGATCAGACACATGAAGAATTTCGTAGTCAAGACGCTCGCCAACGCGGGGGCCCTGGCCGTCGCCGTCTGGCTGCTCGACAAGATCACCCTGACGGGCGACAGCACGGGCAAGAAGATAGCCACGCTCCTCCTCGTCGCACTGGTCTTCGGACTGGTGAACTTCCTGGTCAAGCCGGTCGTGAAGGTGCTGACCTTCCCGCTCTTCATCCTCACGCTCGGCCTGATCACCCTTGTGGTGAACGCCTTGATGCTGCTGCTGACCTCGTGGCTCTCCGACAAACTCGACCTGAGCTTCCACGTGGAGGGCTTCTGGACCGCCGTCCTGGGCGGCCTGATCATCTCGGTCGTCTCCTGGGCGCTCAATGTCGTCCTGCCCGACAACGACTGAGAGAGTCCGATGACCTACCGCGTCTGCTTCGTCTGCACCGGCAACATCTGCCGCTCGCCGATGGCCGAGTCCGTGTTCCGCGCCCATGTCGCGGAAGCCGGACTCGGTGACCTGGTCGAGGTCGACAGCGCGGGCACGGACGGCTGGCACGAGGGCGACGGCGCCGACGAGCGCACCGTCGCCGTGCTGGAAGCGGGCGGCTACGAGAGCGACCACGCGGCCCGGCGGTTCCAGGCCTCGTGGTTCTCCCGGCTCGATCTCGTCATCGCCCTCGACACCGGCCACTTCAAGGCCCTGCGCCGCCTCGCGACCAGTGCCGAGGACGCGGGCAAGGTCCGGCTGTTGCGCTCGTACGACCCGGCCGCATGCGACGACCTGGACGTCCCCGATCCGTATTACGGACATATGGACGGCTTCGAGGAATGTCTTGAGATGGTGGAGGCGGCGAGCCCAGGTCTGCTCGCCGCGGTACGAGAGCAAGTGGGAGGACGAGCGGCATGACGTCAGGGGATTTCGTCACGGCGAACGGTGAGGGCACGGGCCCCTCGGGAGAGAGCGAGGGCACGCGGGTGGCGGAGCCGGGCGACGGCACACGGGCGGTGCGTGCCGGGCTGCCCGAGCCCGTCAAGTACGAGCCGACTCTTCCCGGCCCGGTCTTCGCCGCGCACTTCCATCTGCCCGGTGAGCCCACCGGCCCGTACACCTACGGCCGCGACGAGAACCCGACCTGGACGCTCCTGGAGCGCGCCATCGGCGAGCTGGAGGCACCCGGGCAGGACTCCGTCGAGACGCTCTCCTTCCCCTCCGGCATGGCCGCCATCTCCGCGGTGCTCTTCTCGCAGCTGCGGGCCGGCGACATCGTCGTCCTTCCCGACGACGGCTATCAGGTGCTGCCGCTGGTGCGCGAGCAGCTGACCGCGTACGGCATCGAAGTGCGCACGGCTCCCACCGCCGGCGATGCCCAGCTGGAGGTTCTCGACGGAGCGAAGCTGTTGTGGATCGAGACGCCGTCCAACCCGGGTCTCGATGTCTGCGACCTGCGACGCCTCGTCGCCGCCGCACACGCGCAGGGCACGCTGGTCGCCGTGGACAACACCCTGGCCACCCCGCTCGGACAGCGCCCGCTGGAGCTGGGCGCCGACTTCTCCGTGGCCAGCGGCACCAAGATGCTCACCGGGCACGGCGACATCCTCCTGGGGTACGTCACAGGGCGGGACGCCGCTCTGATGGCTCCCGTACGGCGTTGGCGCAAGGTCGTCGGCGCCATCCCAGGCCCGATGGAGGCCTGGCTGGCCCACCGCTCGCTCGCCACGCTCCAGCTCAGGGCCGACCGGCAGACCGCCACCGCGAGGACGATCGCCGAGGTCCTGCGGGACCGGCCCGAGGTGACGGGGCTGCGCTACCCGGGCCTGCCCGACGACCCCTCGTACAAGATCGCTTCGCAGCAGATGCGTCGCTTCGGATGCGTGGTCTCCTTCACGCTGCCCTCGCGCGAGCGTGCCGAGCGTTTTCTCGACGCGCTGCGCCTGGTGGACGACGCCACCAGCTTCGGCGGGGTGCGGTCCACGGCGGAGCGGCGCGGCCGTTGGGGCGGGGACGCCGTCCCGGAAGGCTTCATCCGCTTCTCCGCCGGCGCCGAGGACCCCGAGGACCTGGTGGCGGACGTGCTGCGGGCACTCGACGTATCCGCGGAATGAGGCGGTCACGGCAGCGGGATCAGTACCTCCGCTACGTATAGCGGACGGTCCGAGCCTCCCCCCTCGTGGCTCGGACCGTCCCGGTTCCGCGCGCGAAGAACCGCGCGAACAAGGCTAGTTGACTATGTGTCAGTGTCCAATCACAGTAGCGACAGCGACCTATCGACTTATTTATAGTTAGGGCTCGCGCGGGGGTGCTGACAGGGGAGGGGCACCATGGACTTGGCCTTGCTGCGCACTTTTGTGACTGTGCACCGGGCCGGTTCCTTCACTCGTGCCGCCGCGCTGCTCGGCCTGTCCCAGCCGGCCGTCACCTCACAGATCCGTACGCTGGAGCGCCAGTTGGGGCGGCCCCTGTTTCTGCGCCAGGCGCGCGGGGTGACCCCCACGACCATGGGCGACGAACTCGCCCACAAGGCGGCGCCGCATCTCGATGCCCTCGTGGAGATAGCCGAGACCGGGCTCGACGAGGACTCTTCCTTTCGCACACTGCATCTCGCGGGGCCACCCGAGTTCACCGCGGAACGGGCCTTGCCCGCTCTCACCGAGCTGACCGGCGACGACGGGCAGGGCTTCGCGCTGCGAGCCTCCTTCGGCAACGCGGAGGAGACGATGGAGGGACTCGCCGCCGGACATCATGATCTGGCCATGACGACGGCCCAGCCACGCGGTGCGCTTCTCACCGCGACTCCGCTCTGCGACGAAGAACATGTGCTGGTCGCCGCTCCGCGCTGGGCCGCCGAAATCGGTCCCGGCAAACTCCGCCGCAAGGGTGCCAACGCTCTCGAGGACTTCCCCATCGTCGAGGTCCATGAGTCGCTGCCGCTCGTCGCCCGCTACTGGGCCTCGGTCTTCGACTGCCGGCCGGCCGCCGCCGGGACGGTTGTCGTCCCGGATCTGCGGGCGGTCCTCGCCTGCGCCACTGCGGGCGCCGGCCTCGCCGTCCTGCCCAAATATCTCTGCTTCGACGCCATCGAGCGCGGAGACGTCGTGGCGCTCCTCGACCCCGCGGTGCCCCCGCTGCGTACGTACTTCCTTGTCGTCCGGACCGGAACGCTGGCGATGCCGCACATCGCCCGAGCCCACGAATGGCTGCTGCGCGCGGCCGCCGACTGGAGCTGAGGGCGGCGCGAACCGGAAGCGCGTGCGCCAATGCGGCAATGCCCGCCGACGAGAACCGAACGGCGGCGGTTCGGGCGAAGCCGGCCCCGGTTTCTCGGCGTCCAGCACGGGCTTCGGGACGTTTCGCGCAGAATCGCGGCTGCACGATGTTTCACGTGGAACCAGCCGGGCCACATTTCTCCCATGACCGTCCGACCCGTGGTCAAGCGCACCGCCCGCGCCGTTCTGCTCGATGGTGACGACCTGATCTTGATCAAGCGCACCAAGCCCGGCGTCGATCCCTACTGGCTGACACCGGGTGGCGGGGTCGAACCGGAGGACACGACCGTCGTCGAAGCACTCCATCGCGAGGTGCACGAAGAACTCGGCGCCAAGATCGTCGATGTGGTGCCCTGCTTCGTCGACACGGTCGAGCACATCGGCGACGACGGCGGAGCGACCGGGGTGAAGGTCCAGCACTTCTTCGTCTGCCGGCTGGAGTCCATGGATCCCGCCCTGCGGCACGGTCCCGAGATGGACGAGCCGTGCGGTGAGTACGAGATCGTCCGCGTCCCGTTCACCCGGGTCGGGATCGCCTCCGTGCACCTCGTACCGCTGTCGCTGAGGCACTACCTCGACGGGAACATCGAGGGCGTACGGGCCATGCACGCACCCGACCTGGGCTGACGCGAAGAGAAATCGCCGGGGGGTCAGTCGCCTGTCGTGACGAGTTCTTCCACCGAGTCATGGCGGATCCGGTCCGACGGGATGCCTATGTCCCTGAGTGCGTCGACAGCGCTGCGGATCATGCCCGGCGGCCCCGAGAGATACGCGTCATACTCGTTCCACGGCCCGTACTCCCGTACGGCGTCCGGCAGCTGGATATGGGCCCGCCGGTCGACGACAGGGCGCACCGAGAGCCAGGGGTGGCTCCGCTGGAGCCGCAGCATGGTGTCGATGTCGTAGAGGTCGAGATCGGTGCGAGCCCCGTAAAAGACCTCGACGGGGCGACGCTCCCCGTGCTCGGCGACGTCCTCGACCAGTGCCTTGATGGGGGCGATGCCGGTGCCGCCGCCCAGACAGAGCAGACCGCTGTCGCTGGCGTGGTCGACGGTCATCGAGCCGGACGGCGGACCGAGCCGGATGACATCGCCGGGCCGGGCGCGGTGCACCAGCGCGTTGGAGACCCAGCCCGCTGGAACCGCCTTCACATGGAGCGCCAGCAGCCCGTCCGGGCGGGGCGCCGAAGCGAAGGAGTAGTGCCGCCAGATCCGTGGCCACCATGGCGTCTCCAGGCTTGTGTACTGCCCGGCGAGAAACGGGTACGGCTGGTCGGGCCGGACCGTGATGACCGCGACGTCCGGCGTCCTCAGGTCGTGGGACACCACCTCGGCGAACCACCAGGCCGGAGCGCGCAGCTCGTCGGCGGCAGCCGCGTTGATCATGACCTGGGAGATCGTCGTGTACGTGCGGACCCAGGCCGCTTCCGTCTCGGCGTCCCAGACCGCCGGGGCATACCGGCCGAGCGAGCCGACGAGACACTCACCGACAGCCGGGTAGTGCTCGGGCCGGGTGCCGTACTTGCGGTGTCCCCGGCCGAGGTTCTCCAGATACGCGACGAGGACCTCGGTGTTGTCGATGTGCTCGGCCGCGGTCAGCAGCGCCTTGAGCAGCCGGTCCCGCTGGATGTCCATCGCGGCGGGGAAGAGCGGGCGCAGTTCCGGGTGCCGCACGAAAAGCAGAGCGTAGAAGTAGGAGGTGACTTTGTCGGCGATGTGAGCGATCTCGGCCATGGTCCTGCGGACCAGCACGGCGTCGGCGGACACCTCGGGAGCGGGCACGGGCTGCCGGCCCGTCACAAGAGGCTCAGGAGGGGCGTCAGGCCGAGGAGGACCATGGTGGGGCTGCGGGGACCTGTGCTCGGGCGCGGAGGCCCCTGAAGCCCGCAGAGAGCCGAACTCCGTCTGTCCGGGGCTCGATCGAGGACGCACGGCTTCGTGGGCGGGCTCCGGCTCGAAGTGCCGCATCTCGGACGGCGCCGGCGGAAGAAAGCGAGTCACGGGCGATACCGGCTCGGCCCGCAGGGGCTCGGGAAACCGCGTTCCAGGGGACGCCGCCTCGTGCGGGCGCATCTCGCCGGCTGTTGTCCCATGAGTCCCCGTCTCCGTGAGGGCTGTCCCGTGCAGCACCGGTGCCGCCCCACCAGGGGCCATGGGTGCTTCGGCGACCGGGGATATTCGTTCCTGCTGGGGTGTTCGCTGTTCGGCCTCCTCGGGGGTTCCCTGTCCGGAAGCCGCTTGCTCGCGGACGGCTTGGCCCGGCTGCCCCTGCGCCCTGGACGAGCGTCCCACCGGGCGCATCGCGGCCAGTCTCCGGCCGTCCGACGACTCCTGGTCCCCGACAGGAGTCGGCGGCTCGTTGCGCGGCGTGAACCAGCCGCCCCCGTCGTTGCCGCCTGAAATACCGTTGCCGGCCGACGTGGTGGTCGGAGCGTCCATGGTCTGCCTCGCCTCGAACATCTTTCGGTCCGTCTGCGCACCTCCTCGGTCGGAAGATGCCTGCTTTCCCCCGCAGCCGCTCTGCTTCCCTTCCGATTCAGTCCTCGACAGCCCCAATGCGGCCCACGTTGAAGCCGATGCCCACCGCGTACGAACATGTGAGGCGAGAGTGCGGCATTCGCCGCGGCGCCCTCTTCGAGCATCGCAGTCCGGGTCGACGCCCGGCCGCATAACGGAAAATGCGGGTTTTCGATCTTCCCGTCCCGTTACGCTGCTATGGCCTGCGTTGCCATTCACCCGAACCATGCATGACGTGACCGCATCTCGGCCGACGCGAACCGGAGTCGAACGGCCCGGCAGTAGCTCTCGGCACCGGTGCCCTCTTCCCTCAGGGCGAAAGACCGGGAGACCAGCTCGCCGAATCCTCAATCACCGGGTGCGACATGCCAATTGATAGGCGGCGCAGAGGTCCCGCCCCACGTAGGAGTGGGTGGCGAGGCCGCGCAGATGCCGGTCCGCATTGACCGCGACGGACACCGGTACAACGCCGAAAAGATCCTTGTCCGAGAGGGAGTCGCCATAGGCGACACAGTCGCCCCGACTCACCCCGAACTCTGTACAGAGCCGGTCCGCGATCTGTACCTTCGCCGCGGCACTGAGAACGCCTGCCGGGTCCAACGGCTCCGTGAACGGGACGGCGGGAAAGTGCGAGCCATGGGCCGCGTGCGCACCCCACGAGATCAGGCGCTCCACAAAGAAGGAGGGCGACAGTGAGACCACGGCACAGTAGTCGCCGTTACGCCGGATCTCCCTCCAGACATCTTCGATCCCTGACATCCAGGGCGCACCTTCAAAAGCCGCCGCCACATGCGCCTCGGTGAGTTTCGTCCAGAGCGCATGCACCTGCGTCGCATACTCCGGGGGGCCTATGTGCCCCAGGGAGATGGCCCTTTCGAGCGCCATGGTCTCGGCTTCCAGCCCAAGCTGCCGGGAAATCTCCAACGGCGCGGTGCTGCGGTGGATCAACGTCCCGTCGAGATCGAAGAGATGAAGTCTCGCCATGTCCGTCGAGGCTACTGGGGCAGCCGACGCTCAAGGGCGAGGTTTCACGTGAAACAGCGTCCGCTTCACTGCTGCCGCCGCAGAACCTGGCCGAAAGCTGATAGCACTGCCGGGAAAGCGGTGGACGGCAGGGGCCCGTGTCGGACAGCCTGACCTGCGTGTCGACACCTTCCCTCATCGCTCTGCCCGTCCGCCGTCTGACGCCTCGCGACCTCGCCGACTGCGCCGACCTGTCCCAGGACCGGGGCTGGCCCCGCGAGGAGTACAAGTGGGGTCTACTGCTCGCCGCAGGGACCGGATACGGGATCGATGACCCGGCCGGTGGTCTCGTCGCCGCATGTGTGGTGACCGAATACGGACCGAGTGAGTGCCCCGAACTGGGTGCGATCGGCATGGTCCTCGTCGCCGAGCGGCACGCCCGCCAGGGCGTCGGCCGCCGTCTGATGCGGCACGTCGTCGAGGAGATGGGCACCACCCCGCTGACCCTGCACGCGACCGTGTACGGGCGCCCGCTCTACGAGGAATTGGGATTCAAGGTCACCGGCCGGGCCGAGACGGTCCGTGGGGTGTTCGCTCCCGGCGGCCCTGACCCCGAGGTCTTCATCCGGCCGGCGACCGCGGAGGATCTCGTCCCCATCCTCCAGCTGGACGAAGAGGTCTTCGGCACCGACCGCACTCACATGATCACGCGGCTGCCCGCCTTCGCGGACCAGCTGTGCGTGGCCGAGGAGAACAGCCAGATCATCGGCTACGCGGCCGCCTGGCCCAACATGGCCGACCAGGTCGTGGGCCCACTGATCGCCCGGGACACGGACACGGCGAAGGCTCTCGTGTCCTCGCTCGCCGCCCACACCGACCGTCGACTGCGCACCGACGTCGACATGCGCCACGAAGACCTGCTGATCTGGCTGAAGCAACGCGGGCTGGCCTCCACCGGGTTCAACACGGTCATGACGTACGGGATCCCGGAACTGCCCGGCGACTGGACCCGCCGCTTCGCGCCGCTGACCGTGGCCGCAGGCTAAGGGCTGTCCCAGGGCTCCCGACGGCTTCCACGGAAGAAGCGCCGGTCCCCGCGGCACGTGGGGGACCGGCGCTCCTGGACTGTCCTACTCCTGGCGGACGCCGCGACCGCCGAGCGTCAGACGAGCGATTCGACAGCGGCGAGGGCGAAGCCGTGGTCCTGGTCCGGCATACCGCCACCGACCCCGATCGCACCGATCAGACGGCCGTCGCGGCGAACCGGAACGCCGCCCGCGATGAACAGCAGGGGGCGGTCGAGCGCGGTGGGCAAGGTGTGGAAGAGACCGCCGGGCTGCACGGCGTCGACGAGATCGGCAGTGGCCGAATTCAACTGGAGTGCCGTGTACGCCTTGCGCGTGCTGGTCTCTCCCGATATCAGCACAGCCTGGTCGTCGCGCCGGAAGGCGAGCAGGTGGCCGCCCGCGTCAAGGACGGTGGCGCTGATCCGGACACCGGCGGCTTCGGCGGCCCGACGGGCCGCGGTGACGAGAACCTCGGCGTCCTCGATGGTCAGGGGGGCAACGGCGGTGGTGCTGCTCATCAGGGTTTCTCCTTGTGGGGGCGTGCGGTGTCGAGTCGGGGACGTGCTGGATCGAGGCGCTGCGGAAACCGCCCTTGGTTCCGCAGCGGACCGATCCCGGTCAGTGATGGACGGCGGTCCGCTGTTCGGCGGGGGCACCCCCGGCGACCACGGCGCTGGGCCGAGCCGTGCGGCGCTCCAGAGCGGCCGAGAGGACGGCCAGGACGAGTGCGCTCGCGGCGAGGGCCGCACCGACCCAGTCGGGAGCGGTGTAGCCGAGACCGGCCGCGATGACGACGCCGCCGAGCCAGGCCGAGAGGGCATTTCCGAGGTTGAAGGCACCGATGTTCACGGCCGAGGCCAGAGTGGGGGCGCCGTGCGCCTGGTCGAGAACGCGCTTCTGCAGGGGAGGCACGGTCGCGAAGCCCAGAGCGCCGATCAGGGCGATCGTGACAGCCGCCAGGATCTTGTTGTGCGCTGTGACGGTGAAGAGGGCGAGCACGACGGCGAGACCGCCCAGAGACACGTACAGCATCGGCATCAGCGCGCGGTCGGCGAACTTGCCGCCGATCAGATTCCCTCCCACCATGCCGAGGCCGAAGAGGACCAGCAGCCACGTGACGGATCCGTCGGCGAAACCGGCGACGTGGGTCATCATCGGCGCGATGTATGTGACGGCCGCGAAGACGCCGCCGAAACCGAGCACGGTCATCCCCATCGCGAGCAGGACCTGGACGTTCTTGAAGACGGCCAGTTCGTGGCGCAGACGCACTCCCTCCGGCTTCGGCGTCTCCGGGACCAGCCTGGCGATGCCCAGCAGCCCGATGACCCCGAGTGCGGCGACTCCCGCGAACGTGACGCGCCAACCGGCGGACTGTCCGATCAGCGTGCCCAGCGGGACACCCACGACATTGGCGATCGTGAGCCCGCTGAACATCATCGCGATGGCGCCGGCCTTCTTCTCCGGTGCGACCAGCTCGGCGGCGGCCACCGACCCGATGCCGAAGAAGGCGCCGTGTGCGAGGGAGGTCACCACCCGGCCCGCGAACATCAGCCAGAAGACCGGGGCGACGGCGGAGATCAGATTGCCGAGGACGAACAGCCCCATCAACACCATGAGCATCCGCTTGCGGGACACCTTCGTGCCGAGCGCGGTCATGATCGGCGCGCCGATCACCACACCGAGGGCATAGCCGGTCACCAGCAGTCCGGCTGTGGGGATGGAGACCCCGAAGTCACCGGCGACCTCGGGCAGGACGCCCATGATCACGAACTCGGTCGTTCCGATTCCGAAGGCCCCGATCGCGAGGGCCAGAAGCGCGAGAGGCATGGTGGGGTACACCTTCCAGAAGATTGCAGAGGCGCTTTGCCTGCGTTCACAATAGTTGCAGACGCGGGCTACATGCAACTGCGGGCTATTGCGCCCGTGCTCTATCCTGGTTCTCAGCCGCTCCGGGACGGAGGAAATGCCATGACAGCCACGGACCCCGCGCTCACCGCCCTAGCTCAGGGCTGGTGCGCCCTCTCCTTGCTCCACGGGAGGATCGAGGCCCATATCGAGCGGGCCCTGCAGTCCGAGCACGGGCTCAGCGTGCGCGAGTACTCTCTGCTCGACGTGCTCAGCCGACAGCACGACGGCGACGGCGGCCATCTCCAGATGAAACAGGTCGCTGACGCGGTCGTGCTCAGCCAGAGCGCCACCACACGCCTGGTGACCCGCCTCGAGGACCGAGGCCTGCTCGCCAGGTATCTCTGCCCGACCGACCGGCGCGGCATCTACACGAATGTCAGCGAGGCGGGACTGAAGCTCCTCGCCCAGGCACGGCCCACCAATGACGCCGCCCTGCGCGAGGCACTCGACGACGCGGCGAAGAGCCCTGAACTGGCGCCGCTGGTCCGGGTCGTGGAGTCGGCGAGCGCGCCTGCGCACGCCATGCCCTCAGTGGGCGTGCCCTCGTAGAGTGCGCTCATGGCAGATCTTGAAATGCGAGCCGCTGTCGCCGACGACGTGCCCGCGATTGTCGCGATGCTGGCCGACGACCCGCTGGGTGCTCAACGGGAATCACCCGGCGATCTGACCCCGTACCTGAGCGCCCTGGACCGTCTCATCCGTGACCCGAACCAGCACCTGGTGGTCGCCGTGCGCGAAGGCCGTGTCGTCGGCACCCTGCAGCTCACCGTGATTCCCGGACTGTCCCGCAAAGGAGCGACGCGTTCCGTCATCGAGGCCGTACGCATCCACGCCGACGAGCGCGGCAGTGGTCTCGGGACGGAGCTCATCGAGTGGGCGGTCGCGGAATCGCGCCGCCAGGACTGCCAGTTGGTCCAGTTGACCTCCGACGCCTCCCGCACAGACGCGCATCGCTTCTACGAGCGACTCGGCTTCGAGGCCTCACACGTCGGTTTCAAGCTCCAGCTCTGACGCGGCCACGTTCGCTCCGTCGGGCGGGAGAGGCTCGTCTGCGGCCTGTTTCACGTGAAACGGGCCGCAGACCCGGTCCGGTGGCTCCTACTGGACTCCTCGCCAGCCTCCCGGATCCACCCCACCGGGCACAGGAGCCTGCTCGTCGTACGGCTGCCGTGTGAACACGAACGACCCGAGGTCCAGATGACTCACCGCGCCGTCGGGCCGTCGTACGGGCCGCAGAAGCTCGCCGGCGTAGTAGCCGTCGAGCCCCGTCCACGTCCCGTCGCCGTTCGCCCGGAAGCGAGCACCCCGGCCGGCGCCCGAAAGCGGGCCCAGCACCAGCCCCCCATCGGCCGGCAGCCGCAGCCCGAAGACCTGAGTCCCCCAGTGCCACTCCCCTGCCAACTCCAGCGCTTCCTGGTCGACTTCAGTCATCGGGCGCCAGGGTTCGGGGATACGCGGCTCCGCCTCCGCGACGATCCGCACCAGATCGGCGGCCACGGTGAACACAGGCGGCCCCGAGGTGCAATTGGACAGCACCACCGCTGCCACGTCGTCCTCGACACTGATCACCAATCCGGCGAGGAAGCCCGGCAGGGAACCGGAGTGCCCTACGAGGGTTCGGCCGTCACGGTGCATGATCTGCAGGGCGAGCCCGTAAGCGAAGCCCGAGGCCAGTTCCGCGGCCTCGGGAGGCGCGGCAGGCACGTGCATCTCCCTGACGGACTCCGCACTCAGCACCCGATCGTCACCCTGGGCGAGAAAGACGGCGAAGCGGGCCAGGTCACCTGTGGTGGACCAGAGCTGCCCTGCCGGAGCCATCCGTCCGAGGTCCTCGGCGGGCTCGGGCATCATCGCGTCCGCCCATGGGTGGACCGCCCATCCCCCCGCGTGGGGCGCGTGCGCGCGAGCGCTCGTGCGGTGCAGGCCGAGCGGTTCGAGGACCTCGCGGCGCAGCACTTCCTCCCAGGGTGCGCCTCGCAATTCCTCGACGAGTGCTCCGAGCAACGTATAGCCGGGGTTCGAGTAGTGGTATCGGCGTCCGACCGGATGCCGGAAGGGCTGCTCGCCCAGCACGTCGGCCAGTTCGGGACGCAGCCAGCCTGGTGTGCGCTCCCACCAGGGCGCGGGTGACTCGGCGGCCAACCCTCCGGTGTGGGACAGCAGTTGGGAGATGGTGACCTCGCCCACGCCGGTGCCGGGCACGTGCTTCTCCAGCGGGTCACCGAGGTCCAGGAGACCCTCGTCGCGCAGCCGCAGCACGAGAACGGCGGTGAAGGTCTTGGTGATGGAGCCGATCCGGTACTGGACGTTCTCGTCCGGTCCGTGACCCTCCACCGAGGTGCGCGCTCCGTTCCATACGGTTTTCCCGCCCCGGACCACCGTCGCCACGAGCGACGGCGCCCGCCCGTCGCTCTGCGCGACGGCAATGCGGTGCAGCAGGGCCCGGCGCGTGCCGGGAAGCAGATCATCGTGGGGTGTCGTCATGGCACCAGTCCACCCGCCCCGGCGCCGAACGTCGAGCGGCATGTGAGCTCAGATCGCGCACCGATGAGTTTCCCGCGCCGCGCCGGTCTGTACGCGTGAGACCGACTCACGGAAGGCTGGTGCCATGCGGAAACTGATCTACGGCATGAACCTGACCCTGGACGGCTACATCGCCGCGCCCGGCGACGACATCGGCTGGAGCGTGCCGAGCGAGGAGCTGTTCCAGTTTTGGTCCGGCCAGTTGCAGGCGACCGACCTGTCGCTGTACGGGCGCAAGCTGTGGCAGACGATGAGCTCCTACTGGCCGACCGGCGACCAGCAGCCCAACGCCACCCCGGCGGAGATCGAGTTCGCGCGCCGCTGGCGGGACATGTCGAAGGTGGTGTTCTCCTCGACGACCGACAAGGTCGACTGGAACACCCGCCTGGTCACCGGTGACGCGGTCGCCGAGATCACCCGGCTCAAGGCCGAGGACGGCGGCCCGATGGACATCGGCGGCGCGACGCTCGCCGGGGCGGCCATGCGGGCCGGGCTGATTGACGAGTACGTGCTGGCCACCGCACCGGTCCTGGTGGGCGGCGGCACGCCGTTCTTCGCCGCTCTGGACAACTGGGTGAACCTGAACCTGGTGGAGACGCAGGCGTTTCCCTGCGGCGTGATTCTGACCAGGTACGAGACGAGGCGCTGAGCGCCCGTCCGGGAGTCACGCACCCGCCCTGGGTGACCCGGACTATCGCCCGAGCCACCCGAACGAGTGAAGCCCCTGAACTGCAAGTCTCATGACAGTGGCAATGCTGCCATCCATCTGCCGACTGCCGTGAGATTCCGCCAAGGCCTTTGAGACCCGACGGGCGCCGGATCAGGTCTGTGCCATGTCCACGAAGCGCGAGTAATGACCCTGGAAGGCCACCGTGATCGTGGCTGTCGGACCGTTACGGTGCTTGCCGACGATGATGTCGGCCTCGCCGGCACGGGGGGACTCCTTCTCGTACGCGTCCTCGCGGTGGAGCAGGATGACCATGTCCGCGTCCTGCTCGATCGACCCGGATTCACGCAGGTCGGAGACCATGGGCTTCTTGTCCGTGCGCTGCTCGGGACCACGGTTGAGCTGCGACAGCGCGATCACCGGCAGTTCCAGCTCCTTGGCCAGCAACTTCAGGTTTCGCGACATGTCGGAGACCTCCTGCTGACGGCTCTCGGACCGCTTGCCGCCGGACTGCATCAGCTGCAGATAGTCGATGACGACGAGCTTCAGATCGGCGCGCTGCTTGAGGCGGCGGCACTTGGCACGGATCTCCATCATCGACAGGTTCGGGGAATCGTCGATGTAGAGGGGAGCCGCCGAGACGTCCGGCATACGGCGGGCGAGCCGGGTCCAGTCCTCATCGGTCATGGTGCCGGACCGCATGTGGTGCAGGGCCACACGCGCCTCGGCGGACAGCAGGCGCATCGCGATCTCGTTGCGGCCCATTTCGAGCGAGAAGATCACGCTGGGCATGTTGTGCTTGATCGAACAAGCACGGGCGAAGTCCAGCGCCAGCGTCGACTTACCCATGGCGGGACGAGCCGCAATGATGATCATCTGCCCGGGGTGCAGGCCGTTGGTCAGCGAGTCGAGGTCGGTGAAGCCGGTCGGTACGCCGGTCATCTCCCCCGAACGCGATCCGATCGCCTCGATCTCGTCGAGCGCGCCCTCCATGATGTCGCCGAGCGGCAGATAGTCCTCGGTGGTCCGCTGCTCGGTGACCGCGTAGATCTCCGCCTGGGCGCTGTTGACGATCTCATCGACGTCCCCGTCGGCCGCGTACCCCATCTGTGTGATCCGCGTACCCGCCTCGACCAGGCGGCGCAGAACCGCGCGCTCGTGCACGATCTCCGCGTAGTACTCGGCGTTCGCCGCGGTCGGGACCGTCTGGACCAGCGTGTGCAGATACGGCGGGCCGCCGACCTTGGTGATCTCGCCACGCTTGGTGAGCTCGGCCGCGACCGTGATCGGGTCGGCCGGCTCGCCCTTCGCGTACAGGTCGAGGATCGCACCGTAGATGGTCTCGTGCGCGGGCCGGTAGAAATCGTGGCCCTTCAGCACCTCGACGACGTCGGCGATGGCGTCCTTCGACAGGAGCATGCCACCGAGGACGGACTGCTCGGCGTCGAGGTCCTGCGGCGGTACCCGTTCGAAGGACGAACCGCCGCTTTCCCATGACCCGTTGTCCCGGTCGTGCTGCTCGTCGCGGCCTCGGCCACCGCTCCCACGCCGACGGGACGAGGGCAGACGATCACTGGGACCACTGTCCGCCCAGGGGTCGTCCAAGGGCTCGGAAATAGTCACCGAGCCACCTCCTCCCGTCCGCAGAGCGGACCTAGCAGTGCCTTCAATTTCTACGGCACGGCACTGACAAGTGAGCTGCCCAACTCCGGTTCTCGCGCGTCGGTTTTGCGTGCTTTCCGAGGACGGAGGAGAGAACGGGCGACGCACCACGTTAGGCCCGCGGGCACCGTCAGCCAATCTGGTTATCCACAGGCCATGTGGACGACGGCCCCGATGCTGTGGAGAACTCCACGAAACCTGTGCACGACCCGGTGGACAGCCCTGTGAACAAGCCCTCAGCCCTTCAGATGAACATGCTCTGACCTGGCGTTTTCCCATCCACCGGCTGTGCAGAAGAAAAACTTCCCCAGTCGGATCAAGATCTCGGCAAACAGTGCGCCACGACACACTCCGTGCGACCGAAAGTAAGGGTCCACCCCGCATTGCATCTCTTACCTGTGGAAGATTAGATTGATGCTCATGACACAGGCTTCCGCGGCGCCCGGGGCCACCCGGCGCCGGCACGACCGAGAGATCGTCGCTCTGGCCCTTCCGGCGTTCGGCGCACTCGTCGCCGAGCCTCTTTTCGTGCTGGCCGACAGCGCCATCGTCGGCCATCTCGGCACCGCGCAACTGGCTGGACTCGGCGTCGCCTCGGCCCTTCTCATGACAGCCGTCGGTGTCTTCGTGTTCCTCGCCTACGCCACTACGGCGGCGGTCGCCCGCCGAGTCGGAGCCGGCGATATGCGATCAGCGATCCGTCAGGGCATGGACGGCATCTGGCTCGCCCTGCTCATCGGCGCGGCCGTGATCGCCGTCGCCCTGCCCACCGCACCCTCCCTCATGGAATTCCTGGGCGCCTCCGACACCGCGGCCTCGTACGCGACGACCTATCTGCGGATCTCGGTATTCGGCATCCCCGCCATGCTCGTCGTGCTGGCCGCCACCGGAATACTGCGCGGGCTCCAGGACACGAAGACCCCGCTGTACGTCGCCGTCGGAGGCTTCGTAGCCAACGCGGTCCTCAACGTCGTCCTTGTCTACGGCGTGGGCCTCGGTATCGCCGGCTCCGCCTGGGGCACGGTCATCGCTCAGTGCGGTATGGCCGCCGTCTATCTGTACGTCGTCGCTCGCGGAGCCCGGGAGTACGGCGCTTCCCTGCGGCCGGACGTCACCGGCATCCGGGCCTGCGCCCAGGCCGGCACGCCGCTGCTCGTCCGTACGCTGTCGCTACGCGCGATCCTCCTCATCGCCACGACTGTCGCCGCCCGGCTCGGGGATGCCGACATGGCGGCACACCAGATCATCCTGTCACTGTGGAGTCTGCTCGCCTTCGCGCTCGACGCCATCGCCATCGCGGGACAGGCCATCATCGGGCGATATCTCGGTGCGGACGACGCTCAGGGTGCCCGTGAGGCATGCCGTCGCATGGTGCAGTGGGGTCTCGTCACCGGGATCGCACTCGGTCTGCTGGTCATCGCGACTCGCCCCCTGTTCCTTCCGCTGTTCAGCGGCGACTCGGGCGTACAGAACGCGGCACTGCCGGCCCTGGTGATGGTCGCTGTCTCCCAGCCGATCTGCGGGATCGTCTTCGTCCTGGACGGCGTGCTGATGGGCGCGGGGGACGGGCCGTACCTGGCCTGGGCAATGCTGCTCACGCTGGCGGTCTTCACCCCTGTCGCCCTGCTCGTTCCCCTTCTCGGAGGCGGGCTGACCGCGCTCTGGGGAGCGATGACGCTGATGATGACGATGCGGATGGTGACCCTGTGGCTGCGCTCTCGCTCGGGCCGCTGGGTCGTCACGGGGGCGACGCGCTGAAACGGGCCGACCGTTCCACGGGAAACGAAGGTTTCACGTGAAACGACGAAGTGACGACCTCCGGCATCCGCGAAGAGACGTCGCAGACACGCTCGGAAGAAGCACGGTGGAGAAGCACGGTCAGGAGAAGCGGAAGGGCCGCACCCCGAGGGGGTACGGCCCTTCTCTCAGCTATGCCGAGCGCTGCACTCAGGCAGCGACAACCTCGATGTTGACCTTGGCGGCAACCTCGGGGTGCAGACGCACGGACGTCTCGTGGGCGCCCAGGGTCTTGATGGGCGAGCCCAGCTCAATGCGGCGCTTGTCGACCTCGGGGCCACCGGAAGCCTTGATCGCCGAAGCGACGTCGGCCTGGGTGACGGAACCGAAGAGACGACCGGCGTCGCCGGAGCGAACGGCCAGACGAACCTTGACGCCCTCGAGGCGGGCCTTGATCTCGTTGGCCTGCTCGATGGTCGCGATCTCGTGGATCTTGCGAGCACGACGGATCTGCTCGACGTCCTTCTCGCCACCCTTGGTCCAGCGGATCGCAAAGTTCCGCGGGATCAGGTAGTTGCGAGCGTAACCGTCCTTGACGTCAACGACGTCGCCCGCGGCACCGAGGCCGGAGACCTCGTGGGTAAGGATGATCTTCATGTGTCGGTCACCCTTCCTTTATCGCGCAGTGGACGTGTAGGGCAGCAGCGCCATCTCACGGCTGTTCTTCACAGCCGTGGCGACGTCACGCTGGTGCTGCGTGCAGTTGCCGGTCACGCGGCGGGCACGGATCTTGCCGCGGTCGGAAATGAACTTCCGCAGCATGTTCGTGTCCTTGTAGTCCACGTACGTGACCTTGTCCTTGCAGAACGCGCAGACCTTCTTCTTCGGCTTGCGCACAGGCGGCTTCGCCATGGTGTATCTCCTGTGTGATCAAGAAGTGGGAGTACGGCCCACCCTCGGCCATGAGGCCTAGAAGGGGGGCTCGTCCGAGTAGCCGCCGCCGGAACCGCCGGAGCCGCCGGAGCTTCCGCCCCAGCCGCCACCGCCACCGCCGCCGCCCTGGTTGCCACCAGCGGGAGCGCTGGTCGCCCAGGGGTCGTCGCCAGGAGCGCCGCCGCCCTGCGGAGCGCCGCCGGAGCTTCCGCCCCAGCTGCCGCCCTGCTGGCCGCCACCGCCACCGCCGCCGTAACCGCCCTGGCCGCCCTGGCCGCCTCGGCCCGTGGTCTTGGTGACCTTGGCCGTGGCGTTCTTCAGGCTGGCGCCGACTTCCTCGACGTCCAGTTCGTAGACCGTGCGCTTGACGCCCTGGTTGTCCTCGTAGGACCGCTGCTTCAGGCGGCCCTGCACGATGACGCGCATGCCGCGCTGGAGCGACTCGGCGACGTTCTCCGCCGCCTGTCGCCAGACCGAGCAGGTCAGGAACAGGCTCTCGCCGTCCTTCCACTCATTGGTCTGCCGGTCGAAGGTGCGGGGGGTGGACGCGACACGGAACTTCGCGACCGCCGCACCGGAAGGGGTGAAGCGCAGCTCGGGGTCGTCGACAAGATTGCCGACGACCGTGATGACGGTCTCGCCTGCCATGGGGGAACCTCTCGGCGGGTTTGCTGCTGGCTGCTGGTGCTGCTACTCGATGCCCGAGATCAACTGAGCTGGAGAGCTCAGTGGGTCTCGGGACGGAGGACCTTGGTCCGGAGGACCGACTCGTTCAGGTTCATCTGGCGGTCGAGCTCCTTGACGACCGCAGGCTCGGCCTGCAGGTCGATGACCGAGTAGATGCCCTCGGGCTTCTTCTTGATCTCGTACGAGAGACGACGACGGCCCCAGGTGTCGACCTTTTCGACCTTTCCGCTGCCCTCACGGACGACGGAGAGGAAGTTCTCGATCAGGGGGGCGACGGCGCGCTCTTCCAGATCGGGGTCGAGGATGACCATCACTTCGTAGTGACGCATGTGGAACCCACCTCCTTTGGACTCAACGGCCACGGTCGTTCCGTGGCAGGAGGGTTGTGATGCGTACGCAACGGTATCGGCCGCCACTGACAATCGGACCGCCGATCGGCGAACCGAGCGGCAATCCCTGTCGTGACCTGGCTTTGAGCCTGGGCAGACACCGGTGCAGAGGGTACAGAGTACCTGCACACCGGCTTCCGGTTGAAATCCGACCGGGTTGGCCGTCAATCTGTACACATCGGGTGTGTATGGCGCTACGATGCGCCGCCTTCCGCAGGAGGTGCCTTATGGCACAGGTATTGCGACCCAGCACGACCGGCTCACTCTTCGCCACGGACGGCAAGCCTCATCCGCTCCAGGACACCTTGCTCGTGGTGACTCTGGTGTGCGGAGTCCTGGCCTTCGCCACGTCGATGTTCCACAGCCTCCATCTGCTCAGCTCCTGGGCCGGCCTCGTCGGGATCCTCGCCGGCGCCTACGGCCAGTTCATCTCCGAGACGACCCGAGAGCGCTTCGGACTGATCGTGGGACTCGGTCTCTCGGGCGTCGGCTTCTACCTCGGACTGGCCCACGGCGGCCTCTTCGGTGGTGTGATCTGAGTCGAACGTCCGTTTTCCCCTGGCCTCGGGACGCTCCACGCCGCGTCTGCGGGGTCCAGGTTCCATACGGCCAGTCGGGGCGCTCGCAGGGCGCAGTAGGCTTCGGCGCGAGAGCCGGAGCCCCTGTACCCATGGGGACACACCAGCCCGAGGAGCGCCCCGAATGAGCCTGACCCTGAGGACCATCAGCCGAGAGCAGCATCTGGCATACATCCAGAGCCTGCCCGCGGCCAGTCACATGCAGGTCCCCGCCTGGGCAGACGTAAAGGCCGAGTGGCGCTCCGAGAACCTCGGATGGTTCGACGACAGGACCGGCCAGATGGTCGGCGCGGGCCTGGTGCTGTACCGCCAGCTGCCCAAGATCAAGCGCTATCTCGCCTATCTGCCCGAGGGACCGGTCATCAACTGGTTCGCGCCGAACCTCGACGACTGGCTGCAGCCGATGCTCGCGCACCTCAAGCACCAGGGCGCCTTCTCGGTGAAGATGGGTCCGCCGGTGATCATCCGGCGCTGGGAAGCCACGTCCATCAAGGGCGGCATCCAGAACCCGGACGTGAAGCGCCTGCGCGACATCGAGGCCGACTTCATCGAACCGCGCGCCTTCGAGGTCGCGGACAAGCTGCGCCGCATGGGCTGGCAGCAGGGCGAGGACGGCGGTGCCGGCTTCGGCGACGTCCAGCCCCGCTATGTCTTCCAGGTGCCGCTGGCCAACCGTTCCCTCGAAGAGGTCCACCGGAACTTCAACCAGCTGTGGCGCCGCAACATCAAGAAGGCCGAGAAGGCGGGCGTCGAGGTCGTCCAGGGCGGCTACCAGGACCTGGAGGAGTGGCAGCGGCTGTACGAGATCACCGCCGTGCGCGACCACTTCCGGCCCCGCCCGCTGTCGTACTTCCAGCGCATGTGGACGGCCCTCAACACCGAGGACCCCAACCGCATGCGGCTCTACTTCGCACGCCACGAGGGCGTGAACCTGTCGGCCGCGACGATGCTCGTGGTCGGCGGACACGTCTGGTACTCCTACGGCGCCTCGGACAACATCGGACGTGAGGTCCGGCCCTCCAACGCGATGCAGTGGCGCATGCTGCGCGACTCGTACGCCCTGGGAGCCACGGTCTACGACCTGCGCGGCATCTCCGACTCGCTGGACGAGACCGATCACCTCTTCGGTCTGATCCAGTTCAAGGTGGGCACGGGCGGAGAGGCCGCCGAGTACCTCGGCGAGTGGGACTTCCCGCTCAACAAGCTGCTCCACAAGGCACTCGACATCTACATGTCACGCCGCTGAGCCGCCCCGAATCGCATGCCGGGCCGCTGAACCAGCCCGGCATCGCCCCATCGGTCCCGCGAATCAGCGACAATTCCGTTTCATACCCCTGATACACCGCAGCCACAAGAAAGGTTCCGGGACCGGCCATGGCGCTCACGCTCTACGTCGACACCGCGCGCTGGCGGGCACACCACAAGCAGGTGTCCGAGCAGTTCCCGGGGCTCGTCCCCGTCTGCAAGGGCAACGGCTACGGCTTCGGCCACGAACGGCTCGCGGACGAGGCCACCCGTCTGGGCTCGGACATCCTCGCCGTCGGCACCACGTACGAGGCCGCCCGGATCAAGGACTGGTTCGGCGGCGATCTGCTGGTCCTGACGCCGTTCAGGCGCGGCGAGGAGCCCGTGCCGCTGCCCGACCGCGTCATCCGCTCCGTGTCGTCCATCGACGGCGTGTACGGCCTTGTGGGCGCCCGTGTCGTCATCGAGGTGATGTCCTCGATGAAGCGGCACGGCGTGAGCGAGCAGGATCTGCCGCATCTGCACTCCGCCATCGAGAACGTCCGGCTGGAGGGCTTCGCGATCCATCTGCCGTTGGACCGCACCGACGGTTCGGACGCCGTCGAGGAGGTCATCGGCTGGATGGACCGCCTCCGCGCGGCCCGTCTGCCCCTGCACACGATGTTCGTCAGCCACCTCAAGGCCGATGAACTCGCGCGACTTCAGCGGCAGTTCCCGCAGACCCACTTCCGCGCCCGTATCGGCACGCGGCTGTGGCTGGGGGACCACGAGGCCACCGAGTACCGCGGGGCCGTCCTGGACGTCACACGCGTCTCCAAGGGCGACCGCTTCGGCTACCGGCAGCAGAAGGCGGCCTCGGACGGCTGGCTCGTGGTCGTGGCGGGCGGTACGTCGCACGGGGTGGGCCTGGAGGCCCCCAAGGCGCTGCACGGCGTCATGCCCCGGGCCAAGGGCGTCGCGCGCGCCGGCCTCGCGACCGTCAACCGGAACCTTTCTCCGTTCGTCTGGGCGGGCAAGCAGCGCTGGTTCGCCGAGCCCCCGCACATGCAGGTCTCGATCCTCTTCGTGCCGCACGACGCCACGGAGCCGAAGGTCGGTGACGAGTTGGTGGCCCATCTGCGGCACACCACCACGCAGTTCGACCGCGTCGTCGAACGCTGACCCCCGCTCTCCACGCGCTCAGGTCCACCGGAAAGGCCGTACACGGACACCGTGTACGGCCTTTCGCGTGACTCTTCCGCGTTCTGTTCGCTCAGAGCGAACGGTCTCCGGATGCCGCGTCCTCGGCACCCCAGTCGACTTGGGGGAGCCCGTCGTAGTGCGCGGCGTGCCGGGGCGGATGTGCGGCCGCGCCGAGGACGAAGACGTCCTCGGCACCGTCCAGCCGCCCGCCCGACGGGTCGTCGTCCCCTTCTCGGCGCACCACGTCGCGCTCCGGCATGAAGACGTCCCGTACGACCACCGCGCACAAGTACAGCGTCCCCAACAGGTGGACGGCGATGGCGACTTGATATCCGCCGGTCGGCAGTCCCTTGTGGGCGTCCCCGCTGGTCGTGTACGCGAGATACATCCAGATACCCAGGAAGTACACGACCTCGCACGCCTGCCAGATCAGGAAGTCCCGCCAGCGCGGCCGGGCCAGCACCGCCAGCGGGACGAGCCACAGCACGTACTGGGGCGAGTAGACCTTGTTGGTGAGGATGAAGGCCGCGACGATCAGGAACGCGAGCTGAGCGAAGCGTGGGCGACGGGGGGCGGTGAGCGTGACGACGCTCAGCCCCGCACAGATGATCAGCATCATGATCAGCGCCCAGGCATTGGCCGTGTCGGGCGTGATCGCGATCTTCAGCCACTGCGAGATGAACAGAAAGACCGAACCGAAGTCGACGCCGCGGTCATGACTGAAGGTGTAGAACTTCGCCCAGCCCTCGGGGGCGAAGTACATGACCGGAAGGTTCACGGCCAGCCAGGCACCTACGGCACCGAGCAGCGCCGTACCGAACTCACGCCACTTGCCGGCCCGCCAGCACAGCAGGAAGAGCGGCCCGAGAACCAGGAACGGGTAGAACTTGGCGGCCGTGGCAAGCCCGATCAGGATGCCGAAGGCCAGGACGCGGCCCCGCGACCACATGAGCATCGCGGCGGCCAGCAGAGCCACGGCAAGGAGATCCCAGTTGATCGTGGCGGTGAGGGCGAAGGCGGGCGCCAGGGCGACCAGGAGGCCGTCCCAGGGGCGACGGCGGTGGGTGCGCGCGGTGCATACGGCGATGACCGCCGCGCACACCATCAGCATCCCCGCGTTGACCATCCAGTAGACCTGCTCCTGGTGCTGGATGCTCCCGCTGCCCGGAGTGAGCCAGGCCGCAACCTCCATGAACACACCGGTCAGCACCGGGTACTCGAGGTAGTCCATGTCGCCGGGGATCTTGTCGAAGTACGGCACAAGGCCGTCGGCGAAACCCCGCCCCTGGTAGAGGTGCGGGATGTCCGAGTAGCACGCGTGCGTGTACTGCGAGCTGGCCCCGAAGAACCAGCCACCGTCGTAGCACGGCAGCTTCTGGACCATACCGAGGACAAACATGCCGATCGCCACCAGCGCGACGACCCTCACGGGCGTCCACCAGGACGTCCCGGGCAGGGCCCGCCGCCCGATGGGGCCGCCGATCAGTTCACTGCCGCTGGCGGCGACCTCGTCATCCTTGGTCGGCCGCACCAACTCCGGCTCGTGCACGCTCACTCGCGTCGTCTCTGCACTGGGCATGCCGCACATCCTGCCGTACGCGTCTGGGAATAGGCCGAGGGCCGCCCCACCTTGTCGGTGCGGCGGCCCTCGTTTCACATAAAACGGTGTGTTTCACGTGAAACACACACAGAGGCGGCTAGCCGTTCGACCCTCCGAGGATGGTTCCGCTGCTGTTGCCATTGCCGTTGCCTCTACTGGTAGAGCTGGTGGTGGATTCCGTCGGCGAGGCGCTCACACCACCGTCGGTGCCACCTGTACCGGTACCGCCGGTATCGGTCCCACCGTTGTTGCTGCAGTTCCAGTCGAACTTCCTGCACGTCTCGCTCGCCGAGGGCGAAGGAGATGTCAGGGTCTCACTGGGGGTCGGACTCGGCGTCGGGCTCGGTGACTCGCTCACCGTGGCGGACGGGGTCGGCGACGGGCTCGGAGTGTCGTTGAGGACCACACCAATGTCCTCGGGTACCGGGAAGGGCTCCGCCTTCTGATCCTTGAGCGCGACCTCCATGTAGTCCCGGAAGATCTGGGACGGGAACGACGCACCGTGGATGGTCTGCTCGCCACCCGTGCCGTACATCGGCAGGAACTCGCGGTTCTTGTTGGTCTCGTCGTCGTCCAGGCGGTACATGCCGATCGCCGTGGCCAGCTGCGGGGTGTACCCGACGAACCAAGCGGACTTGTTGCCGTCGGTGGTACCGGTCTTGCCGGCCACCTCACGGCCCTTCAGCTGGGCGTTGGTACCGGTGCCCTTCTCGACCACGGTCTTCAGGACGTCCGTGACGTTGTCGGCCACCTTCGCGGTGAAGGCTTCCACGGTCTTCGCGACACGGTCGTGCTGGAAGACGTTGCCGTCCGCGTTGGTCACGCTCTCGACCGAGTACGGATCCCGCTGCTTACCGCTGGCCGCGAAGGTTGCGTACGCGCCGGCCATGCGGATCGCACTCGGGGAGGAGGTACCCAGGGAGAACGACGGGAACCTGGAACTGGCGAGACTGGACTCCTTGATGCCTGCCCTCAGGACGGCGTCCTTCACCTTGTCCAGGCCGACGTCCATGCCCAGCTGGACATAAGCGGAGTTGACGGACTCGCGCATCGCCTCACGCAGGTCGATCTTGTAGGTGGGCGGGTTGAGGGACTGATGGCCGTCGTTCTGCTGCAGCCACTCCTTGCCCTTGTCGTCCGTCCAGTCGGTCTTGTTGTAGTCCTGGATCTTGAGCCCGTTCTTCCCGCTGTACAGGCTCTTCGGCGAGACGACGGTGCGCTCGTCCTGCGCCTGGGACGGACCGCCCTTGGGGTCCCTGGCACCCCAGGACATGGCGGCCGCCAGCACGAAGGGCTTGAACGTCGAACCCACCTGGGCACCGGTCTGGTCGGCGTTGTCGGTGAAGTGCTTGGTCGCGTCCACACCGCCGTAGATGGCCTCGATCGCACCGCTGTCCGGGTTGACGGACGCCCCGCCGAACTGGACGTACTTGTCGTTCTTCGGACGCAGATTGGGCTTGATATTGGCCTTCTGCACCTTCTTCACCGCGGCCTCGAGCGCCTTGACCTTCGTCTTGTCGAAGGTCGTGTGGATCTGATATCCACCCTGCCGAAGCTTGGTCTCGGTGATCTTGGTCGTGTCGCTGTTCTTGATCAGGTACGTGTTGGCCAGGTCGACCAGATAGCCGACCTGCCCGCTCAGTGCGGCGTTGGACCGCGGAGACTGGATCTTGGGGAACGTCTTGAACTCGTTCCGCCGCGCCTGGCTCAGACGGCCGTCCTTGACCTCTTCGTCGAGAATCCATCCCCAGCGGGCCTCGGCACGCTTGCGGTTGGCCTCCTGCGTGGCGGCCGGGTCGATCGACGGGGCGCCCGCGGGGTCGTAGTACGTGGCGCCCTTGAGCACCGCCGCAAGGAAGGCGCACTGACTCGCGTCCAGCTTCGTGGCGTCCTTGTTGAAGTAGGCATGCGCCGCGGCCTGGATGCCGTAGGCGTTGCGCCCGTAGTACGCGGAGTTCAGGTAGCCGGCCATGATCTGGTCCTTGGGCAGTTTGGCCCCGACCTTGATGGAGACGAACAGCTCCCTGAGCTTGCGGGAGACCGTCTGCGACTGGTCCTGAAGCATCGCGTTCTTCACGTACTGCTGGGTGATGGTGGAGCCACCCTGCGTCTGACCGCCCTTGGCCATGTTCACGAAGGCACGGGCGATACCCATCGGGTCGACGCCACTGTCGGTCTCGAACGTCTTGTTCTCGGCCGACATGACCGCCCACCGCATCTCCTTGGGGATCTGCGCGTAGCTGATGATCTGGCGGTTGGCCTCACCACCCGTGGCGACCATCTCGCTGCCGTCGGCGTAGTAGTAGACGTTGTTCTGCGCCTTGGCGGTCTTGCCGATGTCCGGGATGCCCACCAGGGCGTATGCGACGCCCGCCGCAGCGACCATGCTGCCGAAGAAGCCGATGAACAGGCCCGTCACGAGCTTCCAGGACGGCACCCAGCGCGCGGCGCCGTACTTACCGGCGCGCGGGTAGTCGATGATTCGCTTTCTGGCAGGCTCGGGGGCGCGGCCTCGGCCGCGGCCCGGCCCACCCGGGCCCGGGGGACCACCGCGTCGGCCACCCCCTCCACCTGGGTCACCGTGTCCCGCGCCGTCGGCGGCTCTGCGTCGGCCTCCGCCGTTTCCTCGCTGGGTCGCCCGCCGTGCCTCGGCACGGCTGCCGAACGGGCTCTCTTCACCCCCCGAGTCATAGGAATCGGAAGGAGAGCCGGTGGCGTCTCGCGGTGCCTCGCGGCGGCCTGCGGACGGGCCGGTCTGTGGCTGGCCGCGCCGGGCCGCGGCACGTCCGCCGCCCTGCGGCTGCGGCGGTTTGCGACGGTGCTCGCTCATCGAACGATTACTCCTCGGGCAGGCGCACCTTTGCGCGCCTGGAAACGGCGGCTGGTTTCCGGTCCCCCCGAAGTACGGATGCGGTCGATCGTGCATTCACCCGTACTGCACCAAAGACGTTGACGTTCTCAGACGTCACTCGGTTCCCGGTGGTGTCCATGCCGCACAGACTACGCACCGTCAAAACCCACCTAGCGCCTAAGTTCACCCCAAATCAGGCAACTTGCTTCGTATGAATCAGTGATGTGACGCCGTTCACTCCGCTTCCTCTTGTCGCATCCTCAACGTCGTTCTATCGTGCTGATGTATCGAGTCGATACATCAGCACGGCATAAAGGCCGTGCCGACGAGGCAGCGACAGGGAGGAGGCGACGATGAGCCGGCGTTCCGGGATTCTCGAGTTCGCTGTCCTCGGCCTGCTCCGCGAGTCCCCGATGCACGGCTATGAGCTGCGCAAACGACTCAATACGTCACTGGGTGTGTTCCGTGCCTTCAGCTACGGAACGCTCTACCCCTGCCTCAAGACGCTGGTCACCGACGGCTGGTTGATCGAGGAATCAGGATCCACGCCCGAAGACGCCCTGACGGCAACGCTCGCAGGACGTCGCGCCAAGATCGTCTACCGATTGACGGCGGAAGGTAAGGATCACTTCGAGGAACTTCTCGCGCAGACGGGTCCCGACGCGTACGAGGACGAACACTTCGCCGCTCGCTTCGCCTTCTTCGGGCAGACGTCACGCGACGTACGCATGCGCGTACTGGAGGGCCGCCGCAGCCGTCTGGAGGAGCGCCTCGAGAAGATGCGCGCCTCGCTGGCGCGCACCCGGGAGCGCCTCGACGACTACACGCTTGAGCTCCAGCGCCACGGAATGGAGTCCGTGGAGCGCGAAGTGCGCTGGCTGAACGAGCTCATCGAGAGTGAGCGAGCCGGACGGGACGTCAAGCGTCTCGCCACCGACGGCTCCGCTCAACAGGACAACACATCTGGAGAGACGGGCGGCCTGCCCCGGCACCGGGACAGCACCCGGCCGGATCCGTCCGACGACACCGCCACGTGAGGCCCATTCGGGGTTTCACCGATACACACAGGGAGCAACCGGAATGGGTTCGGTTCGCGTAGCCATCGTCGGCGTGGGCAACTGCGCCGCCTCGCTGGTTCAGGGCGTCGAGTACTACAAGGACGCCGACCCGGCGGCCAAGGTACCCGGCCTGATGCACGTCCAGTTCGGCGACTACCACGTCGGTGACGTCGAGTTCGTCGCCGCGTTCGACGTCGACGCGAAGAAGGTCGGCCTCGACCTCTCCGACGCCATCGGTGCCAGCGAGAACAACACCATCAAGATCTGCGACGTCCCGAGCAAGGGCGTCACGGTCCAGCGCGGTCACACCCTGGACGGTCTCGGTAAGTACTACCGCATGACCATCGAGGAGTCCGCCGAGACCCCGGTCGACGTGGTCCAGGTCCTGAAGGACAAGCAGGTCGACGTCCTGATCTGCTACCTGCCCGTCGGTTCCGAGGCCGCGGCGAAGTTCTACGCCCAGTGCGCCATCGACGCCAAGGTCGCCTTCGTCAACGCCCTCCCGGTCTTCATCGCCGGCACCAAGGAGTGGGCGGACAAGTTCACCGAGGCCGGTGTCCCGATCGTCGGCGACGACATCAAGTCGCAGGTCGGCGCGACCATCACGCACCGTGTGATGGCGAAGCTGTTCGAGGACCGCGGTGTCCGTCTCGAGCGCACCATGCAGCTCAACGTCGGCGGCAACATGGACTTCAAGAACATGCTGGAGCGCGACCGCCTCGAGTCCAAGAAGATCTCGAAGACGCAGGCCGTCACCTCGCAGATCCCCGACCGCGACATGGGCGAGAAGAACGTCCACATCGGTCCCTCGGACTACGTGGCCTGGCTCGACGACCGCAAGTGGGCGTACGTCCGCCTCGAGGGCCGTGCCTTCGGCGACGTCCCGCTGAACCTGGAGTACAAGCTCGAGGTCTGGGACTCCCCGAACTCGGCCGGTGTCATCATCGACGCCCTGCGCGCCGCGAAGATCGCCAAGGACCGCGGCATCGGCGGCCCGATCCTGTCGGCGTCCTCGTACTTCATGAAGTCCCCGCCGGTCCAGTACTTCGACGACGAGGCCTTCGCCAACGTCGAGAAGTTCATCAAGGGCGAGGTCGAGCGCTAAGCACGATTTCGTGCCTGCTGTTGAGGGTCCCCGGGCTTGCCGCCCGGGGACCCTCCTCGTATGTGAGGCTGTGCCCCATGGCCGTCGTGCGTGACCTGCGCGTCCTCCTGCGCTTCCAGGGATTCAGACGCCTGCTCGGCGTACGGCTGCTGTCCCAGGGCGCTGACGGCGTCTATCAGGTCGCGCTGGCCACCTACGTGGTCTTCTCACCGGAGAAGCAGACCTCGGCGGCCTCGATCGCCTCCGCGATGGCGGTGCTGCTGCTCCCGTACTCCCTGATCGGCCCCTTCGCGGGGGTCCTGCTGGACCGATGGCGCCGCCGACAGGTCTTTCTCTACGGCAATCTGCTGCGCACGGCGCTGGCGTGTGTGACGGCCGTCCTGATGCTGAGCCATGCACCCGACTGGCTCTTCTACATCTCCGCCCTCTCCGTCACCGCGGTCAACCGCTTCGTCCTGGCCGGGCTGTCGGCCTCGCTGCCCCGTGTCGTCGACCCGGGCCGGCTGGTACTGGCCAACTCGCTTTCACCGACCGCCGGAACGCTCGCGGCGACCATGGGCGGAGCTCTCGCTTTCGCCGTACGACTGGTCTTGTCCGACTCCGACACAGCGGTGGTCCTCGTAGGAGCGGCTCTGTATCTCTGCGCGGCCCTCGCCTCGCTGCGCATCGCCCCGGAACTCCTCGGGCCTGACCAGGAACCGGTCCACCCCCACCTGGCCACGACCCTCGTCGGCACCGCGCGAGGCCTTGCCGCCGGCGTACGTCATCTTGCGGAGCGCCCACGACGGGAGGCGGCCTGGGCTCTGCTGACGATGACGCTGATGCGCTTCTGCTACGGCGCCCTGACCGTCATGGTGCTGATGCTCTGCCGTTACGCATGGTCATCCGGCTCGGACGACGGGCTAGCGTTCCTGGGTCTGGCCGTGGGTGTCTCGGGGGCCGGGTTCTTCGTCGCGGCCGTGGTGACACCCTGGGCGGCCGGACGACTGGGCCCGGGGCGTTGGATCGCCGTCTGCGCCGGCGCAGCCGCGGTCCTGGTACCCGCGCTCTGTCTGCCGTTCGCCCCCATACCCACACTGGCCGCCGCATTCGTGCTGGGCGTGACCACGCAGGGGGCGAAGATCGCCACGGACACGATCGTGCAGTCCTCCGTCGATGATGTCTATCGCGGCCGGATCTTCTCCATTTACGACGTCCTGTTCAACGTCGCCTTCGTCGGAGCGGCCGCAGTAGCCGCTCTGATGCTGCCTCCTGACGGACGGTCGGTGGCCCTCGTCGTCACCGTGGCGACGGTCTACGCATCAATTGCGGTCGCTATGGGGCGTTTTGAACTCCAGTAAGTGTCACATCAGTGCCACAGAGCCACTTCTGACTACTGCGTTGTCAGAGGGCCCCGATAACTTACGTGCGTCTTACTTCCGCATCACGTGCCTATGTTCCAGGGGGACCCAAGTGACAACTCCACCGCCCCAGGGCCAGAACCCGTTCGCTCAGGGCCAGCCGCCCCAGGGCCAGGCCCCGTACGGCCAGCAGCCCCAGCAGGGATACCCGCAGCAGCCGGGGCAGCCCGGGTTCCCGCCGCAGTCGGCCGCCGGGTACGCCGCCGTCCCGCCGCAGCGCCCGAAGCGCGGCCTCCGCCAGTACGGGCGCATAGCCCTTGCCGTGGCGGGCCTTGGCGTCATCGTGGGCGGCTGGGTTATCAACAACGACAACGACGACGCCAAAAAGCTGGCCGTGGGCGACTGCCTGTACAACAAGGGCACCGGCAGCAACCCGGATGTCGTCCAGGTCGACTGCGCCGATTCCAAGGCCACGCACAAGGTACTCAAGAAGGCGGACGGCGCCTCGCTTCCCTCGCTGACGTGCCAGAACGTCACGGATACGACGGCGACGCTGACGTGGAAGGAAACCGGGGAGTCCTTCACCCTCTGCCTTGGGTCCAACAAGTAACTCGCAGAGGTACCAACAGCAGGGGCCGGTGTTTCACGTGAAACACCGGCCCTTCGCGTCACCCGGGGCGATGTTTCACGTGAAACATCGCTGCCCGACTGCCCCTCAGCCCTGCTCGGCCCACCACTCCTTGAGCGCCGTCACCGCGGCGTCGTACTCCATCGGACCGTTCTCCAGTCTCAGTTCCAGCAGGAACTTGTACGCCTGACCGATCGCGGGACCCGGACCGATGCCCAGGATCTCCATGATCTCGTTGCCGTCGAGGTCGGGGCGGATCGCGTCGAGCTCCTCCTGCTCCTTGAGCTGGGCGATGCGATCCTCCAGTCCGTCGTAGGCACGGGAGAGGGCGGCTGCCTTGCGCTTGTTGCGGGTGGTGCAGTCGGAGCGGGTCAGCTTGTGGAGACGGTCGAGGAGCGGACCCGCGTCACGGACGTAGCGGCGGACAGCGGAGTCCGTCCACTCACCGGTGCCGTACCCGTGGAAGCGCAGATGCAGTTCGACCAGACGTGAGACATCCTTCACGAGATCATTCGAGTATTTGAGCGCCGTCATCCGCTTCTTGGTCATCTTGGCGCCCACCATCTCGTGGTGGTGGAACGAGACCCGCCCGTCCTGCTCGAAGCGACGCGTTCGCGGCTTACCGATGTCGTGGAGCAGTGCGGCGAGCCTGAGAACCAGATCGGGCCCGTCCTCCTCCAACGCCATCGCCTGTTCCAGAACGATCAGCGTGTGTTCGTAGACGTCCTTGTGCCGGTGGTGCTCGTCGCTCTCCAGCCGCAGCGCGGGAAGCTCGGGGAGCACGTGGTCGGCGAGCCCGGTGTCCACGAGCAGGGTCAGGCCCTTGCGCGGGTGGGCGGACCGGATCAGCTTGTTCAGCTCCTCCCGCACCCGCTCCGCCGAGACGATCTCGATACGCCCGGCCATGTCCGTCATGGCGGCAACGACCTCGGGTGCGACCTCGAAATCGAGCTGGGCGGCGAACCGTGCGGCGCGCATCATCCGCAGCGGATCGTCGGAGAAGGACGCCTCCGGGGTCCCCGGGGTACGCAGAACGCGAGCGGACAGGTCGTCCAGACCGCCGTACGGGTCGATGAACTCCTTCTCCGGCAGCGCGACGGCCATCGCGTTCACCGTGAAGTCACGACGCACGAGGTCTTCCTCGATGGAGTCGCCGTAGGACACCTCCGGCTTGCGCGAGGTCCGGTCGTACGCCTCGGAGCGGTAGGTCGTGATCTCGATCTGGAACGACTGATCCGCATCGCCCACGCGGGCATCCTTCTGCGCCCCCACCGTGCCGAAGGCGATCCCGACCTCCCAGACAGCGTCCGCCCAGGGCCGGACGATCTTCAGCACGTCCTCGGGTCGGGCGTCCGTCGTGAAGTCCAGGTCATTGCCGAGCCGGCCGAGGAGCGCGTCCCGGACCGAGCCGCCGACCAGGGCGAGCGAGAACCCGGCCTCCTGGAAACAGCGGGCGAGCTCGTCGGCGACAGGAGACACCCGCAGCAGTTCACTCACCGCGCGGCGCTGCACCTGGCTCAGGGCACTGGAATTGTCTTCGTTGGCGTTCGGCACAACAGAAAAGGGTACGTGGCCGAGCACCCCGGGAGCGCCTGGATAAATCCCACACTCGTGCCCACATCTTTTTCGCGGGCAGAATACGCGCACATACAGGACAGTCGGCCACCTTCCCCGATCTTGTGGACCACTCCGCGGCACTTACTCTCAGCGCACCTCGTTACGATGCCTGGACGCACATTCCGACGACCACTGACGACGACGAGGGACGGGCGAGCGCGTGGCCGAGGCGGCAGACTTCCAAGGGACGAGTCCCTCACCTGCCCGCCGGTGGCTCCGGCGCAGCGGTGCACTGCTGGCCGGGGCGCCGTTGCTGGCCGGGCTGCTCCAGCTGCCCTTCAGCACCCCCTCCCAGGCTGCGGAGAAGGCCGCCGTGGCCGCCGCCACGGGGTCCTCCGGCCCCGTCGACATCAGCCTCGACTCTCTGAGCCCCAGCGTTCCCACCGACGGCGACACGATCACGGTCTCGGGCTCGGTCACCAACACGAGCAAGCAGACGGTCACGGACGGACATGTGGGCATCCGCGTCGGACCGTCCCTGAACACCCGCTCCGCCATCGACACCGCCGCGAAGCGCACCAGCTTCCAGCCGGGCCTCGACGCGCTGGAGGTCGGGGGCAAGTATGTCGCGAAGGTCACCGAACTCGCCGCGGGCAGCTCGCAGCACTTCAGCATCTCGGTACCCGTCAAGGACCTCGACCTCGGCTCCGACGGCGTCTACCAGCTCGGCGTCTCGCTCACGGGCCGGACGACCGCACAGCCGTGGGACCAGGTTCTCGGTATCGAGCGGACGTTCCTGCCCTGGCAGCCCGCAGCAGCGGACACGAAGACGAAGACGACGTACCTCTGGCCGCTCATCTCCACCGTCCACCTCACGGCGGAGACCGGTTCGGACGCGCAGCAGACGCCCGTCTTCAAGAACGACGACCTGGCCAAGGAGATCTCACCGGGCGGGCGCCTGGACCAGCTCCTGTCGCTGGGCAGCCAGCTCGATGTCACCTGGGTGCTCGACCCGGACCTGCTGGCCTCCGTCGACGCGATGCGGGGCGGCTACCGGATCCAGCAGGAGAACCGCACGACCATCGCCGGCAGGAACCAGGCGGTCGCCAACGCCTGGCTCGACAAGCTGGAGAAGACGGTCCGAGACCAGAGCGTCGTAGCGCTCCCCTTCGCCGACCCCGACCTCGCGTCGCTGGCCCACCACGGCAAGGACGTCACCGGTTCCCTGAGCCACCTCAAGGACGCCACCGATGTGGCGGCCGGCACGGTGGAGACGATCGTCCACGTGAAGCCGAACACGGAGTTCGCCTGGCCGGCGGACGGTGCGGTGGACCCGTCGATCGTCAAGGTGGCCACGTCGGCCGGCGCGGACAAGGTGATCGCCCGCAGCGACAGCCTGCGCGAGACGGGCGGCCTGTCCTACACGCCCAGCGCCGCCCGCCCCATCGGCGGCGGAACGACGGCGGTGGTGGCCGACCAGCGGCTGTCGACCGCGTTCCAGGGCGACATGATGAAGGCGGACGACTCCACGCTCGCCGTCCAGAAGTTCCTCGCGCAGAGCCTGATGATCAACCTCCAGGAGTCGAAGGACGCGCGCAGCATCGTCGTCGCTCCGCAGCGCATGCCCACCGCCAGCCAGGCACAGTCGATGGCCGAGGGACTGCGGGCGCTCCAGCAGGGGAACTGGTCGGAGTCCCAGGGTCTGATCGAGGCCGCCAAGGCCAAGCCGGATCCCGGCGCCACCACGAAGGTGCCCCCCACGTCCTCGTACCCCTCGTCACTGCGCCACCGGGAGCTGCCACGCGCGGCCTTCGAGCGGATCCAGGCGACACAGGCCAAGCTCGACAAGTTCCGGATGACCCTGACCGACGAGTCCCGTGTGGTCACGCCGTTCGGGCGGGCGATAGACCGGGGGATGTCAGCGTCGTGGCGCGGTCGGTCCACTGAGGCGGCGGCCTTCCGGCAGGGCGTTGAGACGTATCTCGACAGCCTCATGGGCCTGGTGCACCTCATCAAGAAGTCGGACGCGAAGCTTTCCGGGCGCAGCGCCACCATCCCCGTGACCGTCCAGAACAACCTCGTGCAAGGCGTCGGCCACCTGATGCTGCGCCTCACTTCGCAGCAGCCCACCCGGCTCAAGATCGGCAATGGCCCGTACGACGAGCGGCCGATCCAGGTCGCGGGCGAACACAGTCAGTCGGTCAAGTTCACGACGTCCACCAAGGCCAACGGCCCGGTGCAGGTGATCGCCCAGCTCTACACGGAGGACGGGCAGCCGTACGGAGCACCGGTTTCCTTCGAGGTGAAGGTCACCGAGATCACCTCCACGGTGATGCTCGTCATCGGCGGCGGAGTCCTGCTTCTCGTGCTCGCCGGTTTCCGGATGTACACGCAGCGTAAGCGCGCGGCCGCCCGGCAGGCCGAGGAGGACGCGGAGAACGGTTCTGAGGGAGGGGGCGAGAGCAAGGGCACGGACGGCACCGTGGACACTGACACCACCGAAGACTCCGAGGCCGGTCCCGAACAGGCTTTTGGCTCGGAGTCCGGGGCAGACGACCCGGAGCACCCGAGTGACCCAACACCGGACACCGCACCGGAAAGCGCCGACCCGTCCGGCACGGGTGAGAGAGTGGACCGTTGAGCGATGTCGTGGCCGGTGGGCCCGGGGACGATGAGGTGGGGCAACCATGAACGCGCCGTACGACGGTGACCGCGGCCAGGGCGCGGGCTCCTCGGGCTACCCCGAGGACCACCCGGACCAGGCCGCGGGTCGCTCCGGCTACCCCGAGGGCATGTCGGAAGCCGCTCAGATGCCGCCGGGGTCTCCCGCGGACATGTACCTCCAGGACGCCTACGACCAGGATCCCTACCGGGCGCAGGACCTCTCCGCCCAGGATCCGGTGGCGGAGGCGCTCTACGACCGTGCCGCGCACCCTCCGCCGGCGCCCGGAACGTACGCCCCCCAGCAGCCGCTCTACGCCCAGCCACCCGCGTCGCAGTACGCCCCCGACCCGAGGATGTGGGCGCAGACGCCCCCTCCGGAACCGGCCGGACCGACGCGCCACCTGCCGTACGGGGACGATGCCCGGACCACCCAGTACGTGGGGGTGGACGACCTGGTCACCCAGGCCGGCGAGGAGCAGCATGAGCCCGACGCCTTCGCTCACCTCTTCCGCGATCAGCAGCAGGGCGGCGTCCGTCACGCTTACGCCTCCCCCGCCGTCCCGGCACCGGCTCCTGAGCCGGCTCCGGCCGCCGCTCAGCCTCCCGCGGCCGCTCCGGCCAAGTCCGGCGGCCGTGCCTCCGGCTTGCTGAAGTCCAGTGCCGTCATGGCGGCGGGCACCCTGGTTTCCCGTCTCACCGGCTTCGTACGCACCATGATCATCACGGCCGCTCTGGGAGCGGCCACGCTCGGTGACGCCTGGACCGTCGCGTACACCCTGCCGACGATGATCTACATCCTGACCGTCGGCGGCGGACTCAACTCGGTCTTCGTGCCCCAGCTCGTGCGGTCCATGAAGGAGGACGAGGACGGCGGTGAGGCGTACGCCAACCGCCTGCTGACCCTCGTCATGGTCGCCCTCGGCGTGATCGTCACCGCAGCGGTCTTCATCGCGCCGCTGCTGATCCAGCTGATGTCGGACTCCATCGCGAGCGACCCGGCGTCGAACAACGTGGCCGTCTCCTTCGCCCGGTACTGCCTGCCCACGATCTTCTTCATGGGCGTGCACGTGGTCATGGGCCAGATCCTCAACGCCCGCGGGAAGTTCGGCGCGATGATGTGGACTCCGGTCCTCAACAACATCGTCATGATCTTCACGTTCGGCATGTTCCTCTGGGTCTACGGCACCGCCCGCCACTCCGGCATGACGGTGACCAACATCCCGCCGGACGGCATCCGTCTGCTGGGGATCGGCACCCTGCTCGGCCTGGTCGTACAGGCCACGGCGATGGTTCCGTATCTGCGCGAGGCCGGCTTCCGGTTCCGTCCGCGTTTCGACTGGCGGGGCCACGGTCTCGGCAAGGCCGTGAAGCTCGCCAAGTGGACCGTGCTCTTCGTTCTCGCCAACCAGGCCGGTGTGCTCGTCGTCACGCAGCTGGCGACAGCGGCGGGCAAGGCCTCGGGCAAGGACGGAGCGGGCATCCTGGCGTACGCCAACGCCCAGCTGATCTGGGGCATGCCACAGGCGATCATCACGGTCTCCGTCATGGCCGCCATGCTTCCGCGGATCTCGCGAGCGGCCCACGACGGGGACCCGGGAGCCGTCCGCGACGACATCTCGCAGGGTCTGCGGACCTCCGCGGTGGCGATCGTCCCGGTCGCCTTCATGTTCGTGGCCCTGGGCATCCCCATGTGCACCCTGCTCTTCGGCTCCAGCGGCGTCGAGGCGGCGCAGTCCCAGGGCTATGTCCTCATGGCTTTCGCGCTCGGCCTGATCCCGTTCTCGGTGCAGTACGTGGTCCTGCGAGGCTTCTACGCCTACGAAGACACCCGCACCCCCTTCTACAACACGGTCATCGTGGCCGCCGTCAACGCTGCCGCGTCGGCCGTCTGTTACGTGGTGCTGCCCGCGCAGTGGGCGGTCGTCGGCATGGCCGGCGCGTACGGACTGGCATACGCCGTGGGCGTCGGAGTTGCCTGGCAGCGACTGCGCAGGCGGCTCGGCGGCGACCTGGACGGCGCCCGCGTGCTGCGCACGTACGCGCGTCTCTGCCTGGCCTCCCTCCCTGGCGCCGTGGTGGGCGGCGCCGTAGGCTTCGCGATCACCCAGGCTCTCGGACACGGTGTGATCGGTTCGATCGCGGCGCTCGTCGCCGGATCGATCGCCCTGCTCGGTGTCTTCTACGTCGCCGCGCGCAAGATGCGCATCGAAGAACTCAATTCAATGGTCGGAATGGTCCGCGGGCGCCTGGGGCGCTGAGTCGGGGGTACGCGCACAACCATCGTCCGTCGCCGTGTGTCGTGCATAGCGTCGGACTGTGGGCACAATTGGTTTCTGCGTCGGACAGCGCGCAATGGATGGGGAGGCAGGGACGACGGTGGCGGAACGGAGCACGGCTGCCGTCGACGTGGCAGACAACAGCGGTGACGAGCCGCTGACCGCCAAGGCGGACCAGACCACGTCCGACGGGGTGGCCCACAACCGGGACCGGGAGCGGGAAACGGACAGCAAAGAGGCACAGGGGAGCGGCGGGACCGAGAGTCCCGGAAAGGCCTCACCGCCCGAACTGCACAGCGGTCACAAACTCGCCAGGCGCTACCGCCTCGAAGAGTGCGTCACCCGTCTGGACGGTTTCAGCAGTTGGCGCGCGATGGACGAGAAGCTCCGCCGTGCCGTCGGGGTGCACCTGCTGCCCGCCGATCATCCGCGGGCCCGCTCAGTACTGGCGGCGGCCCGTTCCTCCGCCCTGCTGGGCGATCCCCGGTTCGTCCAGGTCCTGGACGCGGTCGAGGAGAACGACCTCGTCTACGTGGTGCACGAGTGGCTGCCGGACGCCACCGAGCTCACCGCGCTCCTCGCCTCGGGTCCCCTCGAGGTGCACGAGTCCTACCAGATGGTCAGCCAGGTCTCCCAGGCCATGGCCGCCGCGCACCGCGAAGGCCTCGCCCATCTGAAGCTGACCCCGGGCGCCCTGCTGCGCACGTCGTCCGGCCAGTGGCGTATCCGCGGGCTCGCCGTGAACGCGGCGCTGCGCGGCATCAGCTCGAACACCCCGCAGCGATCCGACACGGAAGCGATCGGCGCACTCCTGTACGCCTCCCTGACCCAGCGCTGGCCGTACGACAACGACGCCTACGGCCTTTCAGGGCTGCCCAAGGGCGTTGGTCTCATCGCACCCGACCAGGTGCGGGCCGGTGTGCACCGGGGCCTGTCGGAGCTCGCCATGCGCGCGCTCGCCAACGACGGTGCGACCGCCTCCCGCCACGAGTCCCCGTGCACCACGCCTGAGGAACTCGTGAAGGCGATCAGCGAGATGCCCCGCATCCGCCCGCCGGAGCCCACGTTCACCGCACCGCCCGAGTACCAGCGCACGACGTACCAGCAGGGCACGTACGGCCGCCAGTCGCCGCGTCCGGGTGTCACCCAGCCCGTGCCGGCTCCACCGCCCCCGCTGCAGAGCCGCACCGGCACAGCCCTGAAGTGGGCCGTCTCGGCTCTCCTCATCGCCGCACTGGGCCTGGGGAGTTGGCAGTTGGCGGACGCGCTGATGGACCACAGCAAGTCCGACGACACCAAGAAGACCCAGACGACGGACGGCAACGAGAAGGGCCCGGCCAAGCCGACCAGCACGTCGATCGCCATCAGCGGTGCGCGCGACTTCGACCCGTTCGGCGACGGTTCCGAAAAGCCTTCCGACATAGACAAGGTCTACGACAGCGCTTCGGGTACGTACTGGCAGACGGACTTCTACAAGAGCGCAGACTTCGGACGGTTGAAGCCAGGGCTCGGCGTCATCCTCGATCTCGGCAAGGTCCAGCAGGTCGGGAAGGTGACCGTCTCCTTCGTGGGGGCCACTTCCGTTGAACTCCGCGCCGCCTCAGGTGACACAGCTACGGAGCCGCCCTCCTTCAACAGCTACACCAAGGTCGCCAACGGCTCGGGTACGGCCGTGTCACTCAAGCCCGCCAAAGCCCTCAAGACACGGTACTTGCTGGTCTGGCTGACACAGCTACCGCAAACGGATGACGGCACGTACCGGGGCAGAGTGGTGGACGTCAAGGTGACCAGCTAGAACACCCTGGCCATCACTGATGTGAAGTTCACCGGCTGACGATCGTCGACGGAGGGGAGGGGGTCCGATGGCCGATGAAGCCGCTTATGGCGAAGCAAACGATCAGGACCTCCTTGCCCGCCATGTCGGGGGCGATCCCGAGGCCTTCGGTGAGCTTGTGCGGCGCCATCGCGACCGCCTGTGGGCGGTGGCCCTGCGAACGCTGGGAGACCGCGAGGAGGCCGCTGACGCGGTCCAGGACGCGCTCGTCTCGGCCTACCGGGCCGCCCACACCTTCCGCGGCCAGTCGGCCGTCACGACCTGGCTGCACCGCATCACGGTGAACGCCTGCCTGGACCGCGCCCGCAAGGCGGCGTCCAGGAAGACGTCCCCCGTCGACGACACCCAGCACTTGGAGCAGCTCCTCGAACCACACGAGTCTGCCGCCGCTCCGGCCGAGCGCAATGATCTCCACCGCGAGCTCATAGGCGCACTGGGTACTCTCCCGGCCGACCAGCGCGCCGCCCTCGTCCTGGTGGACATGCAGGGCTACCCCGTCGCCGAGGCAGCCCGCATCCTCGATGTGCCGACCGGCACGGTGAAGAGCCGCTGTGCCCGCGGCAGAGCCAGACTGCTTCCTCTCCTCACCCATCTCCGCACGGAGAACTCTGGTGGCGAGGGGACCAAGAAGTCGGGCGGCGGACGGAACCGGACGCAGGGGACATCCGTCCCACCCGCAGCGGGACCGCAGGAATCAAGACCCCGCGACGCAGGGCCAGGCGATTCAGCTGCCGTGAAGGGCGGAGGTGGGCGAGCGTGACATCCACGACGGACAAGGCCGGGCACCCGGACGTCGCGGAGATCTCCGACCTCACCGAGGGTCTGCTCTCGGCATCCCGTACCGAGGACGTACGACAGCACCTCGATGGATGCGTGCTCTGCACCGACGTGTACGACTCCCTGGAGGAGATCCGCAGCCTGCTGGGTACTCTCCCGGGACCATCGCACATGCCCGACGATGTAGCCGGGCGTATCGATGCCGCCCTGGCCGCGGAAGCCTTGCTGAGTGCCACAGCTCCCGATGAGACATCCGAAGCGGACGGCGATCGCGCTCTTGTTTCACGTGAAACGTCGGCTGTCGGCAGCCCTTCGGGACATCCTCGTGCGGCCACCGGACCCGGGCGTCCCCACCGAACGCGCCGTGGGCGGCGCAGGACGGTCCTCCTCACCACCGCCTTCGCGGCCGCCGCCCTGGGACTGGGCGCCATCCTCGTGCAGTCGTTGGGCGGCGACAGCTCCGGCAAGGGCTCCCAGACAGCGACCCGGCAAGAGTCCGGGTCGCCAAGCACCTTTTCCGAGAAGACGCTGAAGAGCGAGGTCTCGGACCTCCTCGCGAAGAAAACGACGTCGGGTGACAGCTCGGCCAGTGCGAAGCCCTGGGGCGCCGAGTCGCAGGACGGCGGAACCGACTCGGGCGGCGTCAAGACCTTGATCACCCCCACACCCGCGGTGCCCCAGTGTGTCGAGCAGGGGACCGGGGACCCCGGAGTACTCCTCGCAGCCAAGGAGGGCTCGTACCGGGGAACGGGCGTCTACCTTCTCGTGGTGGCCGACGCCTCCGACAGGACGAAGGTAACGGCCTACATCGTCGATTCCTCCTGCGGGAAGCAAGCTTCTCCGTCGCCCGGAAAGCTGCTGCTGACACGGTCGTACGCGCGGTCCTGAACCCGTCGGCTTCAGGTTCCTGGGCACATCGACCGGCAGTGTCCCGAGCGTCCCGTTCGTACATCCTGACGCTTCCAAGCCCAGCGGTGTGCTTCCCAGACGCCACTTGGCATCTCCGTCCGATACCCGGTCTCCGTGTGCCCTGACACAGCGGGAATTGAAGCCCCTTAGGATCCGTTGGGTGGGGTGAGAGTACTGAGAGAGGCTCCCACCGGTACGCAGCAGTCTCCAGAGACGAGGAATCAAGCCGTGAGCGACGTCCGTAACGTGATCATCATCGGGTCTGGGCCCGCCGGCTACACGGCGGCGCTCTACACCGCGCGCGCGTCGCTGAAGCCGCTGGTCTTCGAAGGCGCCGTCACCGCAGGCGGTGCGCTGATGAACACCACCGAAGTCGAGAACTTCCCCGGATTCCAGGACGGCATCATGGGCCCCGAGCTCATGGACAACATGCGCGCCCAGGCCGAGCGCTTCGGTGCCGAGCTGGTCCCGGACGATGTCGTCGCCGTCGACCTGACGGGCGAGATCAAGACCGTCACCGACACCGCCGGCACGGTGCACCGCGCCAAGGCCGTGATCGTCACGACGGGCTCGCAGCACCGCAAGCTGGGCCTGCCCAACGAGGACACGCTCTCCGGGCGTGGCGTCTCCTGGTGCGCGACCTGTGACGGCTTCTTCTTCAAGGACCATGACATCGCCGTGATCGGCGGTGGCGACACCGCGATGGAGGAAGCCACCTTCCTCTCGCGCTTCGCCAAGTCCGTGACGATCGTCCACCGCCGGGACAGCCTCCGCGCCTCCAAGGCGATGCAGGAGCGTGCCTTCGCCGACCCGAAGATCAAGTTCATCTGGGACAGCGAGGTCGCCGAGATCAAGGGCGATCCCAAGCTGGCCGGTCTGACGCTGCGCAACCTCAAGACCGGCGAGACCTCGGAGCTGCCGGTGACCGGTCTGTTCATCGCGATCGGTCATGACCCGCGCACCGAGCTCTTCAAGGGTCAGCTCGACCTGGACGGCGAGGGCTACCTGAAGGTCGCCGCACCTTCGACCCGCACGAACCTGACCGGTGTCTTCGGCGCCGGTGACGTCGTCGACCACACGTACCGCCAGGCGATCACCGCAGCCGGTACCGGCTGCTCCGCCGCCCTCGACGCCGAGCGTTACCTCGCCGCCCTCACGGACAGCGAGACGGCCGCTGCGGCCGCCACCGTCTGATCCGCACCCCCTCCCTCCCCACCGCACCAACAAGTTAAGGAGCCCGCCGTGGCCGGCACCCTCAAGAACGTGACTGACGACTCCTTCGAGCAGGATGTCCTCAAGAGCGACAAGCCCGTCCTGGTGGACTTCTGGGCCGCCTGGTGCGGTCCCTGCCGTCAGATCGCCCCTTCGTTGGAGGCGATCGCCGCCGAGCACGGCGACAAGATCGAGATCGTCAAGCTCAACATCGACGAGAACCCGGCCACGGCCGCAAAGTACGGCGTCATGTCGATCCCGACCCTGAACGTCTATCAGGGAGGCGAGGTCGCCAAGACCATCGTCGGTGCGAAGCCCAAGGCCGCCATCGTGCGCGACCTCGAGGACTTCATCTCGGAGTAGTCGTTGACTGCCGCACAGGCAGCGTGTGTTTCACGTGAAACACGAATGGGCCACCCCATTGCCATTGGGGGTGGCCCATTCGCTTTACCCGAGAGACACCGATGCCGGTCCCAGCTCCACGCGTGCGGTCAGCCGACCGTCACAAAGGACGAAGCGCAGGCTCCTTCTGTACCGCTCCAAGGAGACGGTCCAGCGCCATCTCCACGTCTTCCTTCCAGGAGAGTGCCGTCCGCAGTTCCAGCCTCAGACGGGGGTACCTGGGGTGGGGCCGCACGGTCTTGAAGCCCACCGCGAGCAGATGGTCGGCGGGAAGCACACAGGCGGGTTCCTTCCACCGGGCGTCTCCGAACGCCTCGATGGCCTTGAACCCCCGGCGGAGCAGATCCTTGGCCACCGTCTGCACCATCACCCGTCCCAGGCCCTGCCCCTGATAGCCCGGCATGATGAACGAGGTCATGAGCTGAACCGCGTCCGGCGCCACGGGGCTCGTGGGGAACGCCGTGGAGCGGGGGACGTAGGCGGGCGGCGCGTAGAGCACGAAGCCCACCGGTACATCGTCCACGTAGGCAACCCGGCCGCAGGATCCCCAGTCCAGCAGAACCGAAGAGATCCACGCTTCCTTCTCCAGCCCGGGTCTGCCTGCCTTTACCGCGGCTTCACTGCTGACGGGGTCCAGCTCCCAGAAGACACACGCACGACAGCGCTGGGGAAGGTCCGGAAGGTTGTCCAGCGTGAGCGGTACGAGCCGACGCCCCATGAAGGCTGTTCCTCGCTTCCTTCGCCCGCAGCGTCACGGGCGGCTGTCAGATGGCTCCGCTCTCTGAGCAGGCTGCCGACGAATCCGCCGACCGCTCCCAAGCCCAGACCCGCGGTCACCAGTCCGGTACGGCTCACGGTTTGCATGGCCCCTGCCTCCCCGATGAAGGTGCTGCCAGGTGGATGCGCCATACCCAATCGCATCGTATCGACGATGCGATTCCATCGATACTGCCAGAAAGCAAAGAGCGGGCCGTGTCCGGTACACACCGGACACGGCCCGCTTTCACGGTGAACCGAGCAGAGGTCGATCCCCCAGGAAGCCGACTCAGTCTTCCGAGTCGTCGGAGTCGTCGTCCAGAAGGCTCTTCTGGAGGACCGGTCCCTCACCCGGGGCGAGGGAGCCGAGGATGCGCTCAAGGTCATCCATCGAAGCGAACTCGACAGTGATCTTGCCCTTCTTCTGCCCCAGGTCGACCTTCACTCGGGTCTCGAAGCGGTCCGAGAGACGTGTCGCCAGATCGCTCAGTGCCGGAGAGACCCGGCTGCCGGCCCGCGGCCCCTTGGAGCGCTGGGCCGTCTGCGGACGCGACCCCATGAGGGTGACGATCTCCTCCACGGCCCGCACCGAAAGTCCCTCGGCGACGATGCGGTGAGCCAGGCGGTCCTGCTCCTCCGAGTCGTCGACGGCGAGGAGCGCCCGCGCATGCCCTGCTGAGAGAACCCCGGCGGCAACGCGGCGCTGAACCGACGGCGAGAGCTTCAGCAGACGCAAGGTGTTGGAGACCTGCGGACGCGACCGTCCGATCCGGTCCGCCAGCTGGTCGTGCGTGCAGTTGAAGTCCTTGAGCAGCTGATCGTAGGCCGCCGCCTCTTCCAGCGGGTTCAGCTGAGCCCGGTGAAGGTTCTCAAGGAGCGCGTCCAGGAGAAGCTTCTCGTCCTCCGTGGCTCGCACGATCGCAGGGATGGCCTCAAGTCCCGCCTCGCGACAGGCCCGGAAGCGGCGCTCTCCCATGATGAGCTCGTAGCGCGCCGGACCCACCTGGCGTACGACGACAGGCTGGAGAAGACCGACCTCCTTGATGGAGGTGACGAGCTCAGAGAGAGCGTCCTCGTCGAAGACCTCGCGCGGCTGTCGCGGGTTCGGCGTGATGTAGTCGAGGGGCAGTTCGGCGAAGTGAGCACCGACAGGCGCCTGAGGCGTCTCCAGGGCTCCGTTCGACAACAACTCCTCTGTTTCATGTGAAACAGGCGCCAGCGTGGTCACCTTTGCCGCCGCCACCCCACGCTCCGCTGTGAGTACGGGGCCGGCAGCAGGCGAGGCGGACGCCCCACTCGCCGAAACACCCGGACGCTCACCTGTCGGAGCCGCAGGGATCAGTGCGCCAAGGCCCCGCCCCAGACCCCGTCGTCGCTCACTCACTGGATCCCCTCCACCATGTTCTGATCGTTCTGTCCGCCCACATGGGCCTGTTGCGCGTCGTACGCCATTCCGACTCCTCGGAGGGCGATTTCGCGGGCGGCCTCAAGATACGAGAGAGCACCGCTCGAACCCGGATCGTAGGTCAGAACCGTCTGCCCATAGCTCGGAGCCTCCGAAATACGGACCGAGCGCGGAATGCTCGTCCGCAGCACCTCCTCACCGAAGTGGCTGCGCACCTCCTCCGCGACCTGGGACGCGAGGCGCGTCCGACCGTCATACATGGTGAGCAGAATCGTCGAGACGTGGAGGTCCGGGTTGAGGTGCCCTCGTACCAGGTCGACGTTACGCAGGAGCTGTCCCAAGCCTTCCAGCGCGTAGTACTCGCACTGGATGGGGATGAGGACTTCCGCGCCGGCGACCAGTGCGTTGACCGTCAGCAGGCCGAGCGACGGCGGGCAGTCGATGAGGATGTAGTCCAGCGGCTGCTCGTACGCCAGGATCGCCCGCTCCAGCCGGCTCTCGCGCGCCACCAAAGACACCAGCTCGATCTCCGCACCGGCGAGATCAATCGTGGCGGGGGCGCAGAAGAGACCCTCGACATCAGGGACCGGCTGCACGACTTCGGATAGCGGCTTGCTGTCGATCAGAACGTCGTAGATCGATGGAACCTCGGCGTGGTGGTCGATACCCAGCGCGGTGGAGGCATTGCCCTGAGGGTCGAGGTCGATCACCAGAACCCGGCCACCGTGCAGGGCCAACGAGGCAGCAAGGTTGACCGTGGTCGTGGTCTTACCCACCCCACCCTTCTGGTTGGCAACCACCATGACTCGGGTCTGCTCGGGCCGTGGCAGGCCCTCACCGGCGCGACCTAGCGCCTCCACAGCCAGCTGGGCAGCACGACCGATGGGAGTGTCGTCCATCGGGGGCGGTGTTTCACGTGAAACATCCTCCCCCATCGACTCGGTACGGGGACCGGGGACCGGATCGGTCATCGGTCCCGCGATGTTGGCGTCGGACCGCAAGGATTCACTCTCCTCGACTTCAGGCTCGCAATGAACAGAGCCTCCCATGCCATCGGGGTCGTGAACCAGCGAGGCCCGTTGTTCTGTGGAGAAATCCACCTCTGTGGACAACTCCACACCCTTTCCGAGTGAGCCGAGAGGCCTCCGGTCCCGAGGTTCGGCCGCGGCGCGGCCACGACTGATGATGCCGTGCAACAGTGAGCGACGTTTCACGTGAAACACGATGCCCAGCCACTCAGGCCAACACAGCGCGACACTCCGATACATGCAGGTTTGGCAGCATTCGTGGAGTGCGTCCTCTCATCAGGGCTGATGCAGCGGGAGTGACAAATAACTCCCGGCCCTGAACGCAGAAACTCCCGGCCCCCTCACGTGGGAACCGGGAGTAGCGATGCTCACATCGTCCAGATCAGCGTCGGCGACGTGTCCGGCCCGTCCTGGCGGCCTTCGCTCGCTTCGCCGCGAAGCGCACACCACCGGGGCTCTCGCCCACCTCCACCCGCACCACGGTGGACAGCGGGTCCACGATGCCCTCACCGACGTGCAGGATGGACGTCTCCACGGCACCGAGCTTGCTCAGCGCCGTGGCAGAGGCCTTCAGCTCCTCCTCCGCGGTGTCACCCTTGAGGGCCAGCATCTCGCCGTACGGGCGCAGCAGGGGGATACCCCAGGCCGCCAGCCGGTCGAGCGGCGCAACCGCCCTGGCAGTCACCACATGAACCGGCTGCAGCTTCCCCATGACCTCCTCGGCGCGACCGCGCACGACGGTCACATGGTCAAGACCGAGCAGCTCCACGACCTCGGTGAGGAAGGTCGTCCGGCGCAGCAGAGGCTCAAGCAGCGTGATCTTGATGTCCTCCCGGACGAGTGCCAGCGGGATACCGGGCAGCCCCGCACCGGAGCCGACGTCGCACACGGTCACGCCCTCGGGCACCACCTCGGAGAGCACCGCACAGTTCAGCAGGTGCCGCTCCCACAGCCGGGGCACTTCACGGGGGCCGATCAGCCCGCGCTGCACACCCGCCTCGGCCAGCAGTTCCGCGTACCGGACCGCGTCCGCGAAGCGATCACCGAATACTTCGCGCGCCTGCTCGGGCGCCGGGGGAAGCTCCGCTGCCTCCGTCACGGGGGACCGTCCTTCCGTACTGCCTAAGCGCACTGAGCGCTGATCACCAGGACTACCAGGCTGACAAAATTCGGCCCCGCCTGCGCAACAGACGGGGCCGAAGGAACGTACGTACCGATCAGGCGGGGAGCACGACGACGAAGCGCTGCGGCTCCTCGCCCTCGGACTCGCTGCGCAGGCCCGCGGCCTTGACCGCGTCGTGCACCACCTTGCGCTCGAAGGGCGTCATCGGGTCCATCCTGACCGGCTCACCGGAGCTCTTGACCTCGGCGGCGGCCTTGGCACCCAGCTCGGAGAGCTCTTCGCGCTTCTTGGCCCGGAATCCCGCGATGTCCAGCATCAGCCGGCTGCGGTCCCCGGTCTCCCGGTGCACGGCCAGGCGCGTGAGCTCCTGGAGTGCCTCCAGCACCTCGCCGTCCCGGCCGACCAGCTTGTGCAGGTCGCGGCCGCCCGAGTCGCTGATGATCGAGACAGCGGCGCGGTCGGCCTCGACGTCCATGTCGATGTCGCCGTCGAGATCGGCGATGTCGAGCAGACCCTCGAGGTAGTCCGCCGCGATCTCGCCCTCCTGCTCCAGGCGGGTCAGGGTGTCGCCCTCAGCGGCGGCGGAGGTGGTGCCTTCCGTCACGGGATGGACTCCTTCTTACTTCTTGGACGGGGACTTGGGCCGCTGTGGGCCCTTGCGCTGTCCGGACTGGGCCTTGCTGCGGGTACCGGCGCCGGGCTTGTTCCCGCTTCCGGGAGCCCGCTGTGCGGCGGAGGGCTTGTCGTCCTGCGGCTCGTCGGACTTGGTCAGCGAGGTCTTCGGCTCGGACTCGTCCTCCGCCTTGAGCGTGCCGGCTGCCGTCGCGCCCGACTGGCGCTGCGACTTGGACTGCCGCTTCGGCTGCTGCCGCTTGGGGGCGGCGGCCGCGGTGGTCGTGGTGCCGTCCTCGGACTCGACGACCGTCGCGCTCTCGCCCTTCAGCACGAGACCGTCCGGCTGGGCCACGAGGCCCGCCTTGGTCAGGCTGTTGATGAACTTGCGCTCGAACTCGTTGCGGTCACGGCCCTTGGCGACGATGGCCTTGATGATGGCCTTCTCACTGCGGCGGCGCGTCTTGCCGTGGAGCGTGACGTGCTTCTGCAAGCGCTCCAGGTAAGCGGCCTGAGCCTTCGATCCCGGGGTCGGGTTGTTGCGGATGACGTACATCTGCTGGCCCATGGTCCACACGTTGGTGGTCAGCCAGTAGACGAGGACACCGACCGGGAAGTTGATGCCGAAGACGGCGAACATCACCGGGAACACGTACATCAGCATCTTCTGCTGCTGCATGAAGGGCGTCTTCACCGTGGTGTCGACGTTCTTCGTCATCAGCTGACGCTGGGTGTAGAACTGCGAAGCCGACATCATCACGATCATGATCGCGGTGACGACGCGGACGTCCGTCAGTGAAGCACCGAGCGCTTCGACCGTGCTCTGGCTGTCCGTGAACTTCGCTGCGAGGGGGGCACCGAAGATGTGCGCCTTACGGGCACTGGCCAGCAACGAATCGTTGATGACACCGATCGTCGAGCCCGTCGCGATGGCGTTGAGCACGTGGTACAGGGCGAAGAAGAACGGCGACTGGGCCAGGATGGGAAGGCACGAGGAGAGCGGGTTGGTACCCGTCTCCTTGTACAGCTTCATCATCTCTTCGGACTGGCGCTGCTTGTCGTTCTTGTAGCGCTCCTGGATCTTCTTCATCTCGGGCTGCAGCGTCTGCATGGCCCGGGTGGCCTTGATCTGCTTCACAAAGAGCGGGATCAGGCAGATACGGATCAAGATCACCAGGGAAACGATGGACAAGCCCCAGGCCCAGCCCGTATCGGGACCGAAGATCTTCCCGTACACGGCGTGGAACTGGACGATGACCCAGGAAACAGGTGTCGTGATGAAGCTGAAAAGGCCGGCAATCGTGTCCACTAATCAAGCTCCTTGAGCATGGGACGGGGTCTCGGCGGCCGGGCCCGGGGCAGTGGTGTCCCCGGTGGCCGGTTCGGCGGCGGAGGTCCCGCCCTTGCGTGCACGCCAGGCGTTACGCAGCAATTCGTGCCACCGCGGACGCTTGCGTTGCGGAACATGGTCCACACCGCCCAGCGACCACGGATTGCACCGGAGGATGCGCCAGGCGGTAAGTGCCGTTCCCTTGATCGCACCGTGCCGGTCGATGGCTGTGTAGCCGTAGCGGGAGCACGACGGGTAGTACTTGCAGACCGGCCCGAGCAACGGGCTGATCGTCCACTGGTACAGCTTGATGAGTGCAAGCAGTGGGTACTTCATCGCGCGCCCCCTCCCAGCAGCCGCTGCAGGGCGGCGTCCAGGTCTCGGGCCAGCTGTTCATGGTCGGCGTCACCCGCACCGGGCAGCGCTCGTACGACTACCAGGCTACCGGGGGGCAACAGGGCGACTCGGTCGCGCATCAGATGGCGAAGCCTGCGCTTCACCTTGTTGCGAACGACCGCTCCGCCCACGGCTTTGCTCACGACGAAACCCGCACGCGTCGAGGGAGCGCTCTCCCCAGGCGCGTGCGGGTCCGGTGCACCGCTACGTAGATGGACGACGAGAAGCGGGCGTCCGGCCCGGCGTCCTCGGCGTACCGCGGTCGCGAAGTCTTCGCGCCGCCTCAGCCGATGCTCGGTAGGCAGCACGAGATCATGACCTGTAAGTAATCAGGCGGACAGGCTGGCGCGACCCTTGCCACGGCGGTTCGCGAGAATCGCGCGGCCGGCACGGGTGCGCATCCGCAGGCGGAAGCCGTGGGTCTTGGCGCGACGACGGTTGTTCGGCTGGAAGGTGCGCTTGCTCACTAGGGGGCTCCAGAAAGAATCGGTGGTGGCGGGGTGCCGCCCTGGCTGTCACCGTGCGCCCACGAGGAAACTCGTATTACGCCCGAGTGCACCGCTTCCCGATCACTCTTCGCGATCTGTGCCCATCGGAGGCAGGCGGCAGCAGCCATCGACAACTCGACCTGGTTACGGTACGCGCGGCTGCGCCATCCGGTCAAACCAGCCCCTGACAGGAGACACTATCCACAGGCTGGGGACAACAACTTGAACCGCACCCGTCGCCCTGACTACCGTGGCTGAACTCCGATTCGTTCCCTTCTCACCGCCCCAGCGGATTTGTTCCCCCCGCCCCAAGCGACTGACATCCCAACCTGTTCCCAGAACCACACGTTCGTGGGACCCATGAGAGAGCGTGCCCCGTGGCTGACGTACCTGCCGATCTTGCCGCAGTGTGGCCACGCGTACTGGAACAACTTCTGGGCGAGGGCCGCGGGCAGGGTGTCGAGGCGAAGGACGAACACTGGATCAAGCGCTGCCAGCCCCTGGCGCTGGTCGCGGACACCGCTCTGCTCGCCGTCCCCAACGAGTTCGCGAAGAACGTACTGGAGGGCCGTCTCGCGCCGATCGTCAGCGAGACACTGAGCCGTGAGTGCGGCCGTCCCATCCGTATCGCCATCACCGTGGACGACTCCGCCGGCGAGCCCGCCCCTCCCCGCTACGAGGAGCCCGAGCTCCCGGCCGGACCGGGCCAGGGCCGTGACCCCTACGAGAACCAGGGCCGAGAAGACCGAGGTGCGTACGACAGCGGCCAGGGCCGCGACGACCGGAACCCGTACGAGGGCCAGGGACGGGACGAACGCGGCACCTACGACGGCCAGGGCCGCGAGGACCGCGGCGGTTACGAGAGCGGCGGTCAGGGCCGTGACGACCGGGGTGGCGCGTACGAGCCGCAGGGGCGCGAGGACCGCGGTCCTTACGACTCCCGTCGCGACGGATACGAGGGGTACGGCCGCCACCGCGCCGACGACCACCGCGGCGGCCGCGCCGAACCGCTGCCCGGGGCACCGGGCGACCAGTTGCCGACCGCCCGTCCCGCGTACCCGGACTACCAGCGCCCGGAGCCGGGTGCCTGGCCGCGCCACTCCCAGGACGACTACGGCTGGCAGCAGCAGCGCCTCGGCTTCCCCGAGCGGGACCCCTACGCCTCGCCGCCCCAGGACTACCGGCCGCAGTCGATGGACCGCTCGCCCTACGAGCAGCAGCGCCAGGACTACGACCAGCGTTCCGACCGCCGTGATCTGCAGGACCCCTCCGGCGGCGGCCAGGGACGCAGGGGCGGCCCCTCTCTGCCGTCCGCGGGCGGTGCCCCCGGGTCGAAGGCCACGCAGCCCGCGCCGGCCTCTGGTCCGGGCGAACCCACCGCGCGGCTGAACCCGAAGTACCTCTTCGACACGTTCGTGATCGGCGCCTCGAACCGCTTCGCGCACGCAGCCGCCGTGGCCGTCGCCGAGGCCCCGGCGAAGGCGTACAACCCCCTCTTCATCTACGGGGAGTCGGGACTCGGCAAGACGCACCTGCTGCACGCGATCGGGCACTACGCGCGCAGTCTCTACCCGGGTACACGAGTGCGTTACGTGAGCTCGGAGGAGTTCACCAACGAGTTCATCAACTCCATCCGTGACGGCAAGGGTGACAGCTTCCGCAAGCGGTACCGGGAGATGGACATCCTGCTCGTCGACGACATCCAGTTCCTCGCGGACAAGGAGTCGACACAGGAGGAGTTCTTCCACACGTTCAACACGCTCCACAACGCGAACAAGCAGATCGTGCTCTCCAGCGACCGGCCGCCCAAGCAGCTGGTCACGCTGGAGGACCGGCTGCGGAACCGCTTCGAGTGGGGTCTGATCACCGACGTCCAGCCGCCCGAGCTGGAGACCCGTATCGCCATCCTCCGCAAGAAGGCGGTGCAGGAACAGCTCAACGCCCCGCCGGAGGTGCTGGAGTTCATCGCGTCCCGGATCTCGCGCAACATCCGCGAGCTGGAGGGCGCGCTGATCCGGGTGACGGCGTTCGCGTCGCTCAACCGGCAGCCGGTGGACCTCGGTCTGACGGAGATCGTCCTCAAGGATCTGATCCCCGGCGGCGAGGACTCGGCCCCCGAGATCACCGCGACCGCGATCATGGCGGCCACCGCCGACTACTTCGGGCTCACGGTGGACGACCTGTGCGGCTCCTCACGCAGCCGCGTCCTGGTGACGGCACGGCAGATCGCCATGTACCTGTGCCGCGAGCTCACCGATCTGTCGCTGCCGAAGATCGGGGCACAGTTCGGCGGCCGCGACCACACGACGGTGATGCACGCCGACCGCAAGATCCGCGCGCTGATGGCCGAACGCCGCTCCATCTACAACCAGGTCACCGAACTCACGAACCGCATCAAGAACGGTTGACGGAGACCGGCTTCGGTACCGGCACCGACACTCGCTTCGGCTTCGGAACCGACCGCGACACTCGCTTCGGCTTCAAAACCGACCGCGACGCCCGCTCCGACATCGCGATCGGCCCGCTCGCTCGAAGGTCAGCGGTCGTCGGTCAGCGGTGGTCGGGCCAGAGGTCAGCGGTCGTCGGTCAGCGGTCGGCCAGCGGTGACCGGCCGGATCCAGAAGCGGCTGTACGTGCCTGAGGGCGCCCTGGGACGACTTCCCGGGGCGCCCTTCGCCGTTCCCGTTCCCGTTCCCGCACCCGCACCCAGAGATGTCGGCACGCGCCGAAGGACCCGGGACCGGGCGCGGACCTTGTCCCCAGCTCGGCGCTCGGAGCCGGCTCGGCCGATGCGCCGACGGGTCCTGGCACGCGCTCGAAGCGGCCCAGCCGCACGCTCGGAGAGGTCCGAAAACCTCCTCCGAGGGCCGCGGACACGCTTCTTGAGGGCTTCGGGCCCCCGTTCCGAGCGCTCCCGCCATGTTTTCACCGCTACCGACCCGACACCTGCTGTTCGAATCCGAGCCGGGTTACGGCCACTCTCCACAGATGTGGCGACTTTCTTCCGTCCACATCCTGGGGACTGGGAAGTTGTCCAGATCTTTTCCACAGGAAGCATTGTTGAAAGACCATCAGACCAGGTCAACCGCCTGTGGATTCGTGGACAAAAACTCTCCACAGCCTGTGGATGAAGGAAGGATCCACAGGCTGTACGCGAAGTTGTCCACCGGTGACCCACAGGCCGGGGTCGGTTGTCCCCAGTGATCCCCAGCTTCTCCACACCTCTGTCCACTGTTCGGCAACGCGCCGCGCCATCTCACCGCGTCGAGTGAAAGGCGTCACATCAAGGTGCCGGATTGGGCTGTGGGGAACGTGGGTAAAGCTGGGGACAGCCCTGGGGAGAAGTGACCTCAACCTGTGGATCGAGTGTGCAGAACTTTTCGCCGTCCACAGATACCCCCGGTTGTCCACCGCCTCCACCCACAGGCTCGGTGGACAAAAAAGCGCGTCTGAGCTGCGAAAACGGGGTTATCCACGGTTTCCACAGGCCCTACTACTAAGACCAACTAGAGAGAGCCTGAGAACCGTTTCGAAGTGGGGGCTGTGCACAACTCGCCCTCGGAGGCTCAAGTGCCGCCCGGTACGACTTGACCCCGAGAGGCACCGACTGTCAGCGCCGTGCGTCAGACTGGTCCCCGGTGTCCTTCCCCTCAGCGGTCCGAGCGACACCGAGTCAGACGACGAAGGCCTGCAGGGCGAGAGCGCCGGCAACAGACGGAGGCGGCAACGGTGAAGATCCGGGTGGAACGCGACGTACTCGCGGAGGCAGTGGCCTGGGCGGCACGCAGCCTCCCGGCCCGTCCACCGGCGCCTGTGCTCGCCGGCCTCCTTCTGAAGGCCGAGGAGGGCGCACTGAGCCTCTCCAGCTTCGACTACGAGGTCTCGGCGCGGGTCTCCGTGGACGCGGAGATCGACGAGGAGGGCACGGTCCTCGTGTCCGGTCGCCTCCTCGCGGACATCTGCCGGGCGCTCCCCAACCGGCCGGTGGAGATTTCCACAGACGGTGTACGGGCGACCGTGGTCTGCGGCTCTTCCCGGTTCACACTCCACACCCTGCCTGTGGAGGAGTACCCGGCACTGCCCCAGATGCCTTCGGCCACCGGCACCGTTCCCGGTGAGGTCTTCGCCTCGGCCGCAGCACAGGTGGCCATCGCAGCCGGGCGCGACGACACGCTCCCCGTGCTCACCGGTGTCCGCATCGAGATCGAGGGCGACAAGGTCACCCTGGCGTCCACCGACCGCTACCGCTTCGCGGTCCGCGAGTTCCTGTGGAAGCCGGAGAACCCGGAGGCGTCCGCGGTCGCCCTGGTGCCCGCCAAGACGCTCCTGGACACCGCCAAGGCCCTCACGGGCGGCGACAGCGTGATCCTGGCGCTGTCCGGCTCCGGCGCGGGCGAGGGCCTGATCGGCTTCGAGGGTGCCGGGCGGCGTACGACCACCCGGCTGCTCGAAGGCGACCTCCCGAAGTACCGCTCGCTGTTCCCGACGGAGTTCAACTCCATCGCCGTCATCGAGACCGCCCCCTTCGTGGAGGCCGTCAAGCGTGTGGCCCTGGTCGCCGAGCGGAACACTCCCGTGCGGCTGAGCTTCGAGCAGGGCGTGCTGATCCTGGAGGCCGGCTCCAGCGACGACGCACAGGCTGTGGAAAGGGTCGACGCCCAGCTGGAGGGCGACGACGTCTCGATCGCCTTCAACCCGACGTTCCTGCTCGACGGCCTCAGCGCCATCGACTCGCCGGTGGCCCAGCTCTCCTTCACGACGTCCACGAAGCCCGCGCTGCTGAGCGGCAGGCCCGCCGTGGACGCGGAGGCGGACGAGGCCTACAAGTACCTGATCATGCCGGTGCGTCTGTCCGGCTGACCCCGGAGCCCGCCGGTCCCCAGGGCCCGGCGGGCCGCACCGCGGGTGGGGCATGCGTCTGAGCGGGTATGCCCACAGATGTGCGTGAGTTCCCCCGGTGCCCGAAAGGCGTGGGTGGTACCCCCAGGTCTAGGCTCGGACCAGGTACGAGAGTGCCCTCACGCCACGTCGCAACCCCTAAGGAACAACTGATGGAGCTCGGTCTCGTCGGCCTCGGCAAGATGGGCGGCAACATGCGCGAGCGGATCCGCCGCGCAGGTCACACCGTCATCGGATACGACCGCAACCCGGACCTCGCCGATGTCCACAGCCTGGAAGAACTCGTGGGCAAGCTCAAGGGGCCGCGCGTGGTGTGGGTCATGGTCCCCGCGGGCGCCGCGACCCAGTCCACCGTCGACGAGCTGGCCGCCCTGCTGGAGCCCGGCGACATCGTCGTGGACGGTGGCAACTCTCGCTGGACGGACGACGAGAAGCACGCCGTCGAGCTGGGCATCAAGGGCATCGGTTTCGTCGACTGCGGCGTCTCCGGCGGCGTCTGGGGCCTGGAGAACGGCTATGCGCTGATGTACGGCGGCCGCGCCGAGCATGTCGCCCTGGTGCAGCCGATCTTCGACGCGCTCAAGCCCGAGGGCGACTTCGGAGCGGTGCACGCCGGCAAGGTCGGCGCGGGCCACTTCGCGAAGATGGTCCACAACGGCATCGAGTACGCCATGATGCAGGCCTACGCCGAGGGCTGGGAGCTCCTGGAGAAGGCCGACTCCGTCACGGACGTGCGTGAGGTCTTCCGCTCCTGGCAGGAAGGCACGGTCATCCGCTCCTGGCTGCTCGACCTCGCCGTCAACGCGCTGGACGAGGACGAGCACCTGGAGAAGCTCAAGGGCTACGCACAGGACTCCGGCGAGGGCCGGTGGACCGTGGAGGCTGCCATCGACCACGCGGTGCCGCTTCCCGCGATCACCGCGTCGCTCTTCGCCCGCTTCGCCTCGCGGCAGGACGACTCGCCGCAGATGAAGATGATCGCGGCGCTGCGCAACCAGTTCGGCGGCCACGCCGTCGAGAAGGCCTGATCGACGCCCCGGGTTCTCCACACCCGGGGTGACCCGGTTGTCCACAGCCGGGGAAGAAACCTGAGGACCGGGCCCACCCGGACCCCGGGGAGAACCGGAACACCACGCTGGGGGAGGTCGGCGAACGATCATGCACGTCACGCATCTGTCGCTGGCCGACTACCGCTCGTACGCCCGGGTCGAGGTCCCGCTGGACCCGGGCGTCACCGCGTTCGTGGGTCCCAACGGACAGGGCAAGACGAACCTGGTCGAGGCCGTCGGCTATCTCGCGACCCTGGGCAGTCACCGCGTCTCCTCCGACGCGCCGCTCGTCCGCATGGGCGCCGACCGGGCGATCATCCGGGCCAACGTCCGCCAGGGAGAGCGCCAGCAGCTCATCGAGCTGGAGCTGAACCCCGGCAAGGCCAACCGCGCCCGCATCAACAGGTCCTCCCAGGTCAGACCACGTGACGTACTCGGCATCGTACGAACCGTCCTGTTCGCCCCCGAGGATCTCGCCCTGGTCAAGGGCGACCCCGGAGAGCGACGCCGGTTCCTCGACGAGCTGATCACCGCCCGCTCCCCGCGCATGGCGGGCGTCCGCTCCGACTACGACCGGGTCCTCAAGCAGCGCAACACCCTCCTGAAGTCGGCCGCGCTGGCCCGCAGGCACGGCGGCCGCACCATGGACCTGTCCACGCTCGACGTGTGGGACCAGCACCTCGCGCGCGTGGGCGCCGAACTGCTGGCCCAGCGGCTCGACCTGGTCGCCGCGCTCCAGCCGCTGGCCGACAAGGCCTACGAGCAGCTGGCACCGGGCGGTGGACCCGTCGCCCTGGAGTACAAGGCGTCCTCGCCCGGCATCACGGGCCACGCCCGCGAGGAGCTCTACGCGCAGCTGATGGCCGCCATGGAAGAGGCCCGCAAGCCGGAGATCGAGCGGGGTGTGACCCTCGTAGGGCCCCATCGGGACGATCTGGTGCTCAAACTCGGTCAGCTGCCCGCCAAGGGATACGCCTCCCACGGCGAGTCCTGGTCCTACGCGCTGGCGCTGCGCCTGGCCTCGTACGACCTGCTCAGGGCCGAGGGCAACGAGCCGGTGCTGGTCCTCGACGACGTCTTCGCGGAGTTGGACAGCCGCAGGCGGGAGCGGCTGGCGGAGCTCGTCGCGCCCGGCGAGCAGGTGCTCGTGACGGCCGCCGTGGACGACGACGTACCGGACGTACTGGCCGGGACGCGGTACGCCGTGTCCGAGGGCAGGGTGGAGCGCGTATGACGGAGAACACATCGGGAACGGGTGCCGAGGGCACGTCCGGCGCCGCACCACGCAAGCAGACCCCCGAGCCGTCCGGTGTCGACCTCGCACGCGTGGCGCTGCGTGCCGCGAAGGAGCAGGCACGCGCGCGTGGGGACGCGGCCCAGCAGAAGAAGCAGGCGCGGCGCGGCGGCGGCCTGCGCTCCGGCTCGGGTGCCGACGGACGCGACCCCATGGCGCTCGGCGCCGCCATCAACCGGCTGCTCAGTGAACGCGGCTGGGAGGCCCCGGCCGCGGTGGGCGGTGTGATGGGGCGCTGGCCGCAGATCGTCGGCGACGACCTGGCCAACCACTGCGTTCCGCTGCGCTACGACGACGACCCGGCCGAACGGGTGCTGACGGTGCAGTGCGACTCGACCGCCTGGGCGACCCAGCTGCGTCTGCTGGCACCGCAGTTGGTCGCGCGGCTGAACCAGGACCTCGGCCACGGCACGGTGCGCCTGCTCAAGGTCCAGGGGCCGACGGGCCCCCCGCGCCGCTACGGTCCGCTGCGTGCTCCGGGCAGTACGGGTCCCGGCGACACCTACGGATGACCGTTCCACGACGGTCGGGCTGTGGACGGCGGCCCCGCGCGGACGCCGCTCAGCCCTGCCGGTGACCGATGCCGCGACACCCGCGGATGACGTCCAAGCCGTCGTCCCGGATGTCGGCCGCGGCTGGTCGTGACGGATTCCGGGCCGTCGGTCGCGCCTGTCCGGACTGCGGCTGATCCGTCATCCACGACGGACCGCCACCACGACGGACCGCCGCTCGTGGCCGATCCATGCGGCGGCGGGCCCGTCGGCCCGGTGATCGAGACCACGCCGGGCGCGGATCCAGCTGACAGCGAACGGATTTCTGGCCGTCCCTCCCGGCGGAACGCGGCCTTGTGACGCTCGTGACCGTGGTGCGCGCGGCCGCCGTGCGTCGGAGTCGGCGACCGCTCGCCGCGCGTTACCAGCCCCCCTCCAGGACCCTGTTGGTGGGTGACTCGCGGTTCCCTCGCCGACATGACGGCGGTCCATGGGCCGCGCCGCACCTGGCCACCCCTGCCCACTGATCTGGCAGAGCATCGATAATCCCAGGTCAGAGGTATTTCCGGCGTTCTCCGGCGTCCGCGTCGGCCGCCCGGAAGGACGCTTCGCGACGGGCTCCCGCCGACCGCCGCGGCCAGCCGCGCGCAATGGCGAAAGTCGACCTGACTCGTCAGTAGCCAAGGGTTGACACCCCGAAGCGCTGAGTGCCGCTGTAAGCCTCTTTGGGCCCTGGTCCGCATATGGGGAGTCGGACGAGACCGGTTCAGGGCGGCACATGCGGACTCAGGTACCGGCAAACCCCCATCACTGTCGGCGCTACCGGTAGACTGGAAGCTAATCCCGCCCCACTAGTGGGACGCACCGAGCAACGCTGACCAAGGCTTACCAACGCAACACGCCGCAGCCGCTCCGGCCACCCGCCGGGAGTTCGGCTTGTGCTGTGCCAGAAAGGGCGCTTCGTGGCCGATTCCGGCAACCCCAACGAGAACATCCCGTCCACCGACATCGGCGCAAACGGCGAGGTCACAGCCTCGTACGACGCCAGTGCCATCACCGTCCTCGAGGGTCTGGACGCGGTCCGCAAGCGACCCGGCATGTACATCGGTTCCACCGGTGAGCGTGGACTCCACCACCTCGTGTACGAGGTGGTGGACAACTCGGTCGACGAGGCGCTCGCCGGCCACGCGGACACGATCGACATCACGATCCTTCCGGACGGCGGCGTACGCGTCGTCGACAACGGCCGCGGCATCCCGGTGGGCATCGTCGCGTCCGAGGGCAAGCCGGCCCTCGAGGTCGTGCTGACCGTGCTGCACGCGGGCGGCAAGTTCGGCGGCGGCGGCTACGCGGTCTCCGGCGGTCTGCACGGCGTCGGCGTCTCCGTCGTGAACGCCCTGTCGAGCAAGATCTCCGTCGAGGTCAAGACGGACGGCCACCGGTGGACGCAGGACTACAAGCTGGGCGTCCCGACGGCTCCTCTGTCCAAGCACGAGGCCACGGACGAGACCGGAACGTCGGTCACCTTCTGGGCCGACGCGGACATCTTCGAGACCACGGAGTACTCCTTCGAGACGCTCTCGCGGCGTTTCCAGGAGATGGCGTTCCTCAACAAGGGTTTGACTATCAAACTCACTGATGAGCGCGATTCGGCGAAGGCCGTTGCCGGGGCGGACGAGGCGGGCGCCGACGAGAAGGACGAAGTCAAGACCGTCACGTACCACTACGAAGGCGGCATCGTCGACTTCGTGAAGTACCTCAACTCCCGCAAGGGAGAAGCGGTGCACCCCACCGTCATCGACCTCGAAGCCGAGGACAAGGACAAGAGCCTGTCCCTCGAGGTCGCGATGCAGTGGAACAGCGGCTACAGCGAGGGCGTGTACTCCTTCGCCAACATCATCCACACCCACGAGGGCGGTACGCACGAGGAAGGCTTCCGTGCGGCACTGACCTCGCTCATCAACAAGTACGCGCGCGACAAGAAGCTGCTCCGCGAGAAGGACGACAACCTCACGGGCGACGACATCCGCGAGGGTCTGACCGCGATCATCTCGGTCAAGCTGAGCGAGCCTCAGTTCGAGGGCCAGACCAAGACCAAGCTGGGCAACACGGAGGCGAAGACCTTCGTCCAGAAGGCGGTCTACGAGCACCTCAACGACTGGCTGGACCGCAACCCGGTCGAGGCCGCGGACATCATCCGCAAGTCCATCCAGGCGGCCACCGCGCGCGTGGCGGCCCGCAAGGCGCGTGACCTCACCCGTCGCAAGGGCCTTCTGGAGTCGGCGTCCCTGCCGGGCAAGCTCTCCGACTGCCAGTCGAACGACCCCATCAAGTGCGAGATCTTCATCGTCGAGGGTGACTCCGCCGGCGGTTCGGCCAAGTCCGGCCGCAATCCGCAGTACCAGGCGATCCTCCCGATCCGAGGAAAGATCCTCAACGTCGAGAAGGCGCGGATCGACAAGATCCTGCAGAACCAGGAGATCCAGGCACTGATCTCCGCCTTCGGCACCGGAGTCCACGAGGACTTCGACATCGCGAAGCTCCGCTATCACAAGATCATTCTGATGGCGGACGCCGACGTCGACGGCCAGCACATCAACACCCTGCTGCTGACCTTCCTGTTCCGCTTCATGCGGCCCCTGGTCGAGGCCGGGCACGTGTTCCTGTCGCGCCCGCCGCTCTACAAGATCAAGTGGGGCCGGGACGACTTCGAGTACGCGTACTCGGACCGCGAGCGCGACGCGCTGATCGAGCTCGGCCGCCAGGCGGGCAAGCGCGTCCGCGAGGACTCGATCCAGCGCTTCAAGGGTCTCGGTGAGATGAACGCCGAGGAACTGCGCATCACGACCATGGACCAGGAGCACCGAGTCCTCGGCCAGGTCACGCTCGACGACGCCGCCCAGGCCGACGACCTGTTCTCGGTCCTCATGGGCGAGGACGTCGAGGCGCGCCGCGCGTTCATCCAGCGCAATGCCAAGGACGTCCGCTTCCTCGACATCTGAGTCGGTCTCAGCTGACCGCGTCAGAAAGGATCTTCACCAGCAATGACCGACGAGAACACACCGAGCAATCCTGAAGCGGGCGACATCGCCATGCGTATCGAGCCCGTCGGGCTCGAGACCGAGATGCAGCGCTCGTACCTCGACTACGCGATGTCCGTCATCGTGTCGCGCGCGCTGCCCGACGTGCGGGACGGTCTCAAGCCCGTCCACCGCCGTGTCCTGTACGCCATGTACGACGGCGGCTACCGGCCCGAGAAGGGCTTCTACAAGTGCGCCCGCGTCGTCGGCGACGTCATGGGCACCTACCACCCGCACGGCGACTCCTCGATCTACGACGCGCTGGTCCGCCTCGCGCAGCCCTGGTCGATGCGGATGCCGCTGGTGGACTCCAACGGCAACTTCGGCTCTCCCGGCAACGACCCGGCCGCCGCCATGCGGTACACCGAGTGCAAGCTGAAGCCGCTGTCCATGGAGATGGTCCGCGACATCGACGAGGAGACCGTCGATTTCACGGACAACTACGACGGCCGCAACCAGGAGCCGACGGTCCTGCCGGCCCGCTTCCCGAACCTGCTGATCAACGGCTCGGCGGGCATCGCGGTCGGTATGGCCACCAACATCCCGCCGCACAACCTGCGCGAGGTCGCGGCCGGCGCCCAGTGGTACCTGGAGAACCCCGAGGCCTCCCACGAGGAGCTCCTGGACGCCCTGATCGAGCGCATCAAGGGCCCCGACTTCCCGAGCGGCGCCCTGGTGGTGGGCCGCAAGGGCATCGAGGAGGCGTACCGCACGGGCCGTGGCTCCATCACGATGCGCGCGGTCGTCGACGTCGAGGAGATCCAGAACCGCCAGTGCCTGGTGGTGACCGAACTCCCGTACCAGGTCAACCCCGACAACCTCGCCCAGAAGATCGCCGACCTGGTCAAGGACGGCAAGGTCGGCGGCATCGCGGACGTGCGGGACGAGACCAGCTCACGTACCGGCCAGCGGCTCGTGATCGTGCTCAAGAGGGACGCCGTCGCCAAGGTCGTCCTGAACAACCTCTACAAGCACACCGACCTGCAGACGAACTTCGGCGCGAACATGCTGGCGCTCGTCGACGGTGTGCCGCGCACCCTCTCCCTGGACGCGTTCATCCGCCACTGGGTGACGCACCAGATCGAGGTCATCGTCCGCCGTACGAAGTTCCGGCTGCGCAAGGCCGAGGAGCGCGCGCACATCCTGCGCGGCCTCCTGAAGGCCCTGGACGCCATCGACGAGGTCATCGCCCTCATCCGGCGCAGCGACACCGTGGAGATCGCTCGAGAGGGCCTGATGGGCCTCCTGGAGATCGACGAGATCCAGGCCAACGCGATCCTCGAGATGCAGCTTCGCCGGCTCGCCGCCCTGGAGCGCCAGAAGATCATCCAGGAGCACGACGAGCTCCAGGCCAAGATCCGCGAGTACAACGAGATCCTCGCCTCGCCGGTGCGTCAGCGCGGCATCATCAGCGAGGAGCTCGCCGCGATCGTCGAGAAGTTCGGCGACGACCGCCGCTCCAAGCTGGTGCCCTTCGACGGTGACATGTCCATCGAGGACCTCATCGCCGAAGAGGACATCGTCGTCACCATCACCCGGGGCGGCTACATCAAGCGCACCAAGACGGAGGACTACCGCTCGCAGAAGCGGGGCGGCAAGGGCGTACGCGGCACGAAACTGAAGCAGGACGACATCGTCGACCACTTCTTCGTGTCGACGACGCACCACTGGCTGCTGTTCTTCACCAACAAGGGCCGTGTCTACCGCGCCAAGGCCTACGAGCTCCCGGACGCCGGCCGTGACGCGCGCGGCCAGCACGTCGCCAACCTGCTGGCCTTCCAGCCGGACGAGGCGATCGCCGAGATCCTCGCGATCCGCGACTACGAGGCGGCGCCCTACCTGGTGCTGGCCACGAAGGGCGGACTGGTCAAGAAGACGCCGCTCAAGGATTACGATTCGCCCCGCGCGGGTGGCGTCATCGCGATCAACCTTCGGGAGACGGAGGACGGATCCGACGACGAACTGATCGGAGCCGAACTCGTATCGGCGGAGGATGATCTGCTCCTGATCAGCAAGAAGGCGCAGTCGATCAGGTTCACCGCGACGGATGACGCTTTGCGACCGATGGGCCGTGCGACCTCGGGCGTCAAGGGCATGAGCTTCCGCGAGAGCGACGAGCTGCTCTCGATGAATGTTGTTCGACCCGGTACGTTCGTGTTCACTGCCACAGACGGTGGGTACGCGAAGCGGACCGCCGTCGACGAGTACCGCGTCCAGGGTCGTGGCGGCCTCGGTATCAAGGCCGCCAAGATCGTCGAGGACCGCGGCTCCCTCGTCGGCGCGCTGGTGGTCGAGGAGACCGACGAGATCCTCGCCATCACACTGTCCGGTGGTGTGATTCGTACGCGAGTCAACGAGGTCAGGGAGACGGGCCGTGACACCATGGGCGTCCAACTGATCAACCTGGGCAAGCGCGATGCCGTGGTCGGCATCGCTCGTAACGCCGAGGCCGGTCGTGAGGCGGAGGAAGTCGACGGCGACGTCGTCGTGGACGAGACCGCCGAAGTCGTCGAGGCCATCGGTACGGAAGAGGGCGAGCCGTCCTCGGCCGAGTAGCGCGAGGAGTGAGTCGTCGTGAGCGGAGCCACGGGCGCCGGATCGACCGGTACGGAAACGGACGGCGGCCGTGGCACCGCCATGAATGAGACCGACTCCCATGACTCTCATGGATCCCAGGGGGGAACTGTGACGGACACCCGAGGCCAGCAGGCCCAGCAGTACGCGGGCGGGCAGGCGGCCCCGGCCGGGGCGCCTGTGACCCCGAGCGCGCCGCCGGTATCGCCCCCGGCGGCGGCATCGCCGCTGCCGGGCGAACGGCAGGGGCAGCAGCCCGCGGCGCAGCCGTATCACCCGCCGCAGGCGTATCCGGCGCAGCCGCCGTCGGGGGCGGTCCGCCGTCCGCGCACCGGTGCGCGGACGACGCCGCGAACGCGCAAGGCGCGGCTGCGGGTGTCCAAGGCCGACCCGTGGTCGGTGATGAAGGTCAGTTTCCTGCTCTCCATCGCGCTCGGCATCTGCACGATCGTGGCGGCCGCGGTGCTGTGGATGGTCATGGACGCGATGGGTGTCTTCTCGACCGTCGGCGGCACGATCTCCGAGGCGACGGGCTCGAACGAATCCAACGGCTTCGATCTGCAGTCGTTCCTCTCGCTCCCGCACGTGCTGATGTTCACGTCGATCATCGCGGTCATCGACGTGGTCCTCGCGACGGCCCTGGCGACCCTCGGAGCGTTCATCTACAACCTCTCCGCGGGCTTCGTCGGCGGTGTGGAGCTGACCCTCGCCGAGGACGAGTGAGGGTCCGTTCAAACGCCCTCTGACTATCGATTTTGGGACTGGCCGCGTCGTGCGCTAATCTTCAGAGGTCAGCGCGCGGGACACACACCGCAAAGCGCGGCGGGGCTATAGCTCAGTTGGTTAGAGCGCATCCCTGATAAGGATGAGGCCACAGGTTCAAATCCTGTTAGCCCCACAGTATGAAGGCCCTCGACCGTTCACGGTTGGGGGCCTTTCGCGTGCCCTGTGACGGGGGCTCCACGAGGCCGAGGGGGGCTGAGGGCGCCACCACGGAATTTCGGCGATCCGATGAGACCACTGTCGCCGGGCCGATCCCCTTGAGGCGGGAAAGGCGGACCGGTGAGCGGGGAAAGCCGGACGGGTCCGCCATCACCATCGGCGTCGGCTCCGGGTGGTGCGAGGGAGCCTTCGGTCACGTGGGCCCGTGCGGGCGTCGACGGTCGTGGTACGCCGGTGGTCGCGGCACGGGCGGTGTGACGGGCCGGCATCCTGCCGAAGGAGCCGGTGAGCGTGGCGCGCAGGAACGCTCACGGCGGCGCGAAGTCGAAGGCCCGGCGACTCTTCCGAGTCGCCGGGCCTTTGCCCTGGGTGCTTTGTACGCAAGTTCGCCGCTACGTCAGGGTGTCTGTGAGGGGTTATGGGTTACGGGCCATGGGTTTCGCGAAAGGCCGCGTCATGGGGCAGCTGCCCAAGGGGGAGCGGCTCGGGGGCCGCGAGGTCCGAGAAACGGCCGGATACCGCGAGGTTCGAGGAGGAGCAGGACCGCGGGGTCCAGGGGATGGCCGGGGCCCGTGAGGCTCGGGAAGTGGCCGGCCGGGGACGGTGTCCCGGGCTTTGTGTCGTCACGAGTCCTCGTAGGTGCTCCGTGCCTGTCTCGGCGCGCTTCTCATCGCTGGAGCGGTACCGCGGGTGCGAGGGCCCCCAGGGGCTCTGTGTCGGGCGCCGCGAGGGTCTCGGGCCCGGAACAGGTGGCGGCGTCCGCGGGGCCTTCCAGGCCGCCGGGAGCGGCCGGGTCGGCCGTGTCGTCGTCCGCCGGTGCGCGGTGGCGGCAGCTCGGCGAGGAACCATGGGCCTCGGCGCGGATGCGTTGCTTCATCGTGGGGGGCAGGGCCCGACTGTAGGACCAGGCCCGGGAGGCCGCGGCCGGGGTGATCGCCGTGGCGGTCACCGAGGTCTCGGTGTTGCGGGCCGAGCCGGCCTGCGGTACCGCGGCGGCCGCGGTGGTCGTGATGAGTCCGAGCGTCGTGCACAGCGCCAGGAAGGCGGTGACGATCGCGGTCCACAGCTTCATGACCTTGTTCTGGGTCACGGCCCCTCACTTTCGGGTCGGGCGATTTGCGTACTTTCCTCATGATGTGTATGTGGGCCGCGAAGTGGTGGATCTTGGCTCGTGGCGCGTTGATGTTCAGATGAACACCACCCGGATGGCTGCAAGTGACCGGGAAAGTCCATAGATGCCACCGAAAGTCACTGTCTGTTACGTGTGATCACCCTGAGATCGGGGCGCCCGGATCCCGTCCGATCGCTTTGCGGGGGGCCGCAGTTGAGGACCGATCCAGGTCACCGATCGATATCGGTCGGTGTGTATAGTCGGGCGCCAGAAGTCCCCTACGTCAACGAAAGACGAGGTCGCGCGGTGAAGAAGCTTCTCCTGGTCGCACTGGCCGCCATCGGCGGGCTCCTCGTGTACCGCCAGATCCAGGCGGATCGCGCCGAGCAGGATCTGTGGACGGAGGCGACTGACTCCGTGCCCACGGGTTCGTGAGTACCGACAACAGTCTTGGAGCAGACCCCGGCCGCCTCGCGGTCGGGGTTTTGTGTTTCCCGGAGCCCGGAGCCCGGAGCCCGGAGCCCGGTGACCGCGTCACGAAGACGGGCGAAGCGGTCGCGGGGGCGGTGTCGACGGTCGTACGGCCGCTCCCTTTCGGCCGCTCCCACTGATAGCGCGGGTGCCGCGGTGGCCGACGAGGCAGGATGGTCGGCGCCAGGGGGCTACGACGAGGGGTGGCGCGTGATGGGGCGGCGCACGGAGGGCCGACGGGCAGGGGGCCGGTGTGCGAGGTCGTGGCACGGCCGGATTCTCGTGGCCACGGCCGCGGCGGCCGCGTTGTGCATGCCCCTCATGCCCCTCATGCCCCTCATGCCCTCGGGCCGGGCCGAAGCGGCCACTCCCGCGACCGCCGGTGTGCGGACCACCGCCGAAGTCGCGAGGACGGCCGCCGACGGAACGTCCGAGCCGTACGCCTTCGCCGAGGACGCCACCACCGTCGAGGGCACGGCGGACACGACCGACGCCGTACGGCTTGAGCCGGGCCGTACGTACAAGAGTTCCGTCGGAGTCGCGGGAAAGGCCGGCAGGCTCTACTACCGACTCGAACTCGATGCCGTCTCCAACGCGTACGTCGCCGCCACCGCCGTCCCCAGGCCCGGCGCGACGGTCTCCTACTCGGACGGCCTCAAGGTCTCCCTGCAGGACGGCAACGGGCGCGACTGCTCCTTCTCCGGCACAGTCCACTTCGGCGCCACCCAGAGCCCGCACCCCATCACCGCCTGGGCGTCCCGTGAAACCAGCGGTGAGCAGTACGTCTGTCAGACGGCGGGAACGTACTACGTGGTCGTCGAACGCACGGGAGCGGCGGGGACGACGGGCGGTACGACGGGTTCGGCCGGTTCGGCGCCTTCTTCGTCCCGCGGGTGGGACCTGGAGATCAGCCACGTGTCGGAGCCAGGCCTGAAGAACGCGCCCGGTTCCACGAGTGCCCCGGAAGTCTGGAAATCCGCGTCGCCCGACGCCCTCGTGGGGGCCCCGGAGCACCGCAGCGGCGGCGCCGGTTTCAGCGGGGCCGTCGCGCTCGGGCAGGGAGTCTGGAAGGACGGCATCAGCCCCGGGCAGACCCGCTTCTACAAGGTGCCGGTCGACTGGGGACAGCAGTTCTACGCCACCGCGGACCTGGGAAGTTCGAGTGCCGGCGAGGGGCATCTGGGCACCGCCCTCGTCATGTCCCTCTACAACCCCGTTCGCGGCTTCGTCGACGACGTCGGCTCCGGATACGACGGCAGCCAGCGCTCGGCAGCGCTCGACCCCCTTCCTCCCGTCGCCTACGAGAACCGCTATGCCCTCAACGACCATGTGAGCGGGATGCGGTTCGCCGGTTCCTACTACCTCGTGGTCCATCTCGCGGCGCAGGTCGCCGACAGCTTCGGCGAGGGGCCGTTCGGGCTGACACTGCGGGTACGCGTGACCGGAGAGGCGCAGGCGGGGCCTGCCTATGCGGGGCGGGCGACGCCCCGGGACGCGTTCACCGTTCCGGCGGGGGGCTCCGACGGCGCGACCGACGACGGCGCGGCGGGCACCGGGCACGTGGGCAGCGGTGACGCCGGCCGGAGCGGAACCATGAAACTGGTCGCCGCGGGTGGCATCGGCACGGGAAGCCTGCTGATGCTGACGCTCGGCATGTGGACCGTGGTCGCGCGCCGCCGTGCGCCACGGACCCTCGGGCCCGCGCCGCAGGACGCGGACACGGCGTCGGCCTCGCTGCCCGCGTCGGCACCGGCGCCGGCATCGGCATCGGCACCTTGGGAGCACGGCGCGACACGGGGCTCGTAGCTTCCTCGCTCGGACCCGAGGGCCGGGCGGAGGCCGACAGAGCAGCGCGCGGCTTCTCTCGGGCGGGCTGCGCGGCCGGTCGCGCCCGCGTCCCGCGTCCATCAGACCTGGGTCAGTGCCCAGAACCCCACCGCGAAACAGGCCAGCGCGAGCACCAGCATCGGCACCGCGACCTTGGCGGACGGCCCCGGACGCGGCCGGGCGCGCCTTCCCCGGCGTTCGGGAACCGCCGACGTCCGGGGCGGAACCTGAACGGACCGAGCGGTGTACGAGGCGGTGGAGGCGTACGCGTGCTGCGGCATCCCGGCGGACGGGGCCGGGGACCGATGGGCGGAGGGCCCCTGCGCAGGAATCGGCGCGGTGGGGGGAGTAGGTGTCGGGGTCGGGTCGAACGGCGGAGGGTAGAGCGGCGCGGACACCGGCTGCGGCAGCGGGACAGAAGCGGGTGGAGTGGGCGTCTGAGCCTGCGGCCAGGCCTGCCGGGGCTGCTGCGTCGGCGGGTACTGGGGCTGGTGCGGGGGATACCCGGTCCGTGGTTGTCGCTGGGAGGCGGCACCGCTCGTGGGGCTCGGCGGTGGCAGATGGAAGCTGCCGGTGTCCGACATCGAGGACGGTCGGGGAGAGGTCCCGGGGACGGGGTCCTGAGATGTGCCGGCGGGGGCGCCGAGAGCCCGAGCGTCCTCGGAGACGGGCCGATCCTGTACGCCGTCGGAGGCGGACGGAGGTCGCAAGGGTTCGGGGTCGGGCTGAACTCCCGTTTCCCCGGCGGCGGGTTGAGATCGCACACCGTCCTGAGCGTGCCACTGCCCTACGGGCCCCTGGGCAGAACCCCGCTCCACGTCAGAGGGACGGGATTTCGGGAGTACGTCCCCGGTGCCGAGGTCGCGATGCCCGCTGTCGGCGCCGGACGCGGGCCGGACGCCCCCCGCAACGGAGCCCTGCGGCCCCCGCGCTCCCGTGCCGGGTTCGGGACCGGAGCCCTCACCGGGGGCGGGCACAGGAGCCGGGGCGGAAAAGACACCGGTGCCTCCCGAGCTGTGTCTCGAACCGGAGTCGGGGCCGGAATCGGAACCGGAATCGGAACGGAGGCCAAGGCCGGCCCCGAGGCCGAAGGCCGATCCGGAGCTTGCGTCGGAGTCGAGTCCGGGGTGAGCGGCTGTGGTGTCCGGATGTCCGCGGGAGGACAGGGTCCGTGGACCCCCGTCCGAACCGTTCCCCGGATTCAGGGGACCCTCAGGGCCGAACCCCTCGGGCAGCGGCCCGAGTTGGTCGAAGACCTCGATCAGTTCGTCTTCGGGACCGGGCTCGGGCAGCAACTCGACGGCTGCGGCAAGGGCCTTGCGCGCCCCTGTGGCGGTGCGGAAGCGAGCGTTCGGATCCGGCTGGAGGAGCATCGCCAAGACCTGCCACAGAGGCTCGGGTATGCCCTGCGGAGCGGACGGCGTGCCGTGATCGGCGAAGTGTTCGATCAGCGCCTTGGCGTCGGGCTTGGTGCCTTCCAGGAGGTAAAGGGCGACCAGGCCGACGGCGAAGAGGTCGGAGGGAAAATCCGGTTCGCAACCCAGCATCTGCTCGGGCGCGAAGTAACCCGGCGTCCCCACCACGTAGTTGGTCTCGGTGAGCCGCGGTTCGCCCAGCCGCATGGCGATACCGAAGTCGGACAGACGCAACCGAGGCCGGCCCGTGCCGCTCGCTTCGAGGAGCACGTTGGCGGGCTTGATGTCGCGGTGCACGACCCCCTCCGCGTGCACCGCGGCGAGACCCGCGAGGAGCTGGTCGACCAGCGTGCAGACGAAGGAAGGAGGCAGTGGGCCGTAATCGTTGACCAGGTGGACCAGGGAACCCCCGGCGACCAGATCCATGGTGAACAGGACCTTGTCGTCGTCGGCGGCCCAGCTGGCCGGAGCCAGTACATGAGGATGGTCGATCCGCAGAGCCTGTTCCCGAACGAACCGAAGCAGGGCGTGGGCGTCGCTCTGCTGGAGCACCTTGGCCGCCACATAGCGGCGCCGCCGGTGGTCCCAGGCGCGCCACACCGCACCGACTCCCCCGCGCCCGATCGGGTCGACCAGTTCGTACCGGCCTGCGAAGACCTCACCCATGGTCGTACGTCGCTCCCCTTCGACGGTCGGCCCGGAGACCTCTTCCGAGGTCCCGGCTGCATGACGTGCGGCGGCTGGAAGGTGTCACGGCCTCCAGCGCCGGGCGGTCGGCGGCCGGGCTCGGCTCAGCTCTGGTGGGACTGGTAGTGCGCGACCGCGTCGGACGTACGGCCCGCACCGTAGACCCGGAGGAACTCTGCCAGTTCCGGGTGGGTCGGGGCGAGGGTGTCCGCCGCGTCGATGATGTCGCCGGCGGCGGCCACCGAGCGCAGCAGCGACTGGATCTCGCGGACCACCCGCTTGACCGTCGGGGCCCCCGAACTGGTCGTGGACTGCGTGGTGTTGCTGAGCACCGATCCCCCCTGGGACTTCTTGATCTCGTCCATCCGCTCGGTGGCCTCGGCGGCGCTGACGCTTCCGTCGGCGACCTGCCCCGCCAGGTCCTGCAGGAGCTGGACACGCTGGACCACCGCGGGATTGCCGATCTTGGCCCGTTGACCGCTCATCAGCTGCGACAACATGGGCGCGGACAGCCCCAGCACCCCGGCAAGACGCGCCTGGTTCAGGCCCAGGTCCTCTATGAGCCTACGGAAGAGCGCCCCCAACGGCTCCCCGTACCAGTTCCGCTGCAGCTCCCGGGCTCTCGCGGTTGCTTCCTGCTGTGCGGCGTCCATTGCGTCTCCCCATCGCTTCCCCAAGTACCGCGGTTCGCGACAGCGAACCACGTCGAGCATCTTACGGAGAGTGGTCGTCCACGGGGACCCCCAATATTTTGCGAGATCCCCTGGATGACCCGGTACTCTGGTCTGCGGCGCCCGTCGACAGATGGTTCCTGTGGTCGGACGCTCCTCTTACGGGGCCTTAGCTCAGTTGGTAGAGCGCTGTCTTTGCATGGCAGATGTCAGGGGTTCGACTCCCCTAGGCTCCACACTCCGAACCGGCCAGACGCCCGATAGTGGCGGCTGGCCGGTTTTCGTATGTCCCCCTTTGGCCCGCGCGCGGGCCCTGGTGAGGAAAGCTCCTGGGTGGAACTGGGCCGACCTGAGCGTCGCCAGTGACGTGCATCACAAGGAGTGGCTTTGCAGGCGTTGCAGTTCTTTGCGCAAACGGGACGGTGACGGCGGGGTCCACCGCTTCGCCGTGCGGGCGGCCGACGTGGCGTCGGCGGGCCGCATGCCCGGCCGGGACCCTTGTGTTAGTTGCCACCCAGGCCATCGCGTGATCGTTTCGGCGCATTCCGTTAACAACATCTCCATGGATGCTGCACACAAGGACCGTTGCAAACGTCATCGCGGGCTGTTCGGGTAAATCATCCGCAGGGCGTTCTCGGTCCCTCCTGCGGATGTTCCACGTGAAACATCGCCGCGGGGCAGGAGACCGTCAAGTCTCCTGCCCCGCGGCGATGTTGGGGTGGGTTCAGCGGAGGTCGTCGCGCTCGGCGGCCTCTTCCTCGGCTTCCTTGACCTGGACCTCCGGGTCCAGGTCGGACTGGCCGCTGCCGTCGACCGACGTGAGGCGTCCGGTCTCGGGCACCTCGGTCGCGGCCGGCGGTTCGACGAGCCAGTCGGGGTTGGCCTGCTTGTCCCACCACTTCCAAGCGGCGAAAGCACCGCCGGCCAGAATCCCCAGCACGGCCAGCCCCTTCACGAACCGGCCGGTCCGCGCCCGCCGCTCGTGCTTGCGGAGCAGCTTCTGGATCTCCTGCGGCGTGACCTGGCCGCGCAGAGCGGCGATGGCCGCCACGCCACGCGCCGCGGCCTCGTCCCGAACGGGCTGGGCCGCGGCCACCGCCTGTTCGATCCTCGGCTTGGAATAGTCGGCGGCCTGACGAGCCGCCCTGCGGGTGCGGACGGCCGCCTCCTGGGCGGCCTGGTCGACCTTCGGTGGCACATGGGTACGGGCCTGCTCAAGGCGCGGCGCGAGATGGACGTCGTACTGGACGCGGGCCTGTTCAGCGGCCTGCGACACCTTCGGCGCGAGCCGTACGCGCGCTTCGCTCGCGTAGTACGAGGCCCTGTCCTTGGCCGTGTCGGCGTAAGGCGCCACCACTTCCGCGGCGTGCAGCACGCTGTCCTTCGCCGAGCCGGTCGCGGCGCGCACGCTGTCGATGCGGGTCACGGGGTTCCTCCTCCTCGGTGGCGTACGTCGGGGATACCAGGTACCCCCAAAGACACACAGTTCACCTTTCCACCCCTATGGGGATCATGCCCGCCCAAGGGGCCCGAGGCATGTGAGGGCGGGCATCCGTGTCACGGGTGCCGACTCCCGGGGACTCCCGAGACGGAGCCGGTCAGGTGTCGATCAAGTGGGATAGCGGATTAATACGGGGCAACGGGAGCTTGTCGTCGACAATGCCACGGATCGCCTCGGCTCGCTCCCGTCCCGGGCAGGCTCGACCGGTTTTCTGCGGACCCCGCGTCCGCACGTGCGTCCGTAGGTGGCGGTCGGGGGCCCGGCGCCCCGGTCCGTGCGAGGATCGGGCAGTCAAAAGAAGGCAACGGAGGGCACATCGTGGCCGAGCAGCTTTACGCCACCCTGAGGACCAGCCAAGGTGACATCGACATCCGGCTCCTGCCGAACCACGCGCCCAAGACGGTTCGGAACTTCGTCGAACTCGCCAAGGGTGAACGTGAGTGGGTCAACCCGACAACGGGTGTGAAGTCCACGGACAAGCTGTACGACGGCACGGCCTTCCACCGGGTGATCAGCGGCTTCATGATCCAGGGCGGCGATCCGCTGGGTAACGGCACCGGTGGTCCGGGCTACCAGTTCGAGGACGAGTTCCACCCGGACCTTCGCTTCGACAGGCCCTACCTGCTGGCCATGGCCAACGCAGGCCCGAACACCAACGGCTCGCAGTTCTTCATCACCGTCGCCCCGACAGCCTGGCTGACCCGCAAACACACCATCTTCGGTGAGGTCACGGACGCGGCCAGCCAGAAGGTCGTGGACACCATCGTCGGCACCGAGACCAACGCGCGCACCCATCGACCGGTCAACGACGTGGTCATCGAGTCGGTCGTCGTCGAGAACCGCGAGCGCTGAGCCCGCGCCGGGCTCCCTGCCCTTGAGCCCGAAGACTCCCGCTGGGAACCAAACGCCCCGTTCATCCGTAAGGATGGACGGGGCGGTGCGTCGCGCCCGGAACCGCTATGACCGTGTGCGAGCCGCCGTACGGAGATTGAGGGGACCCCATGGACCAGCCTCCCGGCAGCCCGCAGGGCCCGCGGGATCAGGGACCGCAGGACGCCCGGAGCCTGCCCGGTTGCTACCGGCACCCGGACATCGAGACGGGTGTCCACTGCACCCGCTGCGAGCGCCCGATCTGCCCGGAGTGCATGGTCAGCGCCTCCGTCGGCTTCCAGTGCCCCGACTGCGTCCGCGGCGGCTCCGGCACCGGCCACGCCCCGGCGGACAGCCGGCCCCGCACTCTCGCGGGCGGCACCGTCGCGGCGGACCCCCGGCTGGCCACCAAGGTGCTGATCGGCCTCAACGTGGCGATCTACCTCGTCCAGCTCTCGGTGGGCGAGGCCTTCACCAGCAGCTACACCCTCTTCGGCCGCGCCGTGCTCTCCGGCGATGTCCAGGGCGTGGCCGAAGGCCAGTGGTACCGGATGCTGACGTCGATGTTCCTGCACAGCCCCAGCAGCTACATGCACATCATTTTCAACATGCTCAGCCTGTGGTGGGTCGGCGGCCCGCTGGAGGCGGCCCTCGGCCGCGCCCGCTACATCACCCTCTACTTCGTCTCGGGTCTCGCGGGCAGTGCCCTCACCTATCTGCTCGCCGCCCCCAACCAGCAGTCGCTCGGCGCCTCGGGTGCGATCTTCGGCCTGTTCGGCGCCACCGCGGTCCTGATGCGCCGGCTCAACTACGACATGCGCCCGGTCATCGCCCTGCTGGTGATCAACCTGGTCATCACCTTCGGCTGGAGCAACATCGCCTGGCAGGCACACATCGGCGGCCTGGTCGGCGGTGTGGTGGTCGGTTACGCGATGGTTCACGCGCCGCGTGAGCGGAGGAACCTCGTCCAGTACGGGGTCGCCGGGCTGATGCTGGTCGCGGTGGTCGCCACGACGCTGCTCAGAACCGCTCAGCTCACCTGAGACCCGGCTGGTCGGGACCACTGTCCTGCTCACTTGAGAGCCCCTTCGGCTCACCTGAGAAGTGATGTTGTCCACAGACGGTCGCGGATCTTGTGCACGCTGTGCGGGAACAGCTGTGCCCCCTGTCACTGACCCGAGTTTTCCCAGGTCGGGCAGGGGGCGAACAGGTTTACGGATGTCGGTGGACCAGTCATACCGGCGTCAACCGCGGATGAGTTATCCACAGATCGTCTTTCTTTTCCACCTGTGGATAACTATTGTGGATAACTCAGTGGACAGCTGTGGGCAGAGCTACCGCCCTGAGCGTTTCCATGTGAGTGAAAACGGTCACTTCCACTGAGTGGAAACGCCGAATCCGGCCGCGATGAAGCCGAAGCCGACCACGATGTTCCAGTTGTCCAGCGCGTCGATCGGCAGGGAGCCGTCCGTAACGTAGAAGAGGACGATCCACGCGAGACCGATGAGGAACATGGCCAGCATGGCCGGTGCCACCCAGGTGTTGCTGGTCAGCTTGATGTTGGTCGCCTGCTTCGCCGGGGGCGGCGTGTAGTCGGCCTTCTTGCGGATACGTGACTTCGGCACGAGGGTCTCTCCTGTCGATGCGCTGCGTGGCCGCGCAGGGAACTTGGGCGGGCTCCGGGGCAGCGTACAAGGGGACACTGAGTGCTCCCCCGGGCGTCCGTTAGCGTAGTGCTTCCGCGGCGCCGAAGGAGATAAGGGTACGTTGAGCAATTCTGCCGACTCCCCCGGGACGGATTCCAGTCCTGGCGGTACGCACCGTTTCCGGCCCGTACGTGTCCTCACGGTGGCCGTCTTCGCCCTCGCGGGCCTCATCTTCTTCACGAGCTTCGATACGGCCAAGGGTACGAACATCCGTACGGATGCGTCCATGCTCAAGCTCTCCGACCTGATTCAGGAGCGCAGCCACAAGAACGCGACGCTGGACGAGTCCAACGGCGCCCTGCGCCGCGACGTGGACACCCTCGCCGGCAGCGAGGACGGCAGCAGCGCCGCCAGGGACGCCAGGCTCGCGGCGCTGGAGAAGAACGCGGGCACCCAGAAGCTCAAGGGCGAGGCCGTCACGGTCACGCTCAACGACGCCCCGCCCAACGCGACGGCGAAGCTTCCGGGATACCCCGAGCCGCAGCCCGACTACCTCGTCATCCACCAGCAGGACCTTCAGGCGGTCGTGAACGCCCTGTGGCAGGGCGGAGCCCGGGGCATCAAGGTGATGGACCAGCGGCTGATCTCGACCAGCGCCGTGCGCTGTGTCGGCAACACCCTGATCCTCCAGGGCCGCGTCTACTCGCCCCCGTACAAGATCACCGCCATCGGCGACCCTCAGAAGCTCCAGAAGTCGCTCGCCGCCTCTCCGGCGATCCAGAACTACATGGTGTACGTCAACGTCTACGGGCTCGGCTGGAAAGTCGAGGAGGACGGGGCGGTGACTCTTCCCGGCTACTCGGGCACAGTGGATCTCCACTACGCGAAGCCCGTGGAGTAGGTGCCGGATTTCGCGGAGCAGTGGGCGAAGCCTGTGAGCGAGCTGCCGCCGGGGGGTCCTTGTGTCGGTGCGAGTGGTCGTCAGGACGATCAGTGAGCTGTGCCTCACCGTCGGCACGCTGATCGTGCTCTTCGTGGTCCACGTGTTGTTCTGGACGGGACTCCAGGCCGACAGCGCGATGAACCACCAGATCGACGTACTGCAGAAACAGTGGTCGAGGGAAGCGCTGACCCGGGCACCGCAGCCCCCGCCGGGCTCTTCGGGTTCCTCCGGCTCCGCGGGTTCTTCGGGGGCCACGGGTGGCGCCGGCGGCACGGCCACCGAGAGCCCGAAGGCGCCCGGCCCCTACAAGTACGGCGGTCCGTTCGCGGTCATGTACATCCCGCGGCTCGGTTCCACGTGGAACAAGCCCGTGCTGGAAGGCACCGCCACGCAGGTCCTGAAGAAGGGGCTCGGCCACTACCGGGGCACCGCCCAGCTCGGCCAGGAGGGCAACTTCTCGGTCGCCGGTCACCGGCGCACCTACGGGGATCCGTTCAAGGACTTTCCCGAGCTGCGCCGGGGCGACGCGGTGGTGCTGACGGACGGGACGACCTGGTTCACGTATCGGATCGACAAAGGCCCATACAAAACCGTTCCCTCCGACGTTGAGGTGATCGACCCTGTGCCACGTAAGTCCGGGTATACGCGTCCGGGACGCTATCTCACGCTGACCACATGCGATCCGGAGTGGGGGCACAGTCATCGGTTGATCGTCTGGGCACACCTTGATTCCACACAGCCTGTGGAGGCAGGGAAACCGGAGGCTCTGCGCCGTTAGTCTGTTGGCGTACGGCGACGGAAGGGACGGCATGTACGGCTGGATCTGGCGGCATCTGCCGGGGAGCGTTTGGGTGAAGGCGCTGGTCTCACTCGTGCTCGTCCTGGCAGTGGTCTACGTGCTCTTCCAGTACATCTTCCCCTGGGCCGAACCGCTGCTGCCCTTCAACGATGTGACGGTGGACAACCAGTGAGCACGCGCATCCTCGTTGTGGACAACTACGACAGCTTCGTCTTCAACCTGGTCCAGTACCTGTACCAGTTGGGCGCGGAGTGCGAGGTGCTGCGCAACGACGAGGTGTCGACCGCGCACGCCCAGGACGGCTTCGACGGCGTGCTCCTGTCCCCAGGACCCGGTGCTCCCGAACAGGCCGGGGTCTGCGTCGACATGGTCAGGCACTGCGCCGCGACCGGGGTGCCCGTCTTCGGCGTCTGCCTCGGGATGCAGTCGATGCAGGTGGCGTACGGCGGTGTGGTCGACCGCGCGCCCGAGCTGCTGCACGGGAAGACCTCGCTCGTGGAGCACCAGGGCAAGGGCGTCTTCGCCGGTCTGCCGTCGCCGTTCACGGCGACGCGCTACCACTCGCTGGCGGCCGAGCCGGAGACGGTCCCGGCCGAGCTGGAGGTCACGGCCCGTACCCACGACGGGATCATCATGGGTCTCAGACACCGCGAACTGCCGGTCGAGGGTGTGCAGTTCCACCCGGAGTCGGTGCTGACCGAGCACGGCCACCGGATGCTCGCCAACTGGCTGCTCGAATGTGGCGACAAGGTGGCCGTGGCGAGGTCGGCGGGGCTCGCCCCGGTGGTGGGCAGGGCCACGGCGTGACCGCGCTGCGCCCTGAGCGCGACAGCTCCCCCTACGGCGGCGAGGCCGCGTACGGGGGCGCCGGCGCGTTCGAGGCGGCGGTCGGAGGGCTCGGGGACCCGTTGACGGATCCGTTGCCGGGCCAGGGCCAGGGCGTGCAGCAGCAGGGATACAGCCCCGGAGGGTACGGACCCGACTGGTACGCCGCACAGCAGCAGGCGCAGGCCGCTCAGTTGCAGGCCGCGCAGGCCGCCCAGCTACAGGCCGCCCAGCTACAGGCCGCCCAGCTACAGGCCGCGCAGGCACAGGCCGTACAGGCAGCCCAACTGCAGGCCGCTCAAGCCGCACAACTGCAGGCCGCACAGGCCGCACAGCTACAGGCCGCTCAAGCGCGGGCGGCCCAGGTGCAGGCCGCTCAAGTGCAGGCCGCTCAGGCTCAGGCCGCTCCGGATCAGGCCGGTCGGACGCGGACCATGCCCTCCACCCCGGCGTCGGCACCGTCGTACGCGGAGATGTACGAGCGGTCGTACTCCCCGCCGTACCAGGAGCCCGCGGCCGCGCAGTACCGCGGACCGGTCGCCGCCCCCCGGGCGGAGCCGGTCGCGCCGCGCCTGCCGGTGGACGACGAGACCGTCGCGTTGCGCCTTCACGGCTCGCCCGGAAGGCCGGAGGGAGCCGGGCGCGCGGCCGGCAGTGGGACGGTCCCCGCGTCCGAAGGCCGTGCGGCCCGCCGTAAGGCCGCCAGACGCCAAGGGCGGCACGGAGAGGCCCTGGAGCCACACGAGCCCCAGGAGGCGGCTCAGGAGGCCTCTGGGGCCCCTCGGAGCCGGATGGACGCCCGGCGGGCGGCGCGGGCGTCGAAACCCGGCGCGGGTGTCCTGGTGAGCCGGATGATCGGCGAGGTGTTCATCTCCACGGGCGTGCTGATGCTGCTGTTCGTGACCTACCAGCTCTGGTGGTCGAACGTGCGGGCGCACCAGCAGGCGGGCAACGAGGCGAGCAGCCTTCAGCAGGACTGGGCGAACGGCAAGCGGAATCCGGGGACGTTCTCGCCCGGCCAGGGCTTCGCCATCCTGCACATTCCGAAGCTGGACGTGGTCGCGCCGATCGCGGAGGGCACCAGCAAGACGCACGTGCTCGACCGCGGAATGGTCGGCCACTACGGCGAGGCACCCCTCAAGACGGCGATGCCCGACGCCAAGACGGGCAACTTCGCGCTCGCGGGGCACCGCAACACCCATGGCGAACCGTTCCGCTACGTCAACCGGCTGAAGCCGGGCGACGACATCGTGGTGGAGACTCAGGACGACTACTACGTCTACAAGATGACGTCGATCCTGCCGGTGACGAGTCCGGGCAACACGAGCGTGCTCGACCCGATCCCCAAGGGTTCGACCTTCACCGGACCGGGCCGCTACATCACACTGACCACCTGTACACCGGAGTTCACCAGTAAGTACCGGATGATCGTCTGGGGCAAGATGGTCGAGGACCGGCCGCGCAGCAAGGGCAAGCCCGACGCGCTGGTCGGCTGAGGACAGACGCCGACGCGTGCGCGAACGGACGCGTGCGGGCGTCACGTGCACGTGAGACAAGCCGAGACAGACCAGACGGGGCAGATGAACAGTGGCAGCGAGGACCGACCACGACGAACGCGCCGGCTCGGAAGCCGGGTACGCAGCCGTCGGTGACGTACCCGGGGGGCGCCGGCGCATCGGATGGTTCGCGATGACGGTCAGCGTCTTCGGTGAACTCCTGATCACCGTGGGGCTGGTGCTCGGCCTGTTCGTCGTCTACTCGCTGTGGTGGACGAACGTCGTGGCCGACGCCGAGGCGCACAAGCAGGGTGACAAGGTCCGTGACCACTGGGCGCAGGCCCCGGGCGGTCCGGGCGCCCTGGACACCAAGGACGGCATCGGCTTCCTGCACGTCCCGGCGATGAAGAACGGTGAGGTGCTGGTCGAGAAGGGCACGGCGACGAAGGTCCTCAACGACGGCGTCGCCGGCTACTACACGGAGCCCGTCAAGGCGTCCCTCCCGATGACCGGCAAGAACGGCAACTTCACGCTCGCCGCCCACCGTGACGGCCACGGCGCCAAGTTCCACAACATCGACAAGATCGGCAAGGGCGACGCGGTCGTGTTCGAGACCCGGGACAAGTGGTACGTCTACAAGGTCTTCGACATCCTCCCGGAGACCTCGAAGTACAACGTCAAGGTTCTCCAGACGGTCCCGGAGCAGTCCGGCAGGACGAAGCCCGGCCACTACATCACCCTGACGACCTGCACGCCGGTGTACACCTCCCGCTACCGCTACGTGGTGTGGGGCGAACTGGTGCGCGTGGACAAGGTCGACGGCGCGCGGACGCCACCGCCGGAGCTTGGCTGAGTGCACTGAGGTCCTGCGAGGACCCCAGTCACCGATGGGAAACCTGGGCTCCAGTGGGGCTGTGGACAACTCCCAGACGGAGCATCGAGTGTGAGCGTGGATGACTTCCCGGATTGAGAGACACCGTGTCTCCCTTAAACCGAGCCTGTTTTTCTCCCGCTGTCGTGATGGGACTGGTCGCGGCACGTCCGGGGGGAAGTTGCCTGGCACGGCGCTAGCATGGCGAAGGCCCGAAGCCGCAACCAATCCTTGCGGCTTCGGGCCTTTGTGTGTTGTGGTGCGGCTACTCCAGAACGGTCAGTGCCGCTCCGGTGCTCCACTCCTCCAGCAGGCCTCGGTGTACGGCGGTGATGCCGCCGTCGACGGCGATGTTCAGGGCGTCACGTGTGAAAGGGCATGTCGCCACGAAGAGGGCCACCTCCGACGTGTGCAGAACCTTGGCCGCTCCGATGAACTTCTGGACGTCGGGGCTGGTGACGGAGAGGTAGGGCGCGAATCTCTTGCACTGGACGACGAGGGTTCGTCCGTCGGCCGTGCGACCGGTGATGTCGACTCCCCGGTCTCCGCTGCCGCCCCGTACGACGACGGCGGAGCAGCCGTCGCGGCGCAGCAGTTCGGCGACGTACTCCTCGAACTCGCGGCCGTTCATGGCGTCGATGGCCGCCATGACTCCGGCGAGAGGTCGGTCTTCCCGAGGACCTTCCAGCCGCTGCAACCGGGCGTGATGTTGGCGCAGCCGCCGCTCGACGGTTTGGACCCCTGCTCGCAGTGCGATCAGTTCGCCGCGGTGCTCGCCTGATGTCTCGATCAGAGCATTGAACATCGGGACAACGGTTTTGCCGAGGATGTGGGTGATGCGCTGGTCGATGCGGTCGTCGAGTGAGCGGGTATCCCTGGGGAGAGGGTTATCCACAGGATGCTGCGTGCGCGCCAGGTACTCCATGTCGAGGAGGTACGTACGCACTTGACGTGCGACTTCGCTGTCCCGGAGCAGCATGGCGACGTTGAGGACGGCTCGACGAGAGAAGAGGGCGAGGGACCGGGTGCGTGACTGGATGCCACTGAGTTGCTTGAAGTCACTCAGTTCTGAACCTGTCAAAACTCGATACCCGTTGGCTTCCAGCTCCGTTCGGTGGTCATGCACGAGGGCTCGAATGGCCTCCATCGTGGCGCCGAAGTACGCCGCGACCATCGCTGTCGTCACATGCATGCCGTCCGGCAGCAGCGACAGCGCTTTGACCTTGTCGAGTACCTCACTGCGTTCCAGCACGCTGTCTCGTAGAGCTTTCGATTCCAGCAGAGCCGATTCGTCGATCACATACTGCCCCTTTGCCCGTTGCGTGGCCTTGCGGCCGGGGCAGAGCTTCGATTCCGCCCCATCCCGTCAACGAATCGGGAAGTATGAAGAAACGGTCGAATCTCGCACACCAGGTCGCCGGAGCAGCCCAGCGGCTCACTGGGCCGGTCGGCAGGTCGGCGCGGGCGTACGTCACCAGGTCGACGGAAAGGGCCCCGGCACTCAAGAGTGCCGGGGCCCTTTGCGTCGGTTGCCCGAGTACGGTCCTTGGTGGGGCTCAGTTGCCGCCGAAGAGGCCGCCACCGCCGTTGTTGTTGCCGCCGTTGTTGTTGCCCAGGTTGATCGTCGTGAGGACGACTGTCGTGTTGTCCGGGCTGTCGACGGGGCTGTTGCCGTTCGGGGTCTGTCCGATCACCCTCGCGTTGTCGCTCTGATCGCTGCCCTGGGCGAACTGGATGTTGTTGAAGCCGGCCTGCTGCAGGATCTGCCTCGCCTCGGCCACCGTCTTGCCGCCGACGCCCGGCACCGTCGACTGCTGCTTGGCCTTGCCGATCTGGATCTGCACCTGGGAGCCGGGGTCCGCCTGGGCGCCGATCGACGGGGTTGTCTGGATGACCTTGTTGACCAGGTTCTGGTCGTCGGTCTCCGTGTCGACGCACACGCCGGCGAGGTTGTTGGCGGCCATCTGAGCCTTGGCCTCGTCGCAGCCCTTGCCGGATACGTCCGGGACGACGGACCGCTTCTTCTCCTTGGCGATGGTCAGGGTGATGGTCGACCCCTTCTCCACCTCTTTGCCGAGCGGCGGGTCCTGGTCCAGGACGAGGTTCGGGGTCTCCGTGGAGTCCTCGGACTTCGTTTTGACGGTGAACCCGTACTTGGGGTCCCCGAGGATCTGCTTTGCCTCGTCCAGGGTCTTGCCCGTGACGTTCGGCACCGCCACCTTCGGCGCTCCGGTCGACACGACCACACTGATCGTGTCGCCCTTCTTCACCGTCGAGCCGACCGCCGGGTCCTGCGAGCAGATGTTGCCCTTGGGTTCCTTGTCACAGGGCTTGCGCGTCGGGGAGAGCTTCAGTTCGCGGTTGTCCGCCATTTTCTGGGCGTCCGGCAGCGTCTGGCTCACGAAGTTGGGCACATCGAACGAGTCGTTGCCCGTTCCCTTGCCCGAGAACGCGTACTTCCCGATCAGGATCGCGCCGATCAGCACCAGAACGCCCGCGACGACCAGGAGGATCGTCGAGGTGTTGTTGTTGCCGCTCTTCTTCTGACGGCGGCGGTCCGGGCGGTCGTCGTAGCCGTAGCCGCCGTCGTCCGGGTTCATCGGCGGCAGCATCGACGTGGCCTGGGCGTCCGAGGAGCGCAGGGCCGTCGTCGGCTGGTCGTCGCCGTAGCCGTAGCCGACCGAGCCCATGGCGGCGCTGGCGGCGACGGGCTGGCCGTCGAGGCAGGCCTCGATGTCGGCGCGCATCTCGTCGGCGGACTGGTACCGGTAGTCCGGGTCCTTGACGAGGGCCCTCAGCACGATCGAGTCCATCTCGGGCGTGATCTCGGGGTCGAAGACCGACGGGGGCTGGGGCTCCTCGCGGACGTGCTGGTACGCGACGGCCACCGGGGAGTCGCCCACGAAGGGCGGGCGCACCGTGAGCAGCTCGTACAGCAGGCAGCCGGTGGAGTAGAGGTCCGAGCGGGCGTCGACCTGCTCGCCCTTGGCCTGCTCCGGCGAGAGGTACTGGGCCGTGCCGATGACCGCGGCCGTCTGCGTCATCGTCATACCGGCGTCGCCCATGGCGCGGGCGATGCCGAAGTCCATGACCTTGACCTGGCCGTTGCGCGTCAGCATGACGTTGGCGGGCTTGATGTCGCGGTGGACGATGCCGGCGCGGTGCGAGTACTCCAGGGCCTGGAGGATGCCGATGGTCATCTCCATGGACCGCTCGGGGAGCAGTCTGCGGCCCGAGTGCAGCAACTCGCGCAGCGTGGACCCGTCGACGTACTCCATCACGATGTACGGGATGGAGGTGTTGTCGATGTAGTCCTCACCCGTGTCGTATACGGCGACGATCGCGGGATGGTTGAGCGAGGCGGCCGACTGGGCCTCCCGGCGGAACCGGGCCTGGAACGACGGGTCACGTGCGAGGTCGGCCCGCAGCGTCTTCACCGCCACGGTACGGCCGAGCCGGGTGTCATGCGCGAGGTAGACCTCCGCCATGCCACCACGGCCGAGCACGTGGCCCAGCTCGTACCGGCCGCCGAGGCGACGCGGCTCTTCCATAGCTACCTACCAGCCCTCTCCGTCGGTCCCGACCGCACCTTTGTGTGGTCCGGCGGTGTGCTGTCCGGGCATACGGTACCCGGATCGCCTTGTGTGACCTGGCCTAGAGCGTCACCCGTGACAGGACCGGTATCGCAACGTGCACCGATGTGATGGGGACGTGATCGGGGTCACTTCTTGCTGTCGATGACTGCCTTCATCACGTCCCTCGCGATGGGGGCGGCCAGACCGCCACCGGTGATGTCGCCGCGGTTGGCGCTGCCGTCCTCGACGACCACGGCCACGGCGACCGGGGAGCTGCCGTCGGGGAGCTTGGCGTAGGAGATGAACCACGCGTACGGCTTCTCGCTGTTGGCGACACCGTGCTGGGCGGTACCGGTCTTGCCGCCGATGGTGACGCCGGAGATCTGCGCCTTGGTGCCCGTGCCCTCCTTGACGACCGTCTCCATCATGGACTGAAGGATCTGGGCGTTGGACTCCGAGAGCGGCTGGCTCAGCTTCTCCGGCTCGGTCTGCGAGATGACGTCCAGGCTGGGCGCCTGCAGCTTGTCCACCATGTAGGGCTTCATGAGTGTGCCGTTGTTGGCGACGGCGGAGGCCACCATGGCCATCTGGAGCGGGGTCGCGGCGGTCTCGAACTGGCCGATGGAGCTGAGCGCGGTCTGCGCCGGGTCCATCGACTTGGGGAAGACGGAGGCGTTGGAGCGCACCGGGGTGAGCTGTTCGGAGCCGAAGCCGAACTTCTCGGCCTCCGCCAGCATCTTGTCCTTGCCGAGGTCGGTGCCGATCTTGCCGAAGACGGTGTTGCACGAGAAGCGGAGCGCGATTCGCATGGTCGCGTCCTTGCAGGGGATGTTCCCCTCGTTCTTCAGCTCGGTCCGGGTGCCCTTCAGGATGTACGGCAGCGGGGTGTCGGTGTGCTGGTCCGCTGTCGTGTACAGGCCGTTCTCCAGGGCCGCCGCCGCGGTGACCACCTTGAAGGTGGAGCCGGGCGGGTAGGTCTCGCGCAGCGCCCGGTTGAGCATCGGGTCGTCGGGGTTGTTCTTCTTCTGGAGCTTGTTCCAGGCCTTCGCGTCGGTGTTGGTGTTCCCGGCGAAGGCGGAGGGGTCGTACGACGGGGTCGAGGCCAGCGCCAGGATCGCGCCGGTCTGCGGGTTGATCGCGGCGACGGCGCCCTTGCCCCGGCTCAGCAGGCCCTTGTAGGCGGCTTTCTGCGCGGCGGCGTTGAGGGTGGTGACGACGTTGCCGCCCTGCTTCGGCTTGCCCGTGATCATGTCGAGGGTGTTGCGGAAGAAGAGCCGGTCGTCGTTGCCGGTGAGGACGCCGTCGTCCAGTTTCTCCAGCTGGGAGGCGTCGAAGGCCTGCGAGGCGTACCCGGTGACCGGGGCCCACATGGCGCCGTCCTTGTAGGTGCGCTTCCAGACGAAGTCGTTGATGCCGTTCTTCTTCGTCTTGGTGGCCCCGGTGATCGGGTTGCCGTCGACGACGATGTCGCCGCGCGGGGAGGCGTACCGCTCGATGGCGACGCGGCGGTTGTGCGAGTCGGTCCGCAGGCCGTCCGCCTGGACGTACTGGACGTAGTTGTCGCGCAGCAGCAGGGCGAGGATGAGGAGCCCGCAGAAGATCGCGATCCGGCGCAGGGGCTTGTTCACGGGCGGACCACCTGGGTCATCTCGGCGTCGGGGCTGGGGGCGGGTGCGGGTGCCGGGCGCCGGGCGGTGTCGCTGATGCGGATCAGGATGGCGATCAGGGCCCAGTTGGCGATGACGGAGGAACCGCCGGAGGCGAGGAACGGCATGGTCATACCGGTCAGCGGGATCAGGCCCATGACGCCGCCGGCGACGACGAAGACCTGGAGTCCGAAGGCGCCGGACAGCCCGACGGCGAGCAGTTTGCCGAACGGGTCGCGGGCGGCGAGGGCGGTGCGGATGCCGCGCTCCACGATCAGGCCGTAGATCAACAGGATCGCCATGATGCCGGCCAGACCCAGCTCCTCGCCGAAGGTGGCGAGGATGAAGTCGGAGTTGGCGGCGAAGCGGATGAGCTCGGAGTGGCCCTGGCCGAGGCCGGTGCCGAGGGTGCCGCCGGAGCCGAACGCCCACAGCGCCTGCATGGCCTGCTCCGAGTGGACGGTGCCGTCATGGACCCCGGCCTGGCTGAGCAGGTACTCGTGCATCGGGTCGAGCCAGGCCTGCACACGCGTCTTGACGTGCGGTTCGAAGCTGGCCACGCCGACGGCGCCCGCCGCGGACATCAGCAGACCGAAGACGATCCAGCTGGTCCGCTCCGTGGCGACGTACAGCATGATGATGAACATTCCGAAGAACAGCAGCGACGTACCGAGGTCGGTCTCGAACACCAGGATGAGGATCGAGATGAACCAGACCACGAGGATCGGGCCGAGGTCGCGGCCGCGCGGCAGGTACAGGCCCATGAAGCGACGGCTGGCCAGGGCCAGCGCGTCGCGCTTGACCATCAGGTAGCCGGCGAAGAAGACCGCTAGCACGATCTTCGCGAACTCACCGGGCTGGATGGAGAATCCGGCGACCGAGATCCAGATCTTGGCGCCGTAGGTGAGGTCGGCGCCGAGGCCCGGTACCAGCGGGAGCAGCAGCAGGACCAGGGCGCCGACCATGGAGATGTAGGTGTAGCGCTGCAGGACGCGGTGGTCCTTCAGGAAGAACAGCACGACGATGAACAGGGCGATGGCCAGCGCGGTGTACATCAGCTGGCGCGGTGCCGCGTTGCCCGCCTGCTTGATCGACTGGAGCAGCTTGGACTGGTCGAGCCGCCAGATGATCACCAGGCCGAGCCCGTTGAGGAGCGTGGCCAGCGGCAGCAGCAGCGGGTCCGCGTAGGGGGCGAACTTGCGCACCGCGAGGTGGGCGACGCCGGCCAGCAGGCCGAGGCCCAGGCCGTAACTCAGCAGGCCGGTCGGCACCTTGTCGTCGATGGCGAGGCCCACGTTGGCGTAGGCGAACACCGGGATGACAACGGCGAACACCAGCAACGCCAGTTCGGTGTTGCGTCGGCTGGGTGCGCCGATCGATCCGATCGTGGACGTGTGGTGCGTCGGCGTGTTCGTACTACTGCTCATCGTGTGACAGGGCCCCTCACGGCTTCTTACTGCTTACCGCACAGCGAGACCAGCTTCTGCTCCTCGTCGGAGAGGCTGGGGCCTGGTGTGGGAGTGGGTGCGGTCGTGGACTGGGAGGACGAAGGTGTCGGGCTCGACGGGGTCGGGCTCGGGGTGGACGTGGCCTTGGACGTCAGGGAGGTCTTTGTGGTTCCCGTGGTCCCACCGGCCTTGCCCGTGGGGGTTTTCGTGTTGTTCTGGCTCTCGGCGGCGCGGCGCTGGGCGTCCTTGCGGCAGGCGGAGGCCTGCACGGCGAGCTCGTCGATCTTCGACTTCGCGTTGGTGAGGCCGCCTTCGGCGATGGTCGCCTTGACCTGCTTCTGCTGATACGGCGGCAGGTACTTGAGTTCGATCTCGGGGTGGTCTTTCTCCACCTTCGAGAGCGAGACCCAGGCCAGGTCCTGGCTGATGCCGCGGTACAGGGCGATGTGGTCGTCCTGGGTGCCGACGTAGTACTGCGTCTGCGTCCAGCGGTAGCCGCCGTACAGGCCGCCGCCGATGACGGCGAGGCTCAGGACGATGTAGAAGGATCGCTTCAGCCACTTGCGTCCGGTGCGTGGCTTGACGAAGTCCTCGTCCGAGTAGTCGCCGAAGCTGCCCGTGGACACGTAACCGGTGGTGTCGCCGCTGCCGGGCGGGCCGAACTCGCCGCCGCCCTGGCCGGGAACGGGCCGGCCGAGGCTGGAGGCGCGGCCTGCGGGGGTCTGCATGGCTCCGTTGTCGTGCAGCTGGAGCTGGTTCTCGGCGACCGCGCCGACGACGACGGGGGTGTCGGAGAGCTGCGCGGCGAGGGTGTCCCCGGAGTCGATGTCGAGGACGTCGGCCACGATGACGGTGATGTTGTCCGGGCCGCCTCCGCGCAGCGCGAGCTGGATGAGTTCCTGAACGGTCTCCTGCGGGCCCTGGTAGCTGGCGAGGGTGTCTTCCATCGTCTGATGGGAGACCACGCCGCTGAGGCCGTCGGAGCAGATCAGGTAGCGGTCGCCAGCTCGGACCTCGCGGATGGAGAGGTCGGGCTCGACGTGGTCGCCACTGCCCAGCGCGCGCATCAGCAGGGAGCGCTGCGGGTGGGTGGTGGCTTCCTCCTCGGTGATACGTCCCTCGTCGACGAGGCGCTGCACCCAGGTGTGGTCCTGTGTGATCTGCGTCAGAACGCCGTCCCGCAGCAGGTAGGCGCGGGAGTCGCCGACGTGGACGAGGCCGAGGCGCTGGCCGGTCCACAGCAGAGCGGTGAGCGTGGTGCCCATGCCCTCCAGCTGCGGGTCCTCCTCGACCATCAGCCGGAGCTGGTCGTTGGCGCGCTGCACGGCGGTGCCGAGGGAGGTGAGGATGTCGGATCCGGGTACGTCGTCGTCGAGCGCGACGATGGTGGAGATCACCTCGGAGCTGGCGACCTCACCGGCGGCCTGGCCGCCCATTCCGTCGGCGATCGCGAGCAGGCGAGGACCGGCGTAGCCCGAGTCCTCGTTGCCCTCGCGGATCATGCCTTTGTGCGATCCGGCGGCGAAGCGCAGTGACAGACTCATGCGCACCTCGCCCGTCGGCTCCGGGTACATCCGCACGGTGCCCACCCTCCGGTCGGGAGCGCGCCGGGGTCCGTCGTGTGGACCGCCGCTGCGTGCTCGCTCCGCTCGCTCATTGTCGTACTACTTCCGCAGCTCGATGACGGTCTTGCCGATGCGGATCGGCGCGCCCAGCGGAATGGGCGTCGGAGTCGTCAGCCGGTTCCGGTCGAGATACGTGCCGTTGGTGGAGCCGAGGTCCTCGACGATCCACTGGCCGTCCCGGTCCGGGTAGATCCTGGCATGCCGGCTCGACGCGTAGTCGTCGTCCAGCACGATGGTGCTGTCATGTGCGCGGCCCAGGGAGATGGTCTGCCCCTGGAGCGCGACGGTCGTGCCCGTGAGGGTGCCCTCCGACACGACCAGTTTGGACGGTGCGCCGCGGCGCTGGCGGCCGCCGCTGGGCGGCTGCTGCTGGCGCTGCTGTGGAGGCGCGGCAGGCCGCGCGGCCTGCTGAGGCCTTGCGGCCTCCCTGCGGGAGCCGCGCTGTGTGACGCGCGTTCCGAACAGGTCGCTGCGGATGACCTGCACGGCCACGATCACGAACAGCCACAGTACGGCCAGGAAACCCAGCCGCATGACCGTGAGGGTCAGCTCTGACATTGCCCCCGCTTCACCCTTCGGCTTGCCGGTAAATGATGGTGGTGCTGCCCACGACGATCCGCGAGCCGTCGCGGAGCGTAGCGCGGGTTGTGTGCTGCCCGTCCACCACGATGCCGTTGGTGGACCCTAGATCCTGGATCGTCGAGGGCGTTCCGGTCCGGATCTCACAGTGCCGGCGCGATACGCCGGGGTCGTCGATCCGCACGTCGGCTTCGGTGCTGCGGCCCAGCACCAGCGTCGGGCGGGAGATCTGATGGCGTGCGCCATTGATCTCGACCCAGTGCCGCATTCGGCCGCCCGCCGCCGGGCCGGCCGGGGGGCGGGCACCGATGGGTGCCGCGCCCGGACGGCCGCCGGGCGGCGGTGCGGACGGCATGGGGGGAGTGGCCGCCGGCGGGTAGCCGTAGCCACCCTGGGCTCCGCGGGGAGCCGCCGGGGCGGGGCCCGCGGGGGCGCGCTCGGGAGCCTGCTGATTGGCGGAGGAGGCGAGCGTACGGCTGCGTACCCGGTACAGACCGGTGTCGAGGTCGTCCGCTTTCTCCAGGTGGACCTTGATGGGGCCCATGAACGTGTAACGCTGCTGCTTGGCGTAGTCGCGGACCATACCCGCGAGCTCGTCGCCGAGCTGGCCGGAGTAGGGGCTGAGCCGGTCGAAGTCCGGTGTGCTCAGCTCGACGATGAAGTCGTTGGGGACGACGGTCCGGTCGCGGTTCCAGATCGTGGCGTTGTTGTCGCACTCGCGCTGGAGCGCTCCGGCGATCTCCACGGGCTGGACCTCGGACTTGAACACCTTGGCGAAGGTGCCGTTGACCAGCCCTTCGAGACGTTGCTCGAACTTCTTCAGGACTCCCATGGGGCACCTCCTCCTTCGTTGCCGTCCTGGTACAGCTTGCTGTCGTCTTCCTGATCCTGCTGGCCTTGCTGGTACTGCTTACTGATCGTATCCACGCGTCGGGAAATCGGCTGGTTCCCCCTGTCGGCCCGGTCGACAGGTTGTCGACGCCTTCCGAAGTCCCCTCCCGGAGTTCCCTGAGAGGCCCCTCTTCGAACTCTTCCCGGCACTGCTCCTGCCATGGATCGTAGAGGCGCCCCACGACCAGTGTCCCGCACCTGACTGTGCGGCCCGTCCGACTCCTGGGGAGATGGGCTGGACCGGTACGAGGTTGATACGTGAACCGGTTCTGTCTGAAACGTGTGACGCACGCCGGGGTGCGGGTGAGGGAGACGGCCGGCGGGGGACCCGGAGCCGCCCGGGTCGGCGGCCGGGCGGGGCAAGGGCACCGGGCCTGCGGATGTCGTGCGCGGGGGAGGGGAATGCCGGGTGTGAGGGGCGGGGAAAAGGGATGTGATCCCACCTCTGACAGCGTGCTAATCTTCTGGATGTCGGCAGGCGCTCGCACCACTCGGTGGGAGACGGACGACACACTCAATGCGCGAGTGGCGGAATGGCAGACGCGCTGGATTCAGGTTCCAGTGCCCGCAAGGGCGTGGGGGTTCAACTCCCCCCTCGCGCACCAGCTGAAAGCCCCTCAGGTCTTCGACCTGAGGGGCTTTCGCGTTGTCCGGGACGCTTGCGGTGCCGTTCCCGAGTTCTCGCGCGAGGTCCCGCTACGGGGTCGGCGCGCGACACGGACGGCTCCGAGGTGCCGTGAAGTGTGACGATGCTCTCACGTGCCGGTGGTGGGGACTGTCCGGGCGGCGGCTGGTGAATCGGTGTTCGCGGACCCGGTTGGGCGGTCTCGGTGGAGCGGGCTCTGCGATTCGGAGTCGATGAAGGGCCCCGCAGGGTGAGGTGGCGAGCCCTGCGGGGCTCCGTGCCGCCGCGCGGTCTCCGGTGGGTGGATCGGCGGCGGTCGTCGGGTGCCGTGGTTACGCGGCGAGGCGCTCCGCGACCTTCTTGGCCTGAGCGGCCGCGTCGTCGAGAGCCTTGCTCAGGGACGCCTCGAAGAGCGGGACCAGCTCGGCCATCGCCGGGTTGTGCGGGGCCATGGTGAGCTCCGGGACGATGAAGTCCACGTCGAGGGCGAGCCCGTCGCGCAGCACGGCCTCCAGGTAGTTCTGCACGTACTCGAAGCCCTCGCGCGGAGTGCCCGGCGCGTACGAGCCGCCGCGGCTGGCGACGACGGTGACCGGGGTGCCCTTGGCCTTCGAGTCCTCGGTCATGGCGGTGCGTCCGATGAGGACCACGTTGTCCAGCCATGCCTTGAGGGTCGACGGGATGGAGAAGTTGTACATGGGGGCGCCGATCAGGATCGCGTCCGCGTTCTCCAGCTCCTCGATGAGCTTCAGGCGTGCGGCGAAGGCCTCGGCCTGCTCCGCGGTGTGCGTGTCCGGGGCGGCGAAACCGGCGGTGTGGGCGTCGGCCGTGATGTGCGGCACGGGGTCCGCGGCGAGGTCACGGTAGACGACCGTGCCGTCGGGGTGCTGCTCCTCCCAGGCTGTGCGGAAGGCGTCCGTCACGGCACGCGAGGTGGAGGCGCCGCCGGGGAAGACGGAGGAGTCGATGTGGAGAAGAGTGGCCATGGAGGTCTCCAGACAAACGGGATGCATAGGGAGAGGTCGGTTCCGGACCGGATCCGGGATCGGACCCGGGCCTTGGCTCGGGACCGGGCTTGGGGCCGGGCTCGGGACCGAGGTCGGGGGTCCGGGAGGTCCGGGAGGTCTGGGGCGGGGCTGTCGAACGGGTCGAGTCACCGCAGAGGGCTTCCCTTTCGTTCCTAACTAGAGATAACACAGGTACTTACTTTTTTTCATCCACTTGTGGAGACGCAGTACCCTGGGCTCATGGCAGCACCGGGAAGCCACGACGCGGGGCCGTGTCAGAAGGTCGACGACGTCATGACACGTGTCTTCACGCTGCTCGGAAAGCGCTGGACGGGTCTGGTCGTCGCGGTTCTGATGCAGCACCCCGTCCACTTCGCCGATCTGCGCAGAGCGATCCCCGGGATCAGCGAGCGGATGCTTTCGGACCGGCTCACCGAACTCGGGGCGGCCGGTCTGGTCGTGCGCGAGGTCAACGAGGGTCCCCCGCTGCGGGTTTCGTACCGTCTGACGGAGGCGGGCGCGGCCCTGGAACCGGCTCTCAAGGAACTGGGATCCTGGGCGGAGAGGTATCTGCCGGAGAACGGGCCCTGTCCGGGGCGGATGGGGCAGCAGCCCGGGGTGTGACCAACTCGCTCGGGTCGTGCAGGTGTTGCCGCGCCGAGGCCCGGGGAGTGACCCGACTCTCCCTCGAGCCGCCCACGGGTCCCTTGAACCGTGCACGGGGTTGCCGCATCAGCGTCGCCGGTCGGGCCGTGTGCGCGGGGGTGTTCGCGGCTTCCCGCCCGTGTGCCGGTGGAGTTGTCCACAGGGTCTGACGCGTTTTCCCGACCGGCTGTACGGTCAGCACGAGTTGATGTTCGTGTGCGGGGGAGGCGGTCGTGATGGCCGAGGTCGGTACAGCGGGTACGGAGCGGCAGACGGCGCCGGCGGCGCAGGGCGGGCTGGTCGAGCAGGCCGGTCCGGAGCGGCGGGACGGCGGTGACCGGCGGCCCGGGTCCGGTCCGGAGTCCGAGGGACGGCCTTCGTCCGGGGACGGGTCCGCGGCCGGAGTGTTCGGGGCCCGGGGGTTCGCTGTTCCCGGGTTCGCCGCCTGGCCGGTGAAGGGCTCGCCCAAGGAGGAGGGGAAGGCCCTGCGCGGGCGTGTGCCGCGGGCGGCACACGCCGAGCTTCTGGTCGACGCCGACCGGCCGGACGCCGTGACCGCGGTCGAGGAGTCCAACCGGGGCCGGCTCTGCGAGCTCACCCCCATACGGGTCGGCAGAATGGCCGCCACCCCCTTCGCCTTCCTGCGCGGTTCCGCGGGCCTCATGGCCTACGACCTGGCGCGCACCCCGATGACCGGCATCAATGCCCAGATCTGCGGTGACGCGCACGCGGCGAACTTCGGCCTGTACGGGGACGCGCGCGGCGGCCTGGTCATCGATCTGAACGACTTCGACGAGACGGTGTACGGCCCCTGGGAGTGGGACCTCAAGCGGCTCGCCACCTCACTCGTGCTCGCGGGCCGGGAGGCAGGAGCGGACGAGGGCACCTGCCGGGCCGCCGCGCGCGACACCGTGGGCGCGTACCGCCGCACCATGCGTCTGCTGGCCAAGCTGCCGGTGCTGGACGCGTGGAACGCCATCGCCGACGAGGAACTCGTCTCGCACACCGACTCCCATGACCTGCTCGGCACTCTGGAGCGGGTCTCCGAGAAGGCGCGGGCCAACACGAGCGGCAGGTTCGCCGCCAAGTCGACCGAGGCCGTGGAGGGCGGTGGCCGCCGGTTCGTGGACGCGGCGCCCGTGCTGCGCCGCGTTCCGGACGAGGAGGTGGTCGCGGTCGCGGCGTCCCTGGACCACTATCTGACGACGCTCTCCGAAGACCGACTCCCCCTGCTCGCCCGCTACGCGGTGCACGACGTCGCCTTCCGGGTGGTCGGCACCGGCAGCGTCGGCACCCGCTCGTACGTCGTGCTGCTCCTCGACCATCGCGGCGAAGCCCTCGTCCTCCAGGTAAAGGAGGCCCGCGCCTCGGTGTTGCTCCCGCACCTCGCGACCGCCGGTCACCCGATGCCCGAGGTGGCCCACGAGGGTCGCCGTGTCGTCCTCGGCCAGAAGCGCATGCAGGTCGTCAGCGACATCCTTCTCGGCTGGACCTCGGTCGACGGTCTCCCCTACCAGGTACGCCAGTTCCGCAACCGCAAGGGCAGCGTCGACCCCGCCGCCCTGGCCGCCGACCACATCGACGACTACGGCCGTATGACCGGTGCCCTGCTGGCCCGTGCCCACAGTCACAGTGCCGACCCGCGCCTCATAGCCGGGTACTGCGGCAAGAACGAGGAGCTGGACGAGGCCATCGCCTCCTTCGCCGTCGCCTATGCGGACCGCACGGAGGCGGACCACGCGGCCCTGGTGGCGGCGGTCCGAAGCGGTCGGATCGCGTCTGAAGCGGGGGTGTGACCGGGGGAGTGTCCGGGCCGCGCCTTCGGACGGGCCCGCGCGTTCAGACAGGTCGCGCGTTCAGACGGGCCGCGCGTTCAGACGGGGCTGTCCACCGGTGCCGGAACCCGGTCCCGGTGCCGGAACCCGGTCCCGGGGCCCGGTGCCGTGCCGTGTCGATGTCGATGTTGGTGTCGGTGTCGGTGTCGGTTGAGGTGGCGGCGCCGGTTCCGGGGGTCGGGATGATCGGGGTGGTTGGGGTCATTGGGGTCGTTGTGGCCGGTCAGGTGGCTGTAGAGGCGGGGAAGGCAGTGAGCCGCGGGGGAGTGTGGCCTACGCTGGTCGGGTGACGACCCCGGAAGCCGATCAGAGCCAGTCCGAGCCCACCTTTGAGGGGGGCCGGGAACAGACCGGTGCCCCGGAGGGCAAGACGTCCCAAGCCTCCCCCGGCGACAACGGCGGAATCACGGGCGCGGAGGGCGCGGACGCCCCCTCCGGCGCCCAGGATGCCTCCGGGAGCGAGGCCCACCCCGAGGCGCGCGGTGAGGCCGACGGCGAGGGCCCGAGCGGAGCCCGGCCCGAGTCCGAGGCTGCGGAGCAGGGCCAGGGGCAGCCCGAGGCCCAGCCCGAGGGGCAGTCCGAGGGGCGGAGCGAGAGCCGGGCCGATGAGGGGCGGAGCCCGGTTGAGGGTGAGGACGCCCGGCCTGAGGCGCGACTCGAGCGGGCCGTGCGAGCGGCCGAGCAGGCGCTGATCGAGTTCGAGATCGCCGTGGAGACCTTCCGCGTCGAGGTCGACAACTTCTCCCGGCTGCATCACCAGAAGCTCGGTCCGATGTACTCCCGTCTCGATGAACTGGAGGCCGATATCGCCGAGGCGCGTGCCGCGCGCACCGGCGACCCGGAGGACATATTCAAGGCGCACGAGGCACGGGCGCGGGTCATGCCCATGCCCGGTGTCGAGGAGCTGTTCCACGGCTGGATGGATTCGGACGGTCTGTTCCCCGAGGCCGTGGCGATGCTCACGGACCAGCCCGTGCGGCCCCCGCAGCGGGTGCGTCCCAGCGAGGAGGCCCGCAAGCTCTTCCGCGAGCTGGTCCGCAAGGCCCACCCCGACCTGGCGCAGGACGAGGACGAGCGCAAGCGGCGTGACGAGTTCATCGCCCGCGTGAACACCGCGTACGCCAGGGGCGACGAGGCGTTGCTGCGGGAGCTGGCCCAGGAGTGGGCCGCCGGACCCGCGCCCGAGGAGTGGAAGCCGAGCCGCAGCGAGGAGCTCTACGCCCGCCTCGAATGGCTCTCCCAGCGCAAGGAGATGCTCACCTTCGCCGCCCGCGAGCTGGAGGAGAGCGCCATCGGCGCCATGCTCAAGATGGCCCCGGAAGACCCGGACCGTCTTCTGGAGGAGATCGCCGAGCAGCTGCTGACGCAGGTCGGCGAGCGCGAGAACGAGCTGGCGGAGCTGATCGCCCAGGCTCCCTGAGCTTGGCCGTCGGCGTGGTCGGGGTCGGGGTCGGGTAGCGTCGGAGGCATGAGTTTCGGAGCTGGTGTGCCCACGGTCGGGGTCGACAATCTCAAGGTCGACGACTTCCTGCTGGACGTCCGGGAGGACGACGAGTGGGAGGCAGGTCACGCCCAGGGGGCGCTGCACATCCCCATGAGCGACTTCGTCGCCCGGTACGGCGAGCTGACCGAGGCGGCCCCGCAGGACGGCCGGGTCAACGTGATCTGCCGATCCGGTGGCCGTTCGGCCCAGGTCACGATGTACCTGGTCCAGCAGGGGATCGACGCCGCGAACGTCGACGGCGGCATGCAGACCTGGGAGGCCGCGGGCCGCCCGGTCGTGAACGACAAGGGCGAACCGGGCTTCGTCCTGTAGCCGCCGGACGCTCCTGTCTCAGGGGGGCGGGCCCCTCACCCCAAGGGGTGCGCCGCAAGCAGATCGCCCAGGGCCTCTTCGTGTGCCGCCGCCGGGCCGAGTGACAGTTCCAGGTGCTTGGCCCAGGCGTGGTACCGGTGCAGCGCGTACTCGGTGTCGGCGCCGAACCCTCCGTGCAGATGCTGGGCGGTCTGCACGACGCGGCGTACCCCCTCGGACGCCCAGATCTTGGCGACGGCGACGTCACCGCAGGCCGGGAGAGCGCCCCCGGCTCCCGTGCCGATCCGCCATGCCGCCTGCCAGAGCGTCGCCTCCATGGCGCGCAGGTCGATGTAGCGGTCGGCGGCCTGCACGGCGACCGCCTGGAACGTGGCGACCGGGAACCCGAACTGCTCCCGCTTGCTCGTGTACGCGCTCGTCATCCGGAGTACTTCCTCCCCGAGCCCGAGTGCCAGCGCGCAGGTGCCGGTGGCCAGCAGGTCGCGCAGCCACTCCCACGCACCCTCCGCGTCGACGACATGCCGGGAGGAGATCCGGGCCGACTCCAGCCGCAGTTCACCGAGCCGCTCACCGGTCGTGGAGATCTGCTCGGCGAGTACGGCCCCTTCGTGTTGGCGGGGAACCAGGGCGAGGACGGTCCGGTCGGCGTCCGTGTGTGCGGGCACTACGACGAAGTCGGCGTTGAAGGCCCAGGGCACTGCCGTCTGCACACCGTCCAGCACCCACCCCGTACCGTCCTGCCGCGCGGTCACGGCGAGTTCGGCCGGGTCGTGACCCGTCCTGCCGTTGGCGGCGACGGTCAGCACGAGTTCGCCCCGGCCGGCCCGAGCCGGCAGCTCCGTCCTCAACTCCTGGTGGCCGTAGCGCTGTAGGGCCGCCGTAGCCGCGCTGTTCTCCAGCAACGGCACCCGCGCCAGCACCTTCGCCGACTCCCGCAGTACGAGACACAGCGCGACCGCGTCGAGGCCCGCCCCGCCGGACTCCTCGTCGAGCAGCAGGCTCAGCAGGTCCGCGTCCGCGAGTCTCGCCCACAGGGCCCGGTCGAAGTCCTCGGCGACGGCGCCCGCGGTGAGCGCGGGACTGGGCACCGCGTCCGGGGAGACCCCGGCGAACACCGCCTTGGCCGCCTCGACCGCCGCCTGCTGCTCCTCGCTGAAGGTGAAGTCCACGATCCCGTCCTCCCGCACACGCGCCGGACCAACGATCAGGCAGGGCACCCGATCTGACGGTGCGTCAAGATAGAACAGGTTCTATGAGAAGGGAACGGCCGGCGATCGGTCACCCTCCTGGCGGGCCCAGGGTCTTGTGATCCCGCCCGGAGTCCTGTGATCCCACGGTCCGCGGGGTCAGCGGTCGAAGTCCAGCTCCACCTGTTCCGTGGCCGGATGGGACTGGCAGGCCAGTACGTACCCGGCCTCCGTCTCCTCCGGCTCCAGCGCGAAGTTGCGGTCCATCCGCACCTCGCCGGAGACGAGGAACGCCCGGCAGGTGCCGCACACGCCGCCCTTGCAGGCGTAGGGCGCGTCCGGACGGTTGCGCAACACGGCGTCCAGCAGCGACTCACCGTCCTGCACGGGCCAGGTGCCCCCGCGTCCGTCGAGCCGTGCGGTCACCGTGCTGTGCGCGGGAGCCGGCAGGGCGGAAGCGGTCGTGCTACCGGCGTCCACGTGGAAGATCTCCTCGTGGACGCGCGTCCGGGACACCCCGAGCGCGCGCAGCGCGCGCTCGGCCCCCTGTACGAGTCCCATCGGCCCGCACAGGAACCATCCCGCCACCCGGTCCACGGGCAGCAGCGCGGGGAGCAGTCCGGTCAGCCGCTCCTGGTCGAGCCGCCCGGACGGGAGCCCGGCCTGCTGCTCCTCCCGGGAGAGGACCGTCACCAGCTGGAACCGCTGCGGATAGCGGTCCTTGAGGTCGGCGACCTCCTCCAGGAACATCGTCGAGGCCGACGTACGGTCGCTGCGTATCAGGCAGAACCGGGCGTCCGGCTCGCGCGCCAGCAGCGTCGAGACGATCGAGAGCACCGGGGTGATCCCGCTGCCGCCCACCACCGCCGCGTACAGGCCGGCCGAGGGCTCCAGGGTGAAGCGGCCCGCCGGGACCATCACCTCCACCTCGTCGCCGAGGGCGATCTCCTTGAGCGCGTACGTCGAGAACGCGCCGCCGTCGACCAGGCGCACGCCGACCCGCAGGGTGCGCGGCCCTTCGCCGTCGGGCGCGGGCGCCGTCGAGCAGATGGAGTACGTGCGGCGTATCTCCGTGCCGTCGACCGTGCGGCGCAGTGCCAGATGCTGGCCGGCGGCGTGCCGGTAGTCCTCGCGCAGTTCCGCGGGCACCGCGAAGGTCAGGGCCACGGAGTCGTCGGTGATCCGGTCGACCGCGGCCACCGTGAGCGGGTGGAAGCGGGCCATCACAACTCCTTGAAGTGGTCGAACGGTTCGCGGCAGGACAGGCAGCGGCGCAGCGCCTTGCACGCGGTGGACGAGAAGCGGCTGAGCAACTCGGTGTCGGCCGATCCGCAGGCCGGGCAGCGGACGGGCTCCGGTTCGGGTTCCGCGGTGACCGTCCGGGTCGTCCCCAGGCCGACGGTCACCGGGCCCGTGGGACGCCCGCCGCGTGGCGGCGCTATCCCGAACTCCCGCAGTTTGCGGCGGCCTTCGTCCGAGATGTCGTCCGTCGACCAGGCGGGACTGAGCACCGTACGTACGGACACATCGCGTATGCCGTGCTCGTGCAGGACCCGCTCGATGTCCATGGACATGGCCTCGACGGCCGGACAGCCCGTGTAGGTCGGGGTCAGCTCGACCTCGACGGAGTCCGCGCCGCGGACATGCACGGCGCGCAGCACGCCGAGGTCGTCCAGGGTGAGAACGGGCAGCTCGGGGTCGAGCACGGAGCCGGCCAGTCTGCGCAGCTCCTCCTCGAGGGCGGTCGTCGTCACCATGACGCCCCCGGGTGGCTGCGGTGCAGGTGCTGCATCTCGGCCAGCATCCGTCCGAAGGACTCGGTGTGCAGCCCCTGGCGTCCGGCGCCCGCCGCCCATGCCCCGGACCGCGGTCCCTCGGGTACCGGCAGGGTGGCGCGGCGCAGGGTGGCTCCCACGGACTCCAGCCAGGCCGCCTGCATCCCTTCCCAGTCGATGTCGACGCCCTCGACCGGCTGGAACATCTCGCCGGTGAAGCGCCACAGTGCCTCGCACGCCCGGCTCATCCGTTCATGGCTGGCGTCCGTGCCGTCGCCCAGGCGCAGCGTCCACTGCTCGGCGTGGTCCTGGTGGTAGGCGACCTCTTTGACGGCCTTCGCGGCGAGGGGAGCGAACTCGCTCTCCCCGGAAGCCAGTTGAGTGTAGAGAAGCCGCTGGTAGGTGGAGAAGTAGAGCTGGCGCGCGATCGTGTGCGCGAAGTCGCCGTTCGGCTGCTCGACGAGCTGGAGGTTGCGGAAGGCGCGCTCCTCGCGGAGATACGCCAGTTCGTCCTCGTCGCCGGCCAGTGACAGCAGCACGCGGGCCTGGCCGAGCAGGTCCAGCGCGATGTTGGCCAGGGCGACTTCCTCTTCGAGGACGGGCGCGTGGCCCGCCCACTCCCCCAGGCGGTGCGAGAGCACCAGGGCGTCGTCGCCGAGGGCCAGGGCCGCCGCGGTGTTCACGGTGAGAGTCACAGGTGCTTCACCCCTTCCGGGATCTCGTAGAACGTCGGGTGGCGGTACGGCTTGTCCGCCGACGGATCGAAGAACGAGTCCTTCTCGTCGGGCGAGGAGGCCGTGACGGCTGCGGACGGGACGACCCAGATCGAGACGCCCTCACCGCGGCGCGTGTACAGATCGCGGGCGTTGCGCAGGGCCAGCTCGGCGTCCGGCGCGTGCAGGCTGCCGGCGTGGGTGTGCGAGAGTCCGCGGCGCGAGCGCACGAAGACCTCCCACAGCGGCCAGTCGGTGTTCGTCATGCTCGGGTCGCTCCTGTCTCACCGGTCGTGCTCGCGGAGCCGCCGGTTCCGCTCGTGTGCTTGTCCGCGTAGGCGGCGGCCGCCTCCCGTACCCACGCGCCCTCTTCGTGGGCGCGCCGACGCTGGGTGATCCGCTGTTCGTTGCACGGGCCGTTGCCCTTGAGGACCTCCCAGAACTCCGTCCAGTCGATCGTGCCGAAGTCGTGGTGCCCCCGCTCCTCGTTCCACACCAGGTCGGGGTCGGGCAGGGTCAGGCCGAGGGACTCGGCCTGGGGCACGGCTATGTCGACGAAGCGCTGGCGCAGCTCGTCGTTCGAATGGCGTTTGATCTTCCACGCCATCGACTGGGCGGAGTGCGAGGACTCGTCGTCGGGCGGGCCGAACATCATGAGGGAGGGCCACCACCAGCGGTCGACCGCGTCCTGCGCCATCGCGTGCTGCTCGGGGGTGCCCTGGCTCAGGGCCAGCAGCAGCTCGTACCCCTGGCGCTGGTGGAAGGACTCCTCCTTGCACACGCGGACCATCGCGCGCGCGTAGGGACCGTACGAGCAGCGGCACAGGGGGACCTGGTTGGTGATCGCGGCGCCGTCCACGAGCCAGCCGATGGCGCCGACGTCCGCCCAGGTCAGCGTCGGGTAGTTGAAGATCGACGAGTACTTCTGGCGGCCGGAGTGCAGCTTGTCCAGCAGTTCGTCGCGGCCGACGCCGAGGGTCTCGGCCGCGCTGTACAGATACAGGCCGTGTCCGGCCTCGTCCTGGACCTTCGCCATCAGGATCGCCTTGCGGCGCAGCGAGGGCGCGCGCGTGATCCAGTTGGCCTCGGGCTGCATGCCGATGATCTCGGAGTGGGCGTGCTGCGCGATCTGGCGGACCAGGGTGGAACGGTAGGCGTCGGGCATCCAGTCACGGGGCTCGATGCGTTCGTCGGCCGCCACCGCGGCGTCGAAGACGGCCTCGTATGCCGCTGTGCGCGCCGCTTCGTCGGCGGCTTCGTCCGCCTGCGTGCGGGCCGTGCGGTGCGCTGATGCTGTCGCCATGCGGTCCCCCTCGACCTCTCACTCCCGACCGACCGATCGTTCGGTCCGCTCGCATCAATGGTCGGTCGAGCGCCGTATGGTGTCAACCGCTGTGGACAACCTCGTGCGCGCCGGGGGTGGCCGTTGTGCCGCATGGGGCTGTGCCGGACGGTCGGGTCTGAGTACGGTTCGCTTGCGAACGTCGTGGTGAGGTGCGGCGTGGCGGTACGGTGCCCGCAGTCCGGCGGCCGACAGTCGGATTCGGGATCGTGAATCGGGGCGGGATGGACGCGAACGACGAGGGCTCTGGGCCGGAGCCGGTTCCGGGCGCGCCCGAGGGGGCCGCGCCGGGCGGTGTCGCCTCCGGTGGCGCCGCGCCCGACGGGACCACCGGCGGTACGTCCCCCGACGGCTCCGCCGCCTATGATCCGGCGACCGGGGATCCGGCGACCGGGACGCTTGTTCCCCCGGCGTCGCAGCGGACCGGGCGTGAGACGGCCGTTCCCGCTGAGCCGGAGCCGGAGAAGCCGGACCCCGTCGGGACCGAGCCCGAGACGCTCTCTCCTGTCGGCTTGGGGACCGAGCCCCCGGCGGTCGTTCCCGCGGAGCTCGAGGGGTCCGAGCCCGAGTGGAGCGAGCCCCTGCCGGCCGCTCCCGTGGAGATCGGGGAGACGGAGTCCGGGGCGGTGCCGTGGACGGGGGCCGAGGCCTCCGTCGGCCTGGCGGCTCTGTCCCTCCCCTACCAGATCGCCGCCGCTCTCGCCCTGGCCGTCGTGGCCGTTGTCTCGCTCGTGCACCTCGGCATGGTGTTCCTGCACGTCGCGCCCTCGAACACGGTGACCAAGCAGCACGGCCAGGCGATCGACGAATGGATCTACCCCGAGTTCGAGCAGAACTGGAAGCTCTTCGCCCCGAACCCGTTGCAGCAGGACATCGCGGTCCAGGTCCGCGCCCTGGTCCGCACCGCGGACGGCACCAGCCGTGAGACCGGCTGGTACGACCTGTCCGCGCTCGACGGAGCCGCCATCGACGGGAATCCGCTGCCGAGCCACACCGAGCAGAACGAACTGCGCCGTGCCTGGGACTTCTACGCCGTTACGCACGACGGCGAGAACCGCCCCGCGGGCCCGCGCGGCGACCTCTCTGAGCGCTATCTGCGACGCATCGGCGTGTTGCGTCTGGACCGCGAGCACGCGGGCGGCGAGGGCGGCGTCATCGAACGCGTCCAGTTCCGCTCCCTCACCACCGACGTGCCGCCTCCCGCGTGGAGCGACGAGAAGGTGTCCGGCCGCCCCGTCGTCCGTGAGCTGCCCTGGTGGGCCGTTCCCGAGAGCGACCGCGCGGACGGGCTGACGGAGGCGAGCGCCAGATGAACCCGATGAACCGACTCGCTCCGACGATCGCGCGCGGCATCGCCCGGGTCACCGAGTCCGCCCTCGGCCCGTACCAGAGCGCCGTGCTCCGGATCGGTCTCGCCACTACCTGGCTGCTGTTCCTTTTGCGCGAGTACCCGCACCGTCAGGAGATGTACGGGCCCGACGCGCCGTGGAGCTGGGACCTCGCCCAGCGGCTCGTCGCGAGCAACCACGCCTTCACGGTCCTGATGTGGTCCGACGGCCAGGTGTGGTTCGAGATCGTCTACGCCCTCGCCGTCCTCTCGAGCGCCCTGCTGCTGGTGGGCTGGCGGACCCGCGCCGTGTCGGTGCTCTTCATGATCGGCGTGCTGTCCCTGCAGAACCGAAGTGTCTTCGTCGGGGACGGCGGGGACAACGTCCTGCACCTGATGGCGATCTATCTCGTGTTCACCCGCTGCGGCCGGGTGTGGTCCCTCGACGCGCGGCGGGACGGCCTCGCCCGCGAGGCACACGCGCGTGGCGAGCGGACCGGACCCGACCGAACGGGCCCCGCGCTGTGGGCGGGGCTCGGGGTCGTGCTGGCGGTGGCGACGTGCGCGGGACGGATCGACGGAGGCGTCCTGGGCGGCTGGCTCACGGTCCTGTGGGGGCTGTGGGCGGTGCAGGCCCTGTGGTGGACCGCCGGTCGCGTCGCCCGTACCGCGCAGCCGCGCGTCCTGCTGGACGTCGTCGCCGACCTCGTGCACAACGCGGCCTTGATGATCATCATGGCCGAGGCCTGCCTGATCTACGCGACCGCCGGCTGGTACAAGATCCAGGGCTCGCGCTGGCAGGACGGCACCGCCGTCTACTACCCGCTCCACCTGGAGTCCTTCTCGCCGTGGCCGGCCCTGTCCGACCTGCTGTCCGCCCACGGCACGATCGTGATGCTGGTGACGTACGGGACGGTCGCCGTGCAGGTCGCCTTCCCCTTCACCCTGTTCAACCGGCGGGTCAAGAACGTCCTCCTGGTGGCGATGATGACCGAGCACGTCGTGATCGCCGTGGTCCTCGGGCTGCCGTTCTTCTCGCTCGCGATGATCGCCGCGGACACCGTGTTCCTGCCGACGTCTTTCCTGCGGCGCCTGGGCGGACGGGTGGCACGCGCGCGTGACCGGCTGTTTCCGGGCCGCGGCCGTACGGTCCCGGGGCCCCGGGAGCCCGAGCCGGGCGTTCCGGAGGAGGCCGGGCACACGCACGTAGGCTTCACCGCATGAACGACCCGGTACGTGCCTGGCGCCAGCTCGCCGACGACTCCGTCCTGCTCGACGGCTTCCACGCCCTCAAGCACGCGGTGCGCTTCGGGGCGCGCGTCCCGGTCGCCGTCACGACCGACCGGCGGGCGGCCCTCGAACTGGCCGACGAACTCGCCCCCGACGTACGCGCCGTTCTCGACGAGCTCCTGACCGAGGTTCCGGAGGCGGCGTACACGGCCCTCGTGCCGCGACCGCACCCCACCTCGGTGGCCGCTCTCGCCGTCCGTCCCTCCCGCGCCGCCAACCTTGAGACGCTGGCCCGCACGCCCCGCGCCACGCCCGTCGTCGTCCTCGACAATCCGCGCAACCTGGGGAACGCGGGCGCCGTGATCCGGCTCGCCGCGGGGTTCGGCGCGACCGGAGTGGTCACGACGGGCACGCTCGACCCCTGGCACCCCACGGTCGTACGCGGTGGGGCCGGCCTGCACTTCGCGACCGCCGTGGAGCGTCTTGCGGTGGACGAACTGCCGCCGGGCCCGGTGTTCGCGCTCGACCCGGAGGGCGAGGACATCCGCGGTTCGAAGCTTCCCGACGACGCCCTGCTCGCCTTCGGCTCGGAACGCAGTGGTCTGTCCGCCGAACTACGCGCGCGTGCCGACCACTTGGTGTCCCTGCCGATGCGCCCCCAGGTCTCCAGCTACAACCTCGCGACCAGTGTGGCCATGACGCTGTTCCACTGGAGCGCCACCGGGGGCACACCCGCGTAGGGCTCACGCCCTCGGTCTCACGCCTCCCGGCGCACCTCGACCACCCGGAAGCGGTTGGCCACGAACGCCCCGTCGCACAGCGCCGCGTTGGCCGCGCCGTTGCCGCCCGAGCCGTGGAAGTCCGAGAACGCTGCGGTCTGGTTGACGTAGACACCGCCCGTGAGGTTCAGGGAGAGCTGGGCGCACTCCTCCAGGCAGGCCTCCCGCACCTCGCTCTCGAACGCCTCGTCGGTGGTGTACGCGCCGACGGTCATCGCGCCCTTGTCCCTGATGGTGCGGCGCAGCAGTTCCACCGCGTCCGCCGCCGAGTCGACCGCGACGGCGAAGGAGACCGGCCCGAAGCACTCGCTCATGTAGGCGGCCTCGTCGCCGGCGTCCTCGGCGTTCTCCCAGTACTTGCGCGCGCCGTCGAGCTTCACGATCACCGGCGAGCGCACGACCGCGCCCGGGAACTCGGGGTTATCGATCTGCCGTGAGGGCAGGGCGACTTCGCCGAGTTCGGCGGCGGCCTCCAGGCGGGCCTTCACGTCCGGGTTCACGATGGCGCCGAGCAGCGCGTTCGCGCGGGCGTCGTCACCGAGGAGTCCGCCGACCGACTTCGAGAGGTCGGCGACCACCTCGTCGTACGACTTGTGGCCCTCGTCCGTGGCGATGCCCTCGCGCGGGATCAGCAGGTTCTGCGGGGTGGTGCACATCTGGCCGCTGTAGAGCGACAGCGAGAACGCCAGGTTGGACAGCATCCCCTTGTAGTCACCGGTCGACTGCACGATCACCGTGTTGACGCCGGCCTTCTCCGTGTAGACCTGCGCCTGGCGGGCGTTGGTCTCCAGCCAGTCGCCGAAGGCGGTGGAGCCGGTGTAGTCGATGATCCGGATCTCGGGGCGGGTGGCCAGCGTCTTCGCGATGCCCTCGCCGGGACGCTCGGCGGCGAGCGCCACCAGGTTCGGGTCGAAGCCGGCCTCGGTGAGCACCTCGCGCGCGACCTGCACGGTCAGCGCGAGCGGCAGCACCGCGCGCGGGTGGGGCTTCACCAGGACCGCGTTGCCGGTGGCCAGGGAGGCGAACAGGCCCGGATAGCCGTTCCACGTCGGGAAGGTGTTGCAGCCGATCATCAGCGCGATGCCGCGCGGGACGGGCGTGAACTGCTTGGTGAGCGTGAGCGGGTCGCGCTTGCCCTGGGGCTTGCTCCACTCCGCGGTGTCGGGGGTGCGGACCTGCTCCACGTACGCGTACGCCACCGCTTCCAGGCCGCGGTCCTGCGCGTGCGGGCCGCCCGCCTGGAACGCCATCATGAAGGCCTGGCCGCTGGTGTGCATGACCGCGTGCGCGAACTCGTGGGTGCGGTCGCTGATCCGCTTGAGGATCTCCAGACAGACCATGGCGCGGATCTCCGCCCCCGCGTCGCGCCAGGCGCGCATCCCCGCGCGCATGGCGGGCAGCAGGGCGTCGATGTCCGCGTGCGGGTACGAGACGCCCAGCTCGACGCCGTACGGCGACACCTCGCCGCCGACCCAGTCGTCCGTGCCGGGCTGGCCCAGGTCGAGGCGGGTGCCCAGGAGGGCGTCGAAGGCGGCCTTGCCCTCGGCCATGCCCAGGCTGCCGTGCTCGCCGTACGCCTTGGGATGCTCGGGATGGGGGGACCAGTACGCGCGGGTGCGGATCGCCTCCAGCGCCAGATCCAGGGTGGGCCGGTGCTGGGCGATCAACTGGTGCGCGGTGAGTTCGGCGGCCATCAAGGACCAACTCCTCGTCTCTAGAGCTCCTCGTCGAGCTCGCGAGCTGGGCAGGAATGGACAGTCAGGGTTAGAGTAACCGAACGATCGGTCGGGACAAGGGGGTCCGCCGCATCTGTGGAAAACGCCGTGCGGGAGGATCGCGCACATGACAGCACTCGACCTCAGCAGCCCCGTGGCAGTCGTCGGCACCGGCACCATGGGCCAGGGCATCGCCCAGGTCGCGCTGGTGGCGGGCCACCCCGTGCGGCTCTACGACGCGGCCCCCGGGCGTGCCGCGTCGGCGGCCGAAGCGATCGGCGCCCGGCTCGACCGGCTCGTCGCGAAGGACCGGCTCACCGGCGCCGACCGAGATGCCGCCCGCGCCCGGCTCCAGCCGGCCACGAGCCTCACCGACCTCGCGGACTGCGCGCTCGTCGTCGAGGCGGTCCTCGAACAACTCGACGCCAAGCAGCGGCTGTTCAGCGACCTCGAAGACATCGTCGAGGACGACTGCCTGCTCGCCACCAACACCTCCTCGCTGTCCGTCACGGCCATCGGCGGCGCCCTGCGCAACCCGGGCCGCCTCGTCGGGCTGCACTTCTTCAACCCGGCGCCGCTGCTGCCCCTGGTCGAGGTCGTCTCCGGGTTCGCGACCGACGTCACCTCCGCCACGCGCGCGTACGAGACGGCCCGCGCCTGGGGCAAGACGCCCGTCGCCTGCGCGGACACGCCCGGCTTCATCGTCAACCGCATCGCGCGGCCCTTCTACGCCGAAGCCTTCGCGGTCCACGAGTCCCAGGCCGCCGACCCCGCCACCATCGACGCCGTCCTGCGTGAGTCCGGCGGTTTCAGGATGGGCGCCTTCGAGCTCACGGACCTGATCGGCCAGGACGTCAACGAGTCCGTCACGCACTCCGTGTGGCAGTCCTTCTTCCAGGACGTGCGCTTCACGCCCTCGCTCGCCCAGCGACGGCTCGTCGAGTCGGGCCGGCTCGGACGCAAGACGGGGCACGGCTGGTACGACTACGGGGACGACGCCGAGCGGTCCGAGCCGCACACCGCGGAGAAGGCGCAGCCGCCCGCCTACGTCGTCGCCGAGGGCGACCTGGGCCCCGCCGCCGACGTCCTCGGCCTGATCCGCGAGGCGGGCATCCAGGTCCGGGAGGACGAGGAGGACCACGGCACCCGCCTGGTGCTGCCGAGCGGCGGCCAGCTGGTCCTCGCCGACGGCCAGACCGCGGTCGAGTTCCGCGACGTCGTCTACTTCGACCTCGCGCTCGACTACCGCAGGGCCACCCGGATCGCCCTGTCGGCGTCCCAGGACACCGCTCCCCAGACGCTCTCCGAGGCCATCGGCCTCTTCCAGGCGCTGGGCAAGGACGTCAGCGTCATCGGGGACTGCCCCGGCATGATCGTCGCCCGCACGGTGGCCCGGATCGTCGACCTCGCGCACGACGCGGTCGCCAAGGGCGTGGCCACCGAGGAGGACATCGACACCGCGATGCGCCTCGGCGTCAGCTACCCCCTGGGCCCCTTCGAGTGGAGCCGCCGACTCGGCACGAACTGGTCGTACGACCTCCTGGACGAACTGCACGTACGCGACCCCTCCGGGCGCTACGCCCCGTCGCTGGCGCTCTACCGCCACGCGTACGCCGACGAGAAGCGGGAGGGCACCCAGTGACCACCGCCAAGCGGGACACGTACACCCCCGAGACGCTGCTGACCGTCGCCGTCCAGGTCTTCAACGAACGCGGCTACGACGGCACCTCCATGGAGCACCTCTCCAAGGCCGCCGGCATCTCCAAGTCGTCGATCTACCACCATGTCGCCGGCAAGGAGGAACTGCTGCGGCGCGCGGTGAGCCGGGCGCTGGACGGCCTCTTCGAGATCCTCGACGAGGAGCACGCGCGCGTGGGGCGTGCGGTCGAGCGCCTGGAGTACGTCGTACGGCGCATGGTCGAGGTCCTCACCTCCGAGCTGCCCTACGTGACGCTGCTGCTCCGGGTGCGCGGCAACACGGCCACCGAGCGCTGGGCCCTGGAGCGGCGCCGCGACTTCGACCACAGGGTCGCCGAGCTTCTGAAGGCCGCCGCCGCCGACGGGGACGTACGCGGTGACGTGGAGGTCCGGCTCGCGACCCGGCTGGTCTTCGGAATGATCAACTCGCTCGTGGAGTGGTACCGCCCCGACGCTCGGGGCATGGGCGCGCGGGAGGTGGCCGACGCCGTGGTGGTGCTGGTCTTCGGAGGGCTCCGGCGGGAGTCGTGAGGCCCGGGAGCCGGGCGGTGCCGGCTTCGGGGCGGGAGTCGTAGGGCCCGGAGGTCCGCCCGTGCCGGGCGCGCGAGTGGTGAGGCCCTACGGGTCCGGGGGCGGGGTCGGGGTCGGGCAACCGTTCGGCGCGGGCCCGGGCCCCATCAGCCCTCCGGCTCCAGGTCCTCCTCCTCGAAGACCAGCAGCGTCCGGCTGCTGAGCACCTCCGGGATGGACTGGAGACGGGTGAGCACCAGTTCGCGCAGCGCCCGGTTGTCCGGCGTGTGCACCAGAAGAAGCACGTCGAAATCCCCGCCCACCAGGGCGATGTGCGAGGCCCCGGGGAGCACCCTCAGCCGCTCCCGCACCGTGCGCCAGGAGTTCTGCACGATCTTGAGGGTGATGTACGCCGATGTGCCCTGCCCGGCGCGTTCGTGGTCGACGCGCGCCCCGAAGCCACGGATCACACCGTCCTCGATGAGGCGGTTGATCCGCGCGTAGGCGTTGGCCCGCGACACATGGACCCGTTCGGCCACGGAACGGATGGAGGCACGGCCGTCCGCCTGCAGCATGTGCAGGATGTCCTGGTCGATCGCGTCGAGCGGACGGGCGGGCGGTGCGACGGGGCCGGCCTCCGGCGGCTCGGCCATTTGTTCAGGTGCCATGTCCCCCCGCCTCCCTACCATGGACGTACTGCGTCCATCTCAGGCTGTGCAGAACCGTTTGTCCACAGCCTGGCGGTGCCTGTAGCCAAAATGTGCCGACGACCGAACAATCGGTAGGTGAGGCGCATCACACCCGTGACGCGCCTGAAGCCGCTCCCACGAGGAGGTGCCGTCATGACGGTCATGGAGCAGCGAGGGGCCTACCGGCCCACGCCGCCGCCCGCCTGGCAGCCCCGCACCGACCCCGCGCCGCTGCTGCCGGACGCGCTGCCCCACCGCGTCCTCGGCACCGACGCGGCCGCGCAGGTCGATCCGGCCCTGCTGCGCCGTCTGCACGCGGAGCTGGTGCGTGGCCGCCGCTACAACGTCCAGGCCACCGCCCTCACCAAGCAGGGCCGTCTCGCCGTGTACCCCTCCAGCACCGGACAGGAGGCCTGCGAGGTCGCAGCCGCGCTCGTACTGGAGGAGCGCGACTGGCTCTTCCCCAGCTACCGCGACACCCTCGCCGCCGTCGCCCGCGGCCTCGACCCCGTCCAGGCCCTCACACTGCTGCGCGGCGACTGGCACACCGGCTACGACCCGCACGAGCACCGCATCGCCCCCCTGTGCACCCCTCTCGCGACCCAGCTCCCGCACGCCGTGGGTCTCGCGCACGCCGCCCGCCTCAAGGGCGACGACGTGGTCGCGCTCGCCCTGGTCGGCGACGGCGGCACCAGCGAGGGCGACTTCCACGAGGCGCTGAACTTCGCCGCCGTATGGCAGGCGCCGGTCGTCTTCCTCGTGCAGAACAACGGCTTCGCCATCTCCGTCCCGCTCGCCAAGCAGACCGCCGCCCCGTCGCTGGCCCACAAGGCCGTCGGCTACGGGATGCCGGGCCGACTGGTCGACGGGAACGACGCGGTGGCCGTGCACCAGGTCCTGAGCGAGGCCATCGCCCACGCGCGCGCGGGCGGCGGTCCCACGCTCGTCGAGGCCGTGACGTACCGCATCGACGCCCACACCAACGCCGACGACGCCACCCGCTACCGAGGCGACTCCGAGGTCGAGACCTGGCGCGGCCACGACCCCATCGTGCTGGTGGAGCGGGAACTGACCGAGCGCGGTCTGCTCGACGAGTCCGCCCTGCGGGCGGTGCGCGACGACGCCGAGGCGATGGCCGCGGACCTGCGTGAGCGCATGAACCAGGACCCGGTGCTCGACCCCATGGATCTGTTCGCCCATGTATATGCCCAACCCACTACTCAACTGCTTGAGCAGGAGAGCCAGCTGAGAGCGGAGCTGGACGCCGAGGCGGACGGCACGCTCGGAGCGGGCCCGCACGGCCCGGAAGGAGCCGGGCGATGACCACCGTTGCCCTCAAACCGGCCACCATGGCGCAGGCGCTCGGGCGCGCCCTGCGCGACGCCATGGCCGCCGACCCGACCGTCCATGTCATGGGAGAGGACGTCGGCACCCTCGGCGGCGTCTTCCGGGTCACCGACGGGCTCGCCAAGGAGTTCGGCGACGACCGCTGCACGGACACCCCGCTCGCCGAGGCGGGCATCCTCGGCGCGGCGGTCGGCATGGCCATGTACGGCCTGCGGCCCGTCGTGGAGATGCAGTTCGACGCGTTCGCCTACCCGGCGTTCGAGCAGCTGATCTCGCACGTGGCGAAGATGCGCAACCGCACACGGGGCGCCATGCCCCTGCCCATCACGATCCGCGTCCCCTACGGCGGCGGCATCGGTGGCGTCGAGCACCACAGCGACTCCTCCGAGGCCTACTACATGGCGACCCCGGGCCTCCACGTCGTCATGCCCGCGACCGTCTCCGACGCTTACGGACTGCTGCGCGAGGCCATCGCCTCGGACGATCCGGTCGTCTTCCTGGAGCCCAAGAGGCTGTACTGGTCGAAGGATTCCTGGAACCCGGACGAGCCGCCGGCCGTTGAGCCGATAGGCCGCGCGGTGGTGCGGCGCTCGGGCCGGAGCGCCACGCTCATCACGTACGGGCCGTCCGTGCCCGTCTGCCTCGAAGCCGCCGAGGCGGCCCGGGCCGAGGGCTGGGACCTCGAAGTCGTCGACCTGCGCTCTCTGGTGCCGTTCGACGACGAGACGGTCGCGGCATCGGTGCGGCGGACCGGACGAGCGGTCGTCGTGCACGAGTCGGGCGGGTTCGGCGGACCGGGCGGGGAGATCGCGGCCCGCGTCACGGAGCGCTGCTTCCACCACCTGGAGGCGCCGGTGCTGCGGGTCGCCGGGTTCGACATCCCGTATCCGCCGCCGATGCTGGAGCGGCACCACCTGCCCGGCGTCGACCGGATCCTGGACGCCGTGGGGCGTCTGCAATGGGAGGCGCAGAGCTGATGGCACAGGTGCTGGAGTTCAAGCTCCCCGACCTCGGGGAGGGACTCACCGAGGCGGAGATCGTCCGCTGGCTGGTGGAGGTCGGCGATGTCGTCGCCGTCGACCAGCTCGTCGTCGAGGTCGAGACGGCCAAGGCGATGGTGGAGGTCCCCTGCCCCTACGGCGGCGTGGTCACCGCCCGCTTCGGCGAGGAGGGCACGGAAATGCCCGTGGGGGCACCGCTGCTGACCGTCGCCGTGGGCGCCCCGGCCGGGGACGGGGACAGCCCGCTCGACGAGGACGACCGGAGCGACGAGGGCTCCGGGAACGTGCTGGTGGGTTATGGCACGGGAGCGCCTCCGGCGCGGCGCAGGAGGGTACGGCCCTCCGGCGGAGTCGCGGCCGATGGCATCGCGGCCGGTGGCCGACGGCCGGCCGGCGGCGCGGCGGTGGCACCGTCCCCGGCGGGCACGGGTACCCATCCCGCCCGGCCCGAGCCGGGCCGCACCGAGCCCGTCGGCGCCGCGCGGCCGGCTGCGCGAGGCCAGGAGCCGACCGCCCGGAACGGCGTCGCCGCGACGCGAGGTGACGGCCCCGTGCCGGTCATATCGCCCCTCGTGCGCCGGCTCGCCCGGGAGAACGGCGTGGATCTGCGGGAACTGGAGGGCTCCGGCCCCGAGGGGCTCATCCTGCGGGCCGACGTCGAGTACGCGCTGCGTGCCGCGGCGACCGGCCGGCTGCGATCGTCCGCCACCGTGGAACCGCACCACGCTCCGGCGGCCGGACCCGGCCCCGACGCACCCCTCGCGGCGCCCTCGTACGACCGCGCCCCGGCGTCGGCTTCGGTCACCTCGTACGCGGACATCGCGGCGGTCGTGCCCGGTGCGGCCGGTGTCTCCCGGAGCACCACCCCGCAGGGTGTCCGGATCCCCCTCCGGGGAGTCCGTGGCGCCGTCGCCGACAAGCTCTCGCGCAGCCGGCGTGAGATCCCCGACGCGACCTGCTGGGTGGACGCCGACGCGACGGAGCTCATGCGGGCACGCGGGGCGATGAACGCGGCGGGCGGCCCGAAGATCTCCCTGCTCGCCCTGCTGGCCCGGATCTGCACCGCGGCGCTGGCCCGCTACCCCGAACTCAACTCGACGGTCGACATGGACGCCCGCGAGATCGTCCGCCTCGACCAGGTGCACCTGGGCTTCGCGGCCCAGACCGAGCGGGGGCTCGTCGTCCCCGTCGTACGGGACGCGCACGCACGGGACGCCGAAGGGCTGAGCGCGGAGTTCGGCCGGCTGACCGAGGCGGCCCGGACCGGGACGCTGACGCCCGCGGACCTCACCGGCGGCACCTTCACGCTGAACAACTACGGCGTGTTCGGTGTCGACGGCTCCACACCGATCATCAACCACCCCGAGGCGGCCATGCTCGGCGTCGGCCGCATCATCCCCAAGCCCTGGGTGCACCAGGGCGAGCTGGCGGTGCGCCAGGTCGTCCAGCTCTCGCTCGCCTTCGACCACCGGGTCTGCGACGGCGGTACGGCGGGCGGTTTCCTGCGGTATGTGGCGGACTGCGTGGAGCAGCCTGCGGTGCTGCTGCGGACTCTCTAGCCCCCGGAGGATCCGGTCACCCCCGATTCCATGCCGTGCCCGGGGGTGGCACCGATCCTTCGGGCGCCATACTCGGGACATGACCGCGTACGAGTCCGAGGGCGCGACCGGACGTCCGGGCAGCTCCGGCCCGCCAGGCACCCCCGGTGCCGACGCCGCGTACGACGCCGTGGTGCTCGCGGGCGGTGCGGCTCGTCGGCTCGGCGGCGCGGACAAGCCCGGCGTACGGGTGGGCGGCCGGGCGCTGCTGGACCGGGTGCTGGCCGCGTGCGCCGGTGCCACCCGCACGGTCGTCGTGGCCGAACCCAGGTCCACCGCGCGCCCCGTGGAGTGGGCCCGCGAGGACCCGCCGGGCGGGGGACCGCTCGCCGCGCTGGACGCCGGGCTGCGGCACACCACGGCGCCCTGTGTCGTCGTGCTCTCGGCCGATCTGCCGTTCCTTGAGGAGCAGACGGTAGGGCGCCTGCTGGACACCCTTCGCTCCGGCGGCACCCACGAGGTCCGTCCCGCTGCCGAAGAGGCCCGCCCGGCCCACGACCGTCCAGGCGTCCACCCCGACGGCGTCCTCCTCAGCGACCCCGACGGGCGGGATCAGCCCCTCGTGGCCGTCTACCGCGCCGACGCGCTGCGCCGTGAACTGGCCGAGCTCGCCGCCGCGCACGGGGGACTCGGCGGGCTGCCGCTGCGACGGCTCGTCGCCGCCCTCGACCTCACTCGTATCTCCGACCCCGTCGCGTCCTTCGACTGCGACACCTGGGACGACATCGCCACCGCCAGAGCACGCATCAGGGAGCATGGCCACGTGCTGGATGAATGGATTTCCGCAGTCAAGGACGAACTGGGCATCGACCTGGACGTCGACACCGGCGTTCTGCTCGACCTGGCCCGCGACGCCGCGCACGGGGTGGCCAGGCCGGCCGCGCCACTGACCACGTTCCTCGTCGGATACGCGGCCGCGCTGGCCGGCGGAGGGCCGGAGGCGGTCGCCGACGCCTCTCGCAAGGCCGTTGCGCTCGCGCTCCGCTGGGCCGACGAGGACACCCCCGACGCCGAACCGGACGCCGCCGACTCCGCGTCGCCCACCAGTTCCACCACCCCTACCACCCCCACCACGCCCGTCGGCGCCGCCTCGACGGCCCCCGCCACCGAGCCGGACGCCGGATGACCGCCGCCCGCTCCACCCGGGAAAGCGCGGACAGCAAGGACAGCAAGGACAGCAAGGACAGCAAGGACAGCAAGGACGCCGACGACTTCGACGTCGAGGAGGCGCTCGCCCTGGTCAAGGGAGCCGGTGCCCGCCCGCCCGGTGAGCCCGGCCGAGCGGACGGCGCCGCCCTCAGCCCCCGGGAAACCGACCGGACGGCCGTTCCCGTGCCCGACGCGCAGGACAGCGGCAAGGGAGCGCACGCCCATCACCGGTCCACCCCGTGGCCCGAGGCACGAGCCGTCGCCGAGCGGGCCGCCCGCTCCCTCCCGAGCCGTACCCCCGTTTCGGTCCCCCTGGAGACCTCCCTCGGCCTCGTCCTCGCCGCCCCCCTGACCGCGCTCACGGACCTTCCCTCCTTCGACACCTCCGCCATGGACGGGTGGGCGGTCGCCGGACCCGGGCCCTGGGACGTGCGCGAGGACGGCGTACTCGCCGGGCACGCGGAGCCGGAGCGGCTCAGCGACGGTGAGGCGGTCCGGATCGCCACCGGGGCGCGGGTCCCGCGGGACGCGACCGCCGTCCTGCGCAGCGAGCACGGCCGTCTCGACGACAAGGGGCGGCTGCACGCGAGCGGCGCGCAAGCGCCCGGCTCCGCCCGCTCCCGGGGAATCCCGGCGATCGCGCACGGTCAGGACATCCGCCCGCGCGGCCAGGAGTGCCGCAGCGGCGACCAGTTGTTGCCGCTCGGAGTGCTGGTCACCCCCGCGGTGCTGGGCCTCGCGGCGGCCGCCGGGTACGACACGCTCGCCGTCGTCCCCCGCCCGCGCGCCGAAGTTCTTGTCCTCGGCGACGAGTTGCTCACCGAGGGACTGCCCCGGGAGGGACTCATCCGGGACGCGCTCGGCCCCATGCTGCCGCCGTGGCTTCGGGCGCTGGGAGCCGAGGTTGTGGCGGTACGCCGGCTCGGCGACGACGCCAAGGCGCTGCACAGGGCGATCACCGGCTCCCGGGCCGACCTGATCGTCACCACCGGAGGCACCGCGGGCGGCCCCGTCGACCACGTCCATCCCACGCTGCGCCGGATCGGTGCCGAACTGCTCGTGGACGGCGTCAAGGTGCGACCGGGGCATCCGATGCTGCTGGCCCGCACTCGGGAGGACCAGTACCTCGTCGGGTTGCCCGGCAACCCCCTCGCCGCCGTCTCCGGACTGCTCACGCTCGCCGAGCCGCTGCTGCGGACGCTGGCCGGACGCGCGGCCCCGGAGGCGTACACGCTGCCCCTCAAAGAGGCCGTGCAGGGGCACCCGTACGACACCCGGATCGTCCCGGTCTCGCTGCGCGGCGACCGGGTCGCGCCGCTGCACTACAACGGCCCGGCGATGCTGCGGGGCATCGCCGCCTCCGATGCGCTCGCGGTCGTACCGCCGGGCGGTGCGCGGGCCGGCCAGGAACTGGAACTCATCGATCTGCCGTGGGCCACCGCGGGGATCGACGCGTGCTTCGTCTGAGCCGGTCGAGGGCGGGAACGGCATGAATCCGAGCGGGGAGTGTTTCACGTGAAACCTCCGGGCCATGGCTCGACCTCCGGGCCGTGGCTCGATGGGTCGCCAGGTGGACGGATGTCGCGTGGCCCATCGGGTGGAACCGCCGCAGAAGGTCGTGGAGCGTCCGGTCCGGCAGGTCGCCGAAGAGACCGGTGATGGCGCTGCCGGTGCTCGTGGTCGATCAGCGGGTGGGTACTGCCTGTCTGATCGAGATCACGCGGTCTCCGGCCTGGAGGCTTGCGGCTTGTGGCTCGGTGTAGTCGAAGACCGCCTTCCGGCGCACGACGGCCACGACCAGATCCGTGCACTCCCGAGCTGAGCGACCGACCTCGTCCACTGCCACTGGACGCTCCACGAGGTCGAGGCCGCTCCCGTAGGTCATCAGATTCTCCAGAGTGTCCGCCACATGGGGGTTGACCATGGACGCACCGAGGAGGCGCCCCGCGGAACTGGAACTGGTGACGACCGTGTCGGCTCCGCTCTGCTTCAACAGCGGAACGTTCTCGTCCTCTCGCACCGCGGCGACGATGGTCGCGCGCTTGTTGAGCTGGCGCGCGGTAAGGGTGACCAAGGCTGCGGTGTCGTCGCGCTGCGGGGCAACGATCACCTGCGCAGCACTCTGCAACTCGGCCTTTCGGAGGGTGTCGGATCGGGTGGCATCTCCGAGTACCGACACCAGCCCGTCACTGCCGGCGGCCTCCGCGGCCTTCCGTTCCGGGTCGACGACGACGATCTTGTCTTTGCGGATGCCCTGCCCCAGAAGCGTCTCGATGGCCTGCCGGCCCTTGGTCCCGTAGCCGACGACGACCACGTGATCTCGCATGCGGGAGCGCCAGCGATGGACACGCACCTGTTGGCGGGTGCGCTCGGTGAGCACTTCGAGCGTGGTGCCGACCAGGATGATCAGGAAGACGACGCGCAGCGGCGTGATGACGAAGATGTTGATGAGCCGGGCGGTGTCGCTCACCGGGGTGATGTCCCCGTATCCGGTGGTGGAGAGGGTGACGGTCGCGTAGTAGGCGGCATCGAGGAAGTCGATGGTGCCGTCCGCGTTGTCGTTGTAGCCGCCGCGGTCGAGCCACACGACGAGCGTTGTGACGAACAGGACCACCAGGGCCATGGCCAAGCGCCGTAGGACCTGCTGGAGAGGGGGCACGCTGCTCTCGACGGGCATCGTGATGGAACGTCCGGCCTCGGCATCGTCCAGGGCCTCGGCCCGCGACCGGTACCAGAGGGACCGGAGGATCGAGAACTTCCCGGTCTTGGAGGGTGTTTGCTTCTCGTCGTTCATTGCCTGTCCCTGCGGCGGCGATCCAGCGGGTCCGCCACCATGATTCCGGATCAAGCGGGATCATTGGCGCAGGGAGCGCTCCAGGTTGATTTTCGAATGCCTGACGCAACCCCGCAGGCCCTCGCGGTCCTCCGGCATCGATTCCGGTCCAGGAAGATCACACAGCCGAAAAGCCGGGAGAAGGAGTCCCCCCAACGCGCTCGCCGCACAAGGACGTTGTCCGTGTTCCAAAGGGTATTTTCAAGAAAACGCTGGAGGACGGCCTTGCGGGATCACACCGTCGTTGTCGGCTTCGGAACCAAGGGACGGTCGGCCGTCGAGACGGTCTGTGCGACCGGGCTCAGGAAGGATCAGGTCGTGGTCGTCGACCCCAGCCCCAGGGTGGTCGACGCGGCGGCGGCCGACGGGTACGCGGGAGTGATCGGGGACGCCACGCGCAGCGATGTGCTGACGCGTGCCGAGGTCCACAGGGCGCGGCAGATCATCATCGCCACCCAGCGGGACGACACCGCGGTCCTGGTCACCCTGACGGCCCGGCAGCTCAATCGCGGGGCGAAGATCGTCGCCGCCGTCCGCGAGGAGGAGAACGCGCCGCTGCTCCGGCAGTCCGGCGCCGACGCGGTCATCACCAGCGCCAGCGCGGCCGGCCGGCTGCTCGGGCTCTCCGTGCTCAGCCCAGCCGCGGGCAGGGTGATGGAGGACCTGATCCATCAGGGCAGCGGGCTCGACATCGTCGAGCGGCCAGTGACAAAGGCAGAGGCGGGCAGGGGTGTCCGGGAGACCGCCGACCTGGTGGTCAGCGTCGTAAGGGGGCATCGCGTGCTCGGATACGACGATCCGGAGGTCGGAACACTGCAGTTGACCGACCGGCTGATCACGATCGCGCGGGTCACCCGGGCCACCGGGAAGGCACCGGGTGTTCGGCCCCTGCCGCAGGAATAGGCGGCGCCTCTCAGGAGTAGCGTCCCTCTCATGTACGCGATCACGATTCCTGAACCTGGTGGGCCCGAGGCGCTGGTGTGGGACGAGGTTCCCGACCCGGTGGCGGCCGAGGGCGAAGTGCTGGTCGAGGTGGTGGCCGGCGCCGTCAACCGAGCCGATCTGCTGCAGCGGCAGGGCCTGTACAACCCGCCGCCCGGGGCGTCCCCCTACCCCGGACTCGAATGCTCGGGGCGCATCGCCGCGGTCGGTACGGGCGTCCTCGGCTGGGCGGTCGGCGACGAGGTGTGCGCGCTGCTCTCGGGCGGCGGATACGCCCAGAAGGTCGCCGTCCCGGCCGGGCAGCTGCTGCCCGTGCCCGCGGGCCTGGACGTCCGGCAGGCGGCGGCGCTGCCCGAGGTGACGTGCACCGTCTGGTCGAACGTCTTCATGGTCTCCCACCTGCGCCCCGGTGAGACCCTGCTCGTGCACGGCGGCTCCAGCGGCATCGGCACCATGGCGATCCAGCTGGCGAAGGCCGTCGGCGCGAAGGTCGCGGTCACGGCGGGCACCAAGAAAAAGCTCGACTTCTGCGCGGAGCTGGGCGCGGACATCCTGATCAACTACCGCGAGCAGGACTTCGTCGAGGAGATCAAGCGGGCCACCGGCGGGGCGGGTGCCGACGTCATCCTCGACAACATGGGCGCCAAGTACCTCGACCCGAACGTGCGCGCCCTCGCCGTCAACGGCCGGCTCGCCATCATCGGCATGCAGGGCGGCATCAAGGCGGAGCTGAACATCGCCGTTCTCCTGAACAAGCGCGCCGCCGTCAGCGCGACCTCGCTGCGGGCCCGGCCGCTCAGCGAGAAGACGGCGATCGTGGCGGCCGTACGGGAGCACGTGTGGCCGCTCATCGACTCCGGCCGGGTCCGTCCCGTCATCGACCGCGAACTGCCGATGAGCGACGCGGCAGGGGCGCACCGGGTGCTGGAGGAGAGCAGCCACATCGGAAAGGTGCTGCTGGTCGCGCCTTAGGCGCGTAGTGCCCCTGCCCGGGCTCCGGTGGAGCGCCGGGCCCCGCTTCCGGGGACGTGCTGCGGGCGCCCGGGAGCGGACTCCGGCAGGCACCGGGCGGGGTGCCGTCGGCCCGTGAGAACAGGCCGACGGGGCGGGAAGAGGGGCGCCAGGCGTACCTCTTCGGTGCGGCGCCTCAGCCCGAGACCGGCGACGAGGCGTACCGCTTCCGCGCCGGGCGCCTCAGCCGCGTCGTGCCCGCAGCGCCAGGAACGCCAGTCCCAGTCCCAGGCCGATCAGGATCAGGCCGCTGCCCAGCGGGAGGATCGCCAGAGTCGGCTCGGGCGTGGAGCCGGGGCCCACGACGCTCTGCTGGACGGGGACCGCGTCGTCGCGCGAGGGGTCGGGGGGCGTACTCGGCTCCGTGAGCCCGGTGTCGGTGTCGGCGGCGGGAGCGGTGTCCTGGAGGTCCGGGGTGTCCTGGCTGTCCGGCTCCGTGCGGCCGGGCCGTACGCGTCCCTCGCCCGCGAAGCTGCCCGCACGGGAGGGGTCCGCCGTAAGGGTGGGCCGTGCGGGATCGGAGGCGGCGGGGCCGGCGGCGTCCGGGGCGGTGGTCCCTTCGGCGGACGGAGCCGACGCGGTGGCCGACGACGGGGCGGTGGACGAGGGGGGCCCGGAGCTCGCGGGGGTGGACGAGGGGGACCCCGAGCTCGCGGGGGTGGGCGAGGCGGTCCCTGAGTGCGCCGGGGTGGGCGAGGCGGTCCCTGAGCGTGCGGGGGTGGACGAGGCGGTCCCTGAGCGTGCGGGGGTGGACGAGGGGGCGCCGGACGACGGGGCCCCGGCGCGTGCGGAGGCGTACGGGGGAGCTGCCGCGGAGCTTGTGGGGGCGGTGCTCGCGAGGGGGCCGGCGCCGTTCAGCAGGGCGGCCGCCAGCAGTCCGGCCGTGGGCAGGGTGCGCAGCCATGGAGTCACCTCGGTGACCCCCTCCCGGTACGGTTCGCCAAGACGGGTGCCGTGATCGACGAAACAAGCCTCACATGACGCCGTGATCCCGGCATCTCGACAGAAAGTGACCTCGTCCGCGCACTTCAGGGGCCGTGGGACGGCGTCTCCTCGCGAACTGGGCCGTCGTACGTGGTGGATCACCGTGTACGGGGGGCACCACCGTGATGGAGTACGTGGGTGCGAGAGAATGGCGGCATGGAGATGCCGAGGAACGAACGGTCGCCGGAGAACCCTCAGATCCTGGTTGTCGGCCAGGACGGAATGGCTCTCGGCGGCACCGGGGACGAGGACTCCCGCGAGATCCCGGTGACGGAGATGGTGGAACAGCCCGCCAAGGTGATGCGCATCGGCAGCATGATCAAGCAGCTGCTGGAGGAGGTGCGCGCCGCACCTCTGGACGAGGCCAGCCGTGTCCGGCTCAAGGAGATCCACGCGAGTTCCGTGAAGGAGCTGGAGGACGGTCTGGCCCCGGAGCTGGTGGAGGAACTGGAGCGGCTCTCCCTGCCCTTCACGGACGAGCAGACCCCCAGTGACGCGGAACTGCGGATCGCGCAGGCCCAGTTGGTGGGCTGGCTGGAGGGACTCTTCCACGGGATCCAGACGACCCTGTTCGCCCAGCAGATGGCGGCCAGGGCGCAACTGGAGCAGATGCGCCGCGCGTTGCCGCCGGGTGTCGGCGGTCTGGAGGGTGACGAGGACCCCCGCACGGGAGGCCGCTCGGGCGGACCGTACCTGTAGTCACGGGGGTCGCCGAGCAACCCCCGTCACCCAGCGAGCCAAGGTCACCCCGACCGGAAACGGGCCCGGCACCGAAGTGCCGGGCCCGTTTCCGTTCCCGATTCCGCTGCCGAGGCGCTCGGACCGTGGTGACTGCTCAGGCCGTACGGACAGTGCGTGCGGGCCGCCTGAACCGCTCCGAGCGTTCGGGGGCGCTTCAGGAGGGGTTGCCCGACGACACCTTGAGCTCGATCTCGGGCATTTTCTTGGGGTCGACGTTGTCGCCGGCGGAGGGGAACTGGTCCATGACCGTGTCCTCGCCGTACGTGTTCTCGTCCACCCGCGTGATCTTCATCTGCCAACCGGCGGCCTGGAAGCAGGACTTCACCGAGGTGAGGTTCTTGAAGTGGAAGTCCGGGACCTGGATCTTGTCCGGGTCGTCGTAGGCCTCCTGCGGGGCCGTGCACTTCTCGGTGTCGATCTTCTTCGACGTGTCCGGACCCTTGTGCCCCTCGACCACGGTGGGCGACTGGCTGGTGCTGCTGCCGCCGCCCTTGTTGTCGTCGCCGCTCCCGCCGTTCATGATGAGCGCCGTGATCAGCCCGCCGATCGCGATGAGCGCGACCACGACCGCGCCGATCACGACCGCCTTGTTGCTCCCGCCGCCGCCCGGGCCGCCGGGGGCGTGCTGGGGCGAAAGGTTGTACGGCGGCGGGGTCGACGTGCCGTGCTGCGGGGGGTACGCGGAGGTCTGCGGCGGGGTCGGGTAGCCGCCCTGCTGCGGGTAGCCGTAGGCGGGGGCGGGGGTCGGCGCGCCGTACGGGCCCGGCTGGTACGGCGTCTGTACGGGGCCGGGTGCCGGGGTGCCCTGGTCGACCGGCGGGAAGACGGCGGAGCCGACGCCCGAGCCGCTCGGCGTCTGCGCGCCCGGCACGATGTTCGGCGCGGCCGCCTGGAACGACTGGGCGACGCGCAGGCACTCGTCCCGCATGATCTCGGCGCTCGGGAAACGTTCGTTCGGGTTCTTCTTCAGCGCGCGGGCGATCAGCGCGTCCACCGCCGGGGGCAGCGAGCGGTTGACCGAGGAGGGCGCGACCGGCTCCTCCTGGACGTGCGCGTAGGCGATGGCCAGCGGCGAATCCGCCTCGAACGGCAGCCGCCCGGTGACGAGTTGGAACAGCATGATGCCGACCGAGTACAGGTCCGACCGGGCGTCGACGCCCCGGCCGAGTGCCTGCTCCGGGGAGAGGTACTGCGGGGTGCCGACGACCATGCCGGTCTGCGTCATGGAGGTGACGCCGGACTGCATGGCGCGGGCGATGCCGAAGTCCATGACCTTGACGACGTTGCGCTTGGTCATCATCACGTTGCCCGGCTTGATGTCCCGGTGGACCAGGCCCATCTCGTGGCTGATCTCCAGGGCGGCCAGCACGTCCGCGGTGATCTTCAGGGCCTTGTCGGCGGGCATCGCGCCGTACTGCTGGATGTCCGCGTCGAGGACCGAGCCGAGCGGCTTGCCCTCGATGTACTCCATGACGATGTACGGCGTCGTGATGCCGTCGAGGTCGTCCTCACCGGTGTCGAAGACCGAGACGATGTTCGTGTGGGTGAGCTTGGCCACCGACTGGGCCTCGCGGCGGAAGCGCTCGCGGAAGGCCTGCTCGCGGCCGAGTTCGGTGTGCAGCGTCTTGATCGCGACCTGGCGGTCGAGCACCGAGTCGTAGGCGAGATGCACCGAGGCCATACCGCCCTCGCCGAGCAGATCGCGCAGCTGGTAGCGGCCGCCGGCGACCGCGCGCCCCGCGTACCGGCCCTGTGCGCCGTCCTGGCTCATCTTCTGCGTCCCCCGCGGCCGTGATCGATTGGCTTATTCCGGGCCAAGTCTGCCCGAGGGCACGGACACGTCAAGCTCGGTGCCCGTTCCGTGACCGTCTGAGAAAGAAGCGTCGCGGAAGCGTTACAGGTGGCGTACGGCCGGTACACGGGATTTGCACGCACGGACCTCCGACGGGTTGGATGGCCGGTCCATCTCACGCTCATCTCGGACCGGCGCCCCGCGCGGAGCCTGTAGCGTGGCCCGACGGAGACCGTAACAACCACCGCGCAGACCGCGGGCAGAAACGACGGCGAGGACTGATGGCACAGCAGCAGCGCGCTCAGGGCCCGTCCGACCCCGAGGCGACTGGCGGCGGTATGTCAGATGCGCCGGAGATGTGGGGTAACGGCGGGCTGGTCGGCGACGGCCGGTATCGGCTGACGCACAGACTCGGCCGGGGCGGTATGGCCGAGGTGTTCGCCGCCGAGGACGTGCGCCTGGGGCGGACCGTGGCGGTCAAGCTGCTCCGTTCCGACCTGGCCGAGGACCCCGTGTCCAAGGCGCGTTTCACACGCGAGGCACAGTCGGTCGCGGGGCTCAACCACCATGCGGTCGTCGCCGTCTACGACTCCGGCGAGGACGTGGTCGGGCACGGTGTCGTTCCGTACATCGTGATGGAGATCGTCGAGGGTCACACGATCCGCGATCTGCTGATCAACGCCGAGGCCCCCGGGCCCGAACAGGCGCTGATCATCGTCTCCGGCGTCCTGGAGGCGCTCGCCTACTCGCACCAGCACGGCATCGTGCACCGGGACATCAAGCCGGCGAACGTGATCATCACGGAGACCGGCGCGGTCAAGGTGATGGACTTCGGCATCGCGCGCGCCCTGCACGGCGCGCAGTCGACGATGACCCAGACCGGCATGGTCATGGGCACCCCGCAGTACCTCTCCCCGGAGCAGGCGCTCGGCAAGGCCGTCGACCACCGCTCCGACCTGTACGCGACCGGCTGTCTGCTCTACGAACTCCTCGCGCTGCGGCCCCCGTTCACCGGAGAGACGCCGCTGTCGGTGGTCTACCAGCACGTCCAGGACATCCCGATGCCTCCCTCGGAGGTCTCGGGCGAGGTGCCGCCGGAGCTCGACGGGCTCGTCATGCGCGCCCTCGCGAAGGATCCGGACGACCGGTTCCAGACCGCCGAGGAGATGCGCGGACTCGTCCAGTACGCGCTGCAGATGCTGTACGACCAGGGCAGTCACACAGGCACCTGGAACACCGGCCCGGTCACGATGCACGAGGGCCCGCACGGCCAGTCGTCCGGTTTCGCCGGTACGGCCGCGCTGCCGCACCCCGGTGACTACGGCACCACGCAGATCCCGGCACCGCTCATCCCGTCCTACGGGGGCGGCGACGACGGCGGCTTCGAGGGACACGGCAACCAGGGCGGCGGCCGCGGCAAGCTGTGGATCCTCGCGGTCTTCGCCATGATCGCCATCGCGGCGGGTGTCGCGCTGGCGCTCAACAACACCGGCAACAGCGGGGGCACGGGGACCGGCACCACGCAGTCGCCGGCCGCCACGCACTCCAGCAAGAGCGACGCCTCCACCGAGCAGCCGACCGACACACCCACGGACCAGTCCACGGACGACACCTCGGACGACTCGACCAACACCGGCGACGGCACGGGCTACACCCCCTCGTACCAGCCGACCCCGAGCGCCACCAGCGAGCCGCCGACGGACGAGCCGACCGACCAGCCGACGAAGACCAAGCCGACCCCGACGGCCCCGACGGGCGAACCGAGCACGCCGCCGACGGATCCGGAGACCAGCGATCCGGCGGGCGGCGGCACCGAGTCCCCCGCCGCGGGGACCCTGGGCTGACCTGGCCTCGGTTGACCTGACCTGATCCGGCAGGGCCGGACGGATCCGGGAAGAGCACACCTTTCCGCGCGCGGGGGCCCACGACGGGTTTCCGCGCGCGGCTCTTCGGACGTCCGGCTCGCGTCGCCCACGCCCTGCGCGGCGATGTGTTCAGTGGTGCTGCTGTTCGGCCTGTATGCGCGCCACATAGGCCGCCGCCTGCGACCGGCGCTGCATTCCCAGTTTGGAGAGCAGGCTCGAAACGTAATTCTTGATCGTTTTCTCGGCGAGGTGCAGTCGTTCTCCGATCAGGCGATTGGTGAGCCCTTCGCCGATCAGGTCGAGGATCTTGCGTTCCTGGTCGGTGAGGCGGGCGAGCCGGTCGTCGCCCCTGGCGCTGCCGCCGTCCCGCAGCCGTTCCAGGACACGCGCGGTGGCCACCGGGTCGAGCAGGGATTTTCCGGCCGCGACATCCCGTACGGCCGTGAGCAGCTCATTGCCGCGGATGGCCTTGAGGACATAGCCCGACGCGCCCGCCATGATCGCGTCGAACAGGGCCTCGTCGTCGGCGTACGAGGTCAGCATCAGGCACTTGACGTCCTCGTTCGCGGAGCGGATCTCGCGGCAGACCTCCACGCCGCTGCCGTCCGGGAGGCGTACGTCCAGGACCGCCACGTCCGGGCGGGTGGCCGGGATCCGGACCAGTGCGTCGGCCGCCGTACCGGCCTCCCCGACCACCTCGATGTCGTCCTCGGTCGACAGCAGTTCGTGGACTCCGCGACGGACGACTTCGTGGTCATCGAGCAGGAATACGGTGATTTTCCCGATTTCGCGCACGCTGTCAGTCTCACACACGATCATGGGCATTGCCCCAGGTGAACTCTTCCCGAGCCCGGGGTGGCCGGGATAACGTGCCGGTGTTCCGGCCCCCTGCAAGGCTGTGACCAGTGCTGTGACCAGCGACTGTTCCCGATCTGCTCGATCTAGTAGGAAATCCACGTATCCAAGTACTTGGATTTCCTATCAAAATCGCAGGTCAGGAGGGGTTTCACAGAATTGTGAAGCACTGGGTAACGTGACTGTTGCAGGGCGCTCGCCGGGGCACCTGTCACGCCTGTTCCCGGCCGAGTGGCACCCACCCCGTGCACGGGTGCCGGAACAGGCGAGCCGCTCCCCCGAGCTCAAACCGCGAGCGAGGGGGACCCCAGCCTTCCGGCAACCCCGGGGGCCGGACCGACGGAGGAGCACACGTGACCGTGGAGAGCACTGCCGGGCGCAAGCCGCGACGCAGCGCCGGTACGAAGAGCGCCGCGAGCGCCGGTACGACCGGCACCAAGAGCGCCGCGAGCAGGAGCGCCGGCGCGGCCGCGAAGAGGTCGCCCGGGGCGACCGGCGGCGAGCCGGAGCTCATTCAGCTGCTGACCCCGGAAGGCAAGCGGGTCAAGGACGCCACGTACGACCCGTACGTCGCCGACATCACCCCCGACGACCTGCGCGGCCTGTACCGGGACATGGTCCTGAGCCGCCGATTCGACGCGGAGGCCACCTCTCTGCAGCGCCAGGGCGAGCTGGGCCTGTGGGCCTCGATGCTCGGCCAGGAGGCCGCCCAGATCGGTTCGGGCCGGGCCACCCGCGACGACGACTACGTCTTCCCGACCTACCGCGAGCACGGCGTCGCATGGTGCCGCGGCGTCGACCCGACGAACCTGCTCGGCATGTTCCGGGGTGTGAACAACGGCGGCTGGGACCCGAACGGCAACAACTTCCACCTGTACACGATCGTCATCGGCTCGCAGACGCTGCACGCCACCGGCTATGCCATGGGCATCGCCAAGGACGGTGCAGACTCGGCCGTGATCGCGTACTTCGGGGACGGCGCCTCCAGCCAGGGCGACGTCCTTGAGGCATTCAACTTCGGGGCGGTCTACAACGCGCCCGTCGTGTTCTTCTGCCAGAACAACCAGTGGGCGATCTCCGAGCCGACCGAGCGCCAGATGCGCGTGCCGCTGTACCAGCGCGCGCAGGGCTTCGGCTTCCCCGGCGTCCGCGTCGACGGCAACGACGTCCTCGCCTGCCTGGCGGTCACCAAGTGGGCGCTGGAGCGGGCCCGCAGCGGCGAGGGCCCGACCCTGGTCGAGGCGTACACCTACCGCATGGGCGCGCACACCACCTCCGACGACCCGACCAAGTACCGGGCCGACGAGGAGCGCGAGGCGTGGGAGGCGAAGGACCCGATCCTGCGCCTGCGGGCCTACCTGGAGGCGGCGGGCCACGCCGACGAGACGTTCTTCGCGGAACTCGAGACCGAGAGCGAAGCGTTGGGCAAGCGGGTGCGCGAAGTCGTACGGGCCATGCCGGACCCGGACAAATTCGCCATCTTCGAGAACGTGTACGCGGACGGGCACGCGCTCGTCGACGAGGAGCGCGCCCAGTTCGCCGCCTACCAGGCGTCGTTCGCGGACGCAGGGGAGGGCAAGTAGCCATGGCGACCGAAAAGATGGCGCTGGCCAAGGCGATCAACGAATCGCTGCGCACGGCCCTCGACGCCGACCCCAAGGTCCTCATCATGGGCGAGGACGTCGGCAAGCTCGGCGGTGTCTTCCGGGTCACCGACGGACTCCAGAAGGACTTCGGCGAGGACCGGGTCATCGACACCCCGCTCGCCGAGTCGGGCATCGTCGGCACCGCGATCGGCCTGGCCCTGCGCGGCTACCGCCCGGTCGTGGAGATCCAGTTCGACGGATTCGTCTTCCCGGCGTACGACCAGATCGTCACCCAGCTCGCGAAGATGCACGCGCGGGCGCTGGGCAAGATCAAGCTCCCCGTCGTCATCCGCATCCCGTACGGCGGCGGCATCGGTGCCGTCGAGCACCACTCGGAGTCCCCCGAGGCGCTCTTCGCGCACGTCGCGGGCCTGAAGGTGGTCTCCCCGTCGAACGCCGACGACGCCTACTGGATGATGCAGCAGGCCATCCAGAGCGACGACCCGGTGATCTTCTTCGAGCCGAAGCGGCGCTACTGGGACAAGGCCGAGGTCAACAAGGACGCCATCCCCGGCCCGCTCCACAAGGCGCGGGTGGCACGCGAGGGCGCTGACCTCACCCTGGTCGCGTACGGCCCGATGGTGAAGGTCTGCCTGGAGGCCGCCGCTGCCGCCCAGGAGGAAGGCAAGTCGATCGAGGTCCTGGACCTGCGCTCGATGTCGCCGATCGACTTCGACTCCATCCAGGCCTCGGTCGAGAAGACCCGCCGCCTGGTCGTGGTGCACGAGGCCCCGGTGTTCCTCGGGACGGGCGCGGAGATCGCGGCCCGCATCACCGAGCGGTGCTTCTACCACCTGGAAGCGCCCGTCCTGCGGGTCGGCGGCTATCACGCCCCGTACCCGCCGGCCCGCCTGGAGGACGAGTACCTTCCGGGCCTGGACCGCGTGCTCGACGCCGTCGACCGCTCGCTGGCGTACTGAGGAGAGAGTCGTGACGACGATGACTGAGAACGCGTCGGGACTCCGCGAGTTCAAGATGCCCGACGTGGGCGAGGGACTCACCGAGGCGGAGATCCTCAAGTGGTACGTCCAGCCCGGTGACACGGTCACCGACGGCCAGGTGGTCTGCGAGGTCGAGACCGCCAAGGCAGCGGTCGAACTGCCGATCCCCTTCAACGGTGTGGTGGCCGAGCTCCACTTCCCCGAGGGCACGACGGTGGACGTCGGCCAGGTGATCATCGCGGTGGACGTGTCCGGTGGGGCGGCGCCCGCGCAGGCGGCTCCGGTCGCCGCGCCGGCAGCCGCTGCTCCCGCCGCTCCCGCCGCCCCGGTGGCGGAGGCGGCCCCCGCCGAGGAGGCCAAGCCCGAGGGCCGCAAGCCGGTCCTCGTCGGGTACGGCGTGGCGGAGGCCTCCACCAAGCGGCGCCCCCGCAAGGGCGCCGAGGTCCCGGCCCAGGAGAGCGAGACGCTCTACGCGGCCACCGCGATCCAGGGCGAGCTCAACGGCCACGGGCCCGCCGACCGGCAGCGGCCGCTCGCCAAGCCCCCGGTCCGCAAGCTCGCCAAGGACCTCGGGGTCGACCTGGCGACGGTCACCCCGTCGGGCCCGGACGGCATCATCACGCGGGAGGACGTGCACGCGGCGGCAGCCCCGGCGCCGGCACCCGCTCCGGTCGCCGCCCCGGCCCCGGCTCCGCAGGCCCCGGCCCCCGTCCAGCCGCAGGTTCCGGCCCCGGCCGCGTCGTACGACGGCGCGCGGGAGACCCGGATCCCGGTCAAGGGTGTCCGCAAGGCGATCGCCACCGCGATGGTGGGCTCGGCGTTCACCGCGCCGCACGTCACCGAGTTCGTGACGCTCGACGTGACGCGCACGATGCGCCTGGTCGAGGAGCTCAAGCAGGACAAGGACATGCAGGGGCTGCGGGTCAATCCGCTGCTGCTCGTCGCCAAGGCCCTGCTGGTCGCGATCAAGCGCAACCCGGCCGTCAACGCGTCCTGGGACGAGGCCGACCAGGAGATCGTCCAGAAGCACTACGTGAACCTGGGCATCGCCGCCGCCACCCCCCGCGGTCTGATCGTGCCGAACATCAAGGACGCCCACACCAAGACCCTGCCGCAGCTGGCCGAGTCGCTGGGCGAACTGGTGGCCACGGCCCGTGAGGGCAAGACCTCACCGGCCGCGATGCAGGGCGGCACGGTGACGATCACCAACGTCGGCGTCTTCGGCGTCGACACGGGCACGCCGATCCTCAACCCCGGTGAGTCCGCGATCCTCGCGGTGGGCGCGATCAAGCTCCAGCCCTGGGTGCACAAGGGCAAGGTCAAGCCCCGTCAGGTCACGACGCTGGCGCTCTCCTTCGACCACCGCCTGGTCGACGGCGAACTCGGCTCCAGGGTCCTCGCCGACACGGCGGCCGTCCTGGAGCAGCCCAAGCGGCTGATCACCTGGGCGTGAGAGCCGGACTGACCGGATAGAGTCGGGACAGAGGGGGCCGGCCGCAAATTCGTCTTGCGGCCGACCCCCTCTGTCCATGCCCGATCAGGGACGGTTGAGCACGTAGACCGGTGCCCCGTCCTCGCTACCACCCCGGGAGTGGATGCAAGCGTGCTTGCGCAGCATGCGCAGGCATTCGTTGACCCGATGCACCGAGAGTCCGGTACGCGCCGCGAGGGATTCGCGCTGCACCTCGATCATGGTCTGCTGCATGTCCAGCATGGTCCGCTGCAAGGCGAGTGATTCGTGCTGGGTGACGACCAGCTGTTCGTCCGCCTGAAGGTTGCGTTCCTCGAGCCGGACGATCGCGTCGGCGACCTGCTGCGGCATCGCGTACGCGATGGGGGCGCCCGGATCGGCGGGCTGCACCTCGGCCTCCTCAAGGGTGTAGGACCCCTCGCGCTGCACGGTCTCGATCACCTCGGCGCACCACTGTTTGAAGGGTACGCAGGCGGGCTTGGTGCATCCGTTGACGAGGAGGATAAGACCCTGGAGGTCGATCAGCTGCAAGTCTCGACGCCAGTTCCTACCTGCTGGAATGCTGAGACCGTGACTTCCAGTCACTGTCTCGAGACGGTCTCGGTGGTCCGCTGCGGAACGTAGGGCGGAGGAATTCGAATATGCCAGCCGGCTCAATGATGTTCAGCATTGCGGCTGAATCGCCGTCTTGGAGTAGTCCGAACGGCTGATCGCCGGGGTGCGGGACGGGCGGTCCGGAACGCCGGAGGGGCCCGCCGCGCACCGCCCGGCAGGCCCCTCTTTCGGTCTGTACTTCTGCACTCTGTACTTCTGTGCTCGCGCGCCTTACCTGGCGAAGCTGTAGTTCAGCAGCTTCTTCGCGTCCGCTGTACGGACGGTGACCGACGTGGAGGCGAGCACCGTACCGATGATCGTCTTGCCGCTACGGGTGGCGGCGAAGACGAGGCAGTACTTCGCCTCGGGGCCCGAGCCGGTCTTGATGCCGATCGTGCCGGAGTAGCCGGTCAGTAGCGGCTTGTTGGTGTTCTCCCACGTGTAGTAGCGGTAGCCGCCACTCGCGGTCGTCACCTTCTGCTTGGTGCTCACGGTCTTGACGACTGTCTTGAACGTGGAGCTCTTCATGGCGCTGCTGGCGAGCTTCGTCAGGTCGCGCGGCGTCGAGTAGTTCGCACCGTGACCGACGCCGTCGAACGAGTCGAAGTGTGTGTGCGTCATGTGCAGGCTTGTCGCGGTCGAGTTCATCTTGCCGATGAACGACTTCACGCGGGCGGCGCGGGTCGAGCCCGAGCCGAACTTGTCGGCGAGCGCGTACGCGGCGTCGCAGCCGGACGGCAGCATCAGACCGTAGAGGAGCTGACGGACGGTGACCTGGTCGCCGACGATCAGGTTGGCCGAGGAGACGTAGCCACTGTCGACGATGTAGTTGCTGTACGCCTTATCGATCTTGACCTTGGCGTCCAGGTTCAGGTTCGGCTGGGACAGCACCACCTTGGCCGTCATGATCTTCGTGGTGGAACCGGTGGACAGCGGCTTGTCCGCATTCTTGTTGTAGAGAGACGCGCCGGTCCCGTTGTTCATGGTGTAGCCGCCCTTGGCGGCGATCGTGGGAGTGGCGACCGCGCCCGCGGGTGCGGCGCCGAAAGCTCCGGCTGCCAGCACGGCGCCGGTCGTGAGGGTCACAGCGGCGGCCCTGCGGAAACGCGTGCCCTTAATGCCGGTAATCAAAATGAACGCTCCGTATGCGCGAAATGCCCCTGGGAGAACGACACATGGCAGTGCCGTCTCACGTTCGGACTCGCGGGAGGCGCAAAGGGATGTACGGCGAATGAGGGGAATCCGTGTGACTTGGGTTACATCTAGGGTCCACGGGGTCCCAGTGGTCCCCGAGGTCCCCGGGGACCACTGGGATCGCCGGTATTGCTCGGGGTCGGCCGGGGTCCGCATGCTGAAATGCCTCCGGGCATGCGTACGTGTTGTATCTATGATGTGCGCATGCCTTCAGCCCCACCCGCGCCGACGCGACCTTCAGTGAAGCAGCCGCCCGCCGCAGACCGCGTCTACGCACACGTCAAACAGGGCGTCCTGGAGCGCCGTTACGAGGGCGGGTCTCTGCTGACCGAGGGCGAACTCGCCGACGCGGTGGGCGTCTCGCGCACCCCGGTCCGTGAGGCACTGCTCCGCCTCGAGGCCGAGGGACTGATCAGGCTCTACCCGAAGAAGGGCGCGCTCGTCCTGCCGGTCTCCGCCCAGGAGATCGCGGACGTGGTCGAGACCCGCCAGCTCGTCGAGGAGCACGCCGCACGCAAGGCCGTACCGGCATCGCCGCAGCTCCTGGCCCGCCTCGAAGAACTGCTCGCGCGGCAGAAGGAGCAGGCCGCCGCCGGGGATCTGGCCGCCGCCGCCGTCACCGACCGCTGCTTCCACGCCGAGATCGTCCGCAGCGGCGGCAACGAGATCCTCTCCCGGCTCTACGACCAGCTCCGCGACCGGCAGTTGAGGATGGGAGTGGCCGTGATGCACGCGCACCCCGACCGGATCACCAAGACGCTCGTCGAGCACGAACAGATCCTCCAGGCGCTGCGCTCCGGCGACGCCGACGCGGTCGTCGGCCTGATCCACGGACACGTCAGCTGGTTCTCCAACCTGGCGCGGGGCGAGGTCCGATGAGCTCCTCGGCCACACTGCCCGGCGATCCGCCCGGCGGCCGGCGCGCGATCGCCGTCTGGGGCATCGGCGTCTCGGTCTACTTCGTCGCGGTCATCTTCCGTACGTCACTGGGGGTGGCCGGACTCGACGCGGCGGACCGGTTCCACGTGGGCGCCTCGGCCCTGTCCACCTTCTCCATCCTCCAGCTCCTCGTGTACGCGGGCATGCAGATACCGGTCGGACTGCTGGTCGACCGGCTCGGCACCAAGAGGGTGCTGACCATCGGCGTGGTGCTGTTCACGGCGGGGCAGCTCGGCTTCGCGTTCTCCCCGTCGTACGGCATGGCGCTCGCCTCGCGCGCCCTGCTGGGCTGCGGTGACGCGATGACGTTCATCAGCGTGCTGCGGCTCGGCACGCGGTGGTTCCCCGCCAGGCGCGGACCGCTCGTCGCGCAGTCCGCGGGTCTGGTCGGCATGGCGGGCAATCTCGTCTCGACGCTCGTGATCGCCCGGCTGCTGCACGGGCTGGGCTGGACGGCCGCGTTCGCCGGCAGCGCCGCGGCCGGTGTGCTCGTCCTCGTCCTCCTGCTGCTGTTCCTGAAGGACCACCCCGAGGGTCACGAGCCGGAACCGTTCCCGCACCGGGGCGCCGCGTACGTCCGCCGGCAGATCGCCGCGTCCTGGCGGGAACCCGGCACCCGGCTCGGTCTGTGGGTGCACTTCACCACGCAGTTCCCGGCGATGGTGTTCCTGCTGCTGTGGGGGATGCCGTTCCTCGTCCAGGCGCAGGGTCTTACGCGCGCCACGGCCGGTGAACTGCTGACGCTCGTCGTCCTGTCCAACATGGTCGTCGGACTGGTGTACGGGCAGATCGTCGCCCGGCACCACACCGCGCGGCTGCCGCTGGCGCTGGGCACGGTCGCGGCGACGGCGTTCGTGTGGGCGGGGGTGCTGGTGTACCCCGGCGAGCACGCGCCGATGTGGGTGCTCATCGTGCTGTGCACCGTGCTCGGGGCCTGCGGTCCGGCCTCGATGCTCGGCTTCGACTTCGCGCGGCCGGCGAATCCGCCGGAGCGTCAGGGGACCGCGTCCGGGATCACCAACATGGGTGGTTTCGTCGCCTCGATGACGACGCTGCTGGCCATCGGCATCCTGCTCGACGCCACCGACGACAACTACCGGATCGCCTTCGCCGCCGTGTTCGTGCTCCAGGCGCTCGGGCTGAGCCAGATCTTCCGGCTGAGGAAGCAGGCGGCCCGCCGGGAGCGGGAGCGGCTGGTGGCCAGCCGGGTGGAAACGGTGCACGTGCCGGCGTGACCGCCGGGGGCATGGCGCCTGGCCGGTACCGGCCCGCCCGATTCGGGGGCCCGCCCGCCGGTACCGGCCCGCCCTGTTCGGGCGTCCGTCGGCGGCCCGGACCCGCTCCGCGAACGCAGGAGAGGCCGAGTCGCTCCTGACGTCCGGGTGGCGCCGGAAAGCCCTCGTCCGTCCTGTGACCGCGCACGAGGGACACGGCTGAGGTCCGGAGACGGCGCCCCGGACTCGGGACGGGACGGACTCGAAAGGTCCCCGTACTTACCCGGAACGGCCTGTACTTACCCGGAACGGCCCCTATTTACGTGAAGGGACTCGTACTTACGGAAGGAGCCCCGGATTCAGGACGGGACGGATCCGGGGACGACAGAGTGAGGCGGCGGGACGAACCCCGTCCCGTCACGGCTTACGGCGTGACGGTGAAGTTGCGCAGGATCGCGGAGGTCAGTTCCGGGTCGCCCTCGGTCTTGATGCGGTCGGACACGGCGTCGGCGTGGACGCGGCCACAGGCGAGCCGGACGAAGGTCTCCCAGTCGAGGGCGAGGCTCGCGGCGGGGCCCAGGGAGGGCGAACCGTCTATCGAGCCGCGCCCGTCGGCGTTGATACGGACCGTGCGGAGGAACTCGACCGGACCGTGCACGTCGAAGACGACCGCGGAGTTCGCCGGCGCCCCCGCGCCCTTGGCGACGACCTTCGGCAGCGCGGCCAGCAGCTCGTCGCGCACGATCTGAGAACCGGGGGAGTCGAGGTTCCCCGGCCGGCCCAGCGTGTACCGCAGGTCCTGCTCGTGCACCCATACGTCGAACGCGCGATTGCGCATCGCCTGTTCGAGGGTGACCTCGGTGCCGAGAGGACCGCGCACCTTGGCGTCGGGCTGCCGCGACTCGTTCCGCAGCTGCCGGTTGCGACGGATGACGGTGTACTCCAGCTCGGAGGTCATCTCCGGCGCCGTGTGGTGGCGGCGCACGTCGACCTGCATCTCCATGTACCGCTGGTGTTCGTTCGTCACGTGGTAGAGATCGCGGGGAAGTGTGTGGATCGGCCGGGGATCGCCGAGCATCTCGCAGTCCAGCCCGATGACATGCGAGACGATGTCGCGGACCGACCAGCCGGGACACGGAGTCCGCCGGTTCCACTCGCCCTCCACAAGCGGCTGCACCAGCTCGGATATCGCTTCGATCGAGTGGGCCCAGGCGTCGGCGTAGGACTGAAGACTCGGATGCAGACTCACGGAACGGGACCCCTCGGGCGGTTGGACGCGGGCAGTGCACAGGCAGCGGGTGTCTTGGGACGCTAAGTTACGCTGCTGTGAGGCACCCCGGCAGTGCTTTCGTGTGACGATCGTAGGCCCGTATCGACGGCTCGAATGCCAGGACGGTGGTAGTGTGCGCGCCTCGCTCCTCCAGATCGACGTAAACGACGACGAATCGGTCGCTTCCCGCAGGCGTCGCGTGGCGGATCTGGTACGGGATCAAGCCGAAGTCGATCTCGTCGTGCTCCCCGAATTGTGGACCGTCGGCGCCTTCGCCTACGAGGAGTTCGGGGCGCGGGCCGAACCGCTCGACGGGCCGACCCACGAGGCGATGAGCAAGGCGGCGAGCGACGCGGGCGTCTGGCTGCACGCGGGCTCGATCCCCGAGCGCGCCGCGTCCGAGGCCGGCTCCGCGACCGAGTCGCCCCTCTACAACACCTCCCTCGTCTACTCCCCCGCAGGTGAACGGGTCGCCGCCTACCGCAAGATCCACCGCTTCGGCTTCGACCAGGGCGAGGCCGTGCTGATGGGCGCGGGCACCGAACTGGTGACCGTGCGGCTGCCGGAGACCGTCCTCGGCGTGGCGACCTGCTACGACCTCCGGTTCCCCGAACTCTTCCGCGGGCTCGTCGACGCGGGGGCGCAGACCTTCGTCGTCCCGGCCGGCTGGCCCGAACGGCGCCGCGCCCACTGGACCCTGCTGGCACAGGCACGCGCCGTCGAGAACCAGGCGTACGTCCTCGCCTGTGGAACGGCCGGTACGCACGCGGGAGTTCCCCAGGCAGGTCACTCGATCGTGGTCGACCCGTGGGGGGAGGTCCTCGCCGAGGCGGGCCCGGACGAGGAGATCCTCACGGTGGACTTCGACCCGGCGAAGGTAGCGACGACCCGGGAACAGTTCCCGGCCCTGAAGGACCGGCTGCTGGGTCTGGAGACTCCCCGCCGCTGACGGGCGGCGGCAGGACCGGCCCACCCGCGCGGCCGGTCGTCCCCGCTGCCGCCCCCTGCTGTGCTGCCGGCCGTCCGCTGCCGGCCGTCCTGCCGGCCTCCTGCTGTCGGCCGTCCTGCCGACCACCTGCTTTCGGGCGCCGCTGTCGGTCGTCCCTGTCAGTCGTCCCCCCGCTCCTTCTCCGCCAGATGGATCACGCACACCGCCACCGCGATGAGCAGCGCCGGATCGGCGTCCTCCCGTACGACGTCGACGCCGTAGGTGTCGCGGATGTGGAGCCAGCGGCGGGAGATCTGGGCGAGGAGTTCGTTGTCGTAGTCGACGGCGAACTCCCGGTCGAGGATCTTGCCGCTGACGTCGAGTTCGGTGCCGTCGACCAGGGACACGCGATAGTGGTTGCGGAGCAGGGACAGACGTTTGCGCTTGATGGTCGCGAGCGGTTCGCCGTCCCGCTCGATGATCATCGTGTCGCGCAGCGCGAGCATCTTCTGGTGGATGTCGATCAGGACGCGTCCGCTGGTGTCCTTCAGCTCGAAGGTGTCCCGCAGCCGCATGGCCTTGCCGTCGACGAGGAAGACCTTGTTGCCGTGGTCGTCCTCGATCCAGTAGTCGTCACCGAAACCGAGCAGCCGGTCGCGTACGAGGTATCTCATGCCATGACCGGTTCCCCGGTGGGCGGTCCGAAACGCCGCCGGTAGGCCGACGGGCTGAGTCCGGTCGCCCGGCGCACCCGCTCGCGCAGGTTCGCGGCGGTCCCGAGCCCGCTGCGGTCCGCCACCACGGCGAGCCGGCGCTCGCCGCGTTCGATGAGCCGGCAGGCCAGGGCGACCCGCTCCGCCGTCAGCCACGCCAGCGGTGTCGTGCCGAGCTGGGCGCGGAAGCGGCGGTGCAGCGTCGCCGGGCTGACCGCGGCGCGAGCCGCCAGGTCGCCGACCGTCAGCGGCTCACCGAGCCGCTCCTGTGCCCAGGCCAGCAGGGGTGCCAGCGACTCGTCGGGTACGTCGGGCAGCGGCCGCTGTACGAACTGGCGCTGGCCCCCGTCCCGGTGCGCGGCGAAGACCAGCCGGCGCGACACCGCGTTGGCGGTCTCCGCGCCGTGGTCACGCCGTACGAGGTGCAGTCCGAGATCGAGCGCGGCCGCGCTGCCCGCCGCCGTCAGCACGTCCCCCTCGTCCACGAAGAGCACGTCCGGATCCAGCAGCACCTTCGGATGGAGCTCCCGGAAGGCGTTCGTCCACCGCCAGTGGGTGGTGGCCCGCCGCCCGTCGAGCAGCCCCGCCTCGGCGAGCGCGAAGCTTCCGGTGCAGAAGCTCACCACCCGGGCTCCGCGCGCGTGGCTTCGCCGGATGGCGTCCAGGACGACGGCCCTGCGCGGTACGACGTTGTCGGGCCGGCCGGGGACGACGAGGGTGTCGGCGTCGTCCACCGCGTCGAGGCCGGGTACTCCGCTCAAGGTGAAGAACCCGTGGTTCATCCGGACACCGGGCGTGGGAGTGCACAGGGTCAGCTCGTAGAGCGGCTCCGGCCGCCCCAGCTCGGGCCGGGGAAGCCCGAACAGCTCCGTCGCGACGCCGACTTCGAAGGGGTTCGTCCCCTCGTCGACGATCACGGCGACGCGATGCGGCCGACGCGACGGCGGTTCTCCCCGCCCCGGCGCGTGGGAGATCTCCCGATCGAGCGATGAGTGCGATGGGTGCGAGGATCCTTGCGGCATAAGCGATTTCTAGCACTCGCGGGTGGGCGGCGGAGTACCGAGGATGAGCGCATGACCAGCGAATCCGCCCGACGCGGCGAACCCGTCTCCCTCGCCGCCGCCCTCACCTCCTTCACCGACCTGTGGAGCCCCCGCATCGTGACGGCCGTCAACGACTACGACGTGCGCGTCGCGAAGGTCGAGGGCGAGCACGTCTGGCACGTGCACGATCACACGGACGAGTTCTTCCTGGTCCTGGAGGGTGAGCTGACCATCGCGCTCCGGGAACCGGCCGGTGAGCGGACCGTCGTCCTCCCCAAGGGCTCCGTCTACACCGTCCCGCGCGGAACCGAGCACAAGCCGTCCGCCCCCGGCGGCGCCGCGATCCTCCTCTTCGAACCCACCGGCACCCTCACCGTCGGCGACCGCCACGACGAGGTCCCGGCCCATGTGGACGCTACGACGGGCCATGACCTGGACTGACGACGACGCCTTCGGCCGGACCGTGGCGGCCACCGCCCGGCCGGTTGCCGGTGCCGGGTGGCACCCTTGATCCATGAACGACTCCGCCCAGGCAGCCGCGTCGACCCCCGCCCGCCGTCGTGCCCGCGTCCGCGCCCCCGAGCTGATCGGCAAGGGGGGCTGGCTGAACACGGGAGACCAGCAGTACACCCTCGCCGACCTGCGAGGGCGCGTTGTTCTGCTCGATTTTTGGACCTTCTGCTGCATCAACTGTCTGCACGTCCTGGACGAGTTGCGGGAGTTGGAGGAGAAGCACCGGGACACCGTGGTGATCATCGGGGTGCACTCGCCGAAGTTCGTGCACGAGGCTGAGCATCAGGCGGTCGTCGACGCCGTGGAGCGGTACGGGGTGGAGCACCCGGTTCTCGACGACCCGGAGCTCGCGACCTGGAAGCAGTACGCCGTGCGGGCCTGGCCGACGCTCGTGGTGATCGATCCCGAGGGGTACGTCGTCGCCCAGCACGCCGGTGAGGGGCATGCGCACGCCATCGAGCGGCTGGTGGAGGAGCTGGCGGCCGAGCACGAGGCGAAGGGCACCCTGCGGCGCGGTGACGGGCCGTACGTGGCGCCCGAGCCCGAGCCGACCGTGCTGCGCTTCCCGGGCAAGGCGCTCGCCCTGCCCGGCGGAAATCTGCTGGTCAGCGACACGACCCGGCATCAGCTGGTGGAGCTGGCGGAGGACGCCGAGACCGTCGTACGGCGTATCGGATCCGGCGTGCGGGGCTTCGCGGACGGCGGTGCCGAGGAGGCGGGGTTCAGCGAGCCGCAGGGGCTCGCGCTGCTCGACGAGGGCGCGGTCGTCGTCGCGGACACCGTGAACCACGCGCTGCGCCGGGTCGATCTGGCGACCGGCGCGGTCAGCACCCTCGCGGGCACCGGCCGCCAGTGGTGGCAGGGATCGCCGACGTCGGGACCGGCGCGCGAGGTCGATCTGTCCTCGCCGTGGGACGTGGCCCTGTTCGGCGGGAAGGTCTGGATCGCCATGGCGGGTGTGCACCAGTTGTGGACGTACGACCCGGCCGCGGAGACCGTCGGGGTCGCCGCGGGCACGACGAACGAGGGGCTGGTCGACGGGCCGGGGCCCGAGGCCTGGTTCGCGCAGCCGTCGGGGCTCGCCGCGACCGAGGACCGGCTCTGGCTGGCCGACTCCGAGACCTCGGCACTGCGCTGGGTCGACCGGGACGGGACCGTGCGCACCGCCGTCGGCACCGGGCTCTTCGACTTCGGGCACCGCGACGGGGCCGCCGGACAGGCGCTGCTCTAGCATCCGTTGGGCGTCACCGCGCTGCCCGACGGCTCGGTCGCGGTCAGCGACACGTACAACCACGCGCTGCGCCGCTACGACCCGGCGACGGGTGAGGTGACCACGCTGGCCACGGATCTGCGGGAGCCGAGCGACGCCGTGCTCGTCGGGGACGACATCGTGGTGGTGGAGTCCGCCGGGCACCGGCTGACCCGGCTGCGGCTGCCCGAGGAGGCCGTACGGGTGGCGTCGGTCGCGCATCGGACCCAGCGCGCGGCCACCGATGTCGCCCCGGGAACCGTCCGGTTGGACGTGATCTTCCAGGCCCCGGCGGGACAGAAGCTGGACACCCGGTACGGCCCCTCCACCCGGCTGCTCGTCTCCGCCACCCCGCCGGAGCTGCTGCTCGCGGGCGAGGGAGCCGGCACCGATCTCTCACGGACGGTCGAGCTGAACCCGGCTGTCCCGGAGGGTGTGCTGCACGTGTCGGCGATGGCCGCTTCCTGCGACGACGATCCGGACAACGAGTACCCGGCGTGCCATGTCCACCAGCAGGACTGGGGTGTGCCGGTGCGCCTCTCCGAAGGCGGTGCGGACCGGTTGCCCCTGGTCCTCGCGGGCATGGACGACCGGGAGACCGTTGAGGGCGCCTGACCGTTCGGGGCGTCCGACCGTTCGGGGTGCCTGACCGTTCGGGGTGCCCGTCGGCTCAGCGCCCGCGTCGGCGCGGCGTCAGTTTGAACACGGCCATGCAGGCCGCCACCAGCGTGGTGGCGGCCACGACCAGCGCCATGTTGTTCATCCACGTCCCCCCGGTGGAGGCCACCGCGGCCCCGCCCGCTCCGGCGGTGCTGGCACTCATCAATTTCATGTACATGGTCGTTCTCCTTGGCGTGCTCTTGCGGTGGGACGAAGGGGAGGGCGGCTCACGTTGCCACCCACTTCTCCTCGCTGCGGCGCATCAGACCCCACAGCGAGGTGAAGTAGACGGCGTGCTGGAACATGTCGTAGAGCATCTCCGGGATCAGCAGCGCGGCCACCAGAACGGCCCGGGGTCCGGCGCGGCGTACGGAGACGGTCTTCTCGACGAAGAAGATCAGGCCGATCGCCGTCCAGAACGGCGAGAGGCCGGGCCAGCCGTACAACGTCGTGTACGCGGCCATGTAGGTGAGGTAGACGAACAAGGCCAGCGCGCCGAAGCCCATCAGGAACTGCTGCAGGAAGTAGCGGGCGGTGACCCGGGTCCAGCCGTAGTCGCGGAGGTTCTCCAGGGCGCCCCGCTGCCAGCGCAGCCGCTGGTGCCACAGCTTGGGCAGGGTGGTCATGACCTCGGTGGTGACCGCGCAGCCGGCCGGGGACATGGCCCGGTAGCCGAGGGTCTTGACGGCCTTGGTCATCTCGTCGTCCTCGGTGAGCGAGGCCAGGCTGTAGTAGCTGGTGCCGCCGCCGATCCGGCCGGAGAGGCGGGCGGCGCGCACCTCGCGCAGCACCTGGGCCCGGAACACCGTTCCGGTGCCGGTGAGTACCTGGGCCTTGCCGCCGGTGCGTTCCAGCTCCCAGGCGTAGCGGTGGAACTCCATGCGCTGGAGCTGGCCGAGGAATCCGCCGCCCGCCTCGCCGTAGAAGACGCCGCCGACGGCGCCGACCTCGTGGCTGAAGGTGGCGAGGGCGGTCTCGACGAACCTGGGGTTCAGGACGGTGTCCGCGTCCTGGACCAGCAACAGGTCGTGGTCGTCGAGACGGGGCAGCGTCCAGGCGATGGCCTGGTTGAGGGCTCCGGCCTTCTTGTGGGTGTTGCCCTCGCTGTGGAAGACCTGGGCGCCGTGGGCGGCGGCCACGGTGGCGGTGTCGTCGGTGCAGTTGTCGGCCACCACCACGATCAGGTCGGGACGCCGGGTCTGCTGCCACAGTCCGTCGATGGCGGCGGCTATGCGGTCCTGCTCGTTGTGGGCCGGGATCAGCACCACGAGACGGGGACCGTCGGCCGGTTCCTCGTCGGCGGCGTGGCGCCGCGGACGGGGGATCAGCGAGCCACTCGCGCCTGCGTCGGCGGAGAGACCGCCGGACAGTGTCGGACCGTGCACAGCGGACTCCCATATCGTGAAGGATTGTCTGGCCCGTTATGGCCTCAGGAGTGACAATTCTTCACGATATGGGCACATTTTGACAGATGGCCGAAGGGTGCCTTCTGTCACGTATTGTCCTTATTCGCCCCTGAAATATCCCTAGTTCGTGATGTGGCTCATATGCCGTAGCCGTCGGAATAGCCGTTCCGGTGGTGTCGCTCGTCCTCCACGACGGTCGCGCTCGGCGGTACGACCACGCGCCTGCGCCTGGCGATGCTGCCGAAGCTCGCCACACCGATCAGTCCGGCGATCATGAGGATCACGCCGACCACGTGAAGGTCGACCCCCTGCATGTGCCAGTCGGTCGCGAACGTGAGAATCGCCCCTGCGGCGATCAGGATGATGCATCCGCCCAGGCCCATGGGTGTCGCCTCCTTGAAGTAGCAACGCGGAGTCATTCCGGGCCCGTTCCGGGTACCCGGGACCCCGCGAGCCATGCGGAGGCGATCCCTCACGTCTCGGCCCGCCGTTCCTCGCGGTGGCGTGCCGAACCGCCCTCACGCGGTGGGGGGTTGGCTCTCCAGGAACGCCACCAGCGCGTTGGCCAGCAGGAACGGGTCGTCGGAGCCGCAGAGTTCGCGGGCGCTGTGCATGGAGAGGATGGCCACGCCGATGTCGACCGTCTTGATGCCGTGCCGGGCCGCCGTGATGGGGCCGATGGTGGTGCCGCAGGGCATCGAGTTGTTGGAGACGAAGGACTGGACGGGAACGCCGGCCTTGTCGCAGGCGGCGGCGAACACGGCGCGGCCCGAACCGTCCGTGGCGTAGCGGTTGTTGACGTTCACCTTGAGGATGGGACCGCCGTTGGCGCGCGGGTGGTGCGTCGGGTCGTGCCGCTCGGCGTAGTTGGGGTGCACGGCGTGGCCGGTGTCGGAGGACAGGCAGATGGTGCCGGCGAAGGCGCGCGCCCGGTCTTCGTAGGAGCCGCCGCGGGCGAAGACGGAACGTTCCAGCACACCGCCGAGCAGCGGCCCGTCGGCGCCGGTGTCGCTCTGCGAACCGTTCTCCTCGTGGTCGAAGGCGGCGAGGACCGGGATGTACGAGAGCCCGGAGTCGGCCGCCGTGACCGCGGCCAGCGCGGCCGTGGCGGCGTGCACGGACAGCAGGTTGTCCATGCGCGGCCCGGCGAGCAGCTCCTTGTCGCGGCCCAGATAGGAGGGGGGTTCGATGGAGTGGGTCATCAGATCCCAGCCGGTGACCTCGCCCGCGGGCAGCCCGGACTCCTCCTCCAGGAAGGAGATCAGATCGCCGTCGCGGGTGTCGCCGAGTCCCCAGACGGGCTGGAGGTGCCGCTGCTTGTCGAGCTTGAGTCCGTCGCTGCTGACGGACCGGTCCAGGTGAATGGCGAGCTGGGGCACGCGCAGCAGGGCGCGGTCGATGTTGACCAGCCGGGTCGAGCCGTCCCGCAGCGACAGGCGTCCGGCCAGGCCCAGGTCCCGGTCGAGCCAGGAGTTCAGCAGCGGCCCGCCGTAGATCTCCACGGCCACCTGCCGCCAGCCGTGCGCGCCGGTGTCCGGCAGGGGCTTGACCCGCAGGTTCGGGGAGTCGGTGTGCGCGCCGATGATCCGGAACGGAGTGTGCGGTTCGGCGCCCTCCGGCACGTACCAGGCGATGACGGCCCCTCCGCGCAGCACGTACTTCCCGCCGCTGGTGCCCTCCCACGCGTCGGTCTCGGCGACCTGACGGAATCCGGCCTTCTCCAGCCGCTCGGCGGCACTCGCCACGGCGTGGTACGGCGTCGGGCTCGCCGCGAGGAAGGACATGAGGTCGTCGGTGTGGCCGCGATCGAAGCGGGTGGGTGCACTCATGGGTTCACCTTAACGACGCACGAGGGCCCGCTCCCGGGGTTGGGAGCGGGCCCTCGTAAGGGGGATGTGAAGGGTGGACACCTTGGGACACCTGACCCGGTGGGCAGGTCCGCCGTCGGGTGTCCGCCGGGTTCCGCCGGATTCCGCGGGGTCGGCGGCCCCTTGCGGCGTGTCCTAGAAGGCGGCCTCGTCCAGCTCCATGAGGTCCAGGTCGACGACCTCGGCGAGCTTGCGGGCACCGGTGACGCCCGGCAGCACGTTGGCGGCGAAGAACTTCGCGGCCGCGATCTTGCCGGTGTAGAACGCCTTGTCCCTGGCGGAGGCGGTCTCCAGCTTCTCGGCGGCGACGGCGGCACCGCGCAGCAGCAGGTAGCCGACGACCACGTCGCCGGAGGCCATCAGGAGGCGGGTGGTGTTGAGGCCCACCTTGTAGATGTTCTTGACGTCCTGCTCGGTGGCCGCGAGGTCGGTCAGCATCAGGCCGACGATGGCCTCCAGCTCGACGGCCGCCTTGGCGAGCAGCTCGCGGGCGGCGGACAGCTCCTCGCCGCCCGTGCCGAGCGCCAGGAACTTCTTGATGTCCTCGGCGAGGGTGTTCAGGGCCGCGCCCTGGTTGCGGACGATCTTCCGGAAGAAGAAGTCCTGGCCCTGGATCGCGGTGGTGCCCTCGTACAGGGTGTCGATCTTGGCGTCGCGGATGTACTGCTCGATCGGGTACTCCTGCAGGAAGCCGGAGCCGCCGAAGATCTGGAGCGACTGGGCGAGCAGCTCGTAGCCCTTCTCGGAGCCGTAGCCCTTCACGATCGGCAGGAGGAGGTCGTTCAGGGCCTCGAGGGCGGCGCCGTCCTCGCCGGCGGCCTCCTTGACCTGGATCTCGTCCTGGATCGCGGCGGTGTGCAGCACCAGGGCGCGCATGCCCTCGGCGTACGCCTTCTGCGTCATCAGCGAGCGGCGCACGTCCGGGTGGTGCGTGATGGTGACCTTGGGCGCGGCCTTGTCCATGAACTCCGCGAGGTCGGGACCCTGGACGCGCTCCTTGGCGTACTCCAGCGCGTTCAGGTAGCCGGTCGAAAGGGTGGAGATCGCCTTCGTGCCGACCATCATGCGGGCGAACTCGATGATGCGGAACATCTGGCGGATGCCGTCGTGCTTGTCGCCGATCAGCCAGCCCTTGGCGGGGTGGCGGTCGCCGAAGGTCATCTCGCACGTGTTGGACGCCTTGAGGCCCATCTTGTGCTCGACGTTCGTCGCGTACACGCCGTTGCGCTCGCCCAGCTCGCCGGTCTCGAAGTCGAACTCGTACTTCGGGACGAGGAAGAGGGACAGGCCCTTGGTGCCGGGGCCGGCGCCCTCGGGGCGGGCCAGGACGTAGTGGAGGATGTTCTCCTCCATGTCGTGCTCACCCGAGGTGATGAAGCGCTTCACGCCCTCGATGTGCCAGGAGCCGTCCTCCTGCCGGACCGCCTTGGTGCGGCCCGCGCCCACGTCGGAGCCGGCGTCCGGCTCGGTGAGCACCATGGTGGAGCCCCACCGCTTCTCCACGGCCATCGTGGCGATGTGCTTCTGGACCTCGTTGCCCTCCTCGAAGAGGATGCCCGCGAACGCGGGGCCGCTGGAGTACATCCAGACCGCCGGGTTCGCGCCGAGGATCAGCTCCGCGTACGCCCAGATCAGGGAGCGGGGCGCGGTGGAGCCGCCGATCTCCTCGGGCACGCCGAGGCGCCAGTACTCGGAGTCCATGAACGCCTTGTACGACTTCTTGAAGGAAGCCGGGACCGGCGCCGTGTTGGTCTCGGGGTCGAAGACCGGCGGGTTGCGGTCGGCATCCACGAAGGACTCGGCCAGCTCGTTCTCCGAGAGGCGGGTCAGCTCCTCCAGGATGCTCTTGGCGGTGTCCGTGTCCATCTCCGCGAACGGGCCGGTGCCGTACAGCTTGTCGCGCCCGAGCACCTCGAAGAGGTTGAACTCGATGTCGCGGAGATTCGACTTGTAATGCCCCATGGCGACGGCTCCGTTAAGGGATCGGCGAGGCACTGACTCCTCGCATCTGGTTCACGTACCAACAAGTAGCTTCGATGATGCTACCCGTCAGTAATAAGAAGCAACCCCGGGTGGGCCATATGTGGCCCACTACTCTTTGACGCATGTACGGCTACGAGCAGAACGCGGGCGCCCAGCAGGGGTACGTCCCGCCGCAGCAGCAGATGCCCGGCCAGATGCCTGGCGGACAGATGCCGGGCGGGTACGGCCAGCAGCCGCCCCTGTATCCCGAGCCGTCCCCGCCGTCCCTTCCGGACGCGGTCCGCGCGTTCACCACGGGGTCCATGGCCGCCGAGGACTTCCAGCAGGTCTTCGCCACGTCGAAGGTGTACTGCCCGCGCGGGGACAACCCCGGATTCCTGGCGCTGCACAACACCCAGCAGCCTGTCATCCCGATGTTCACCTCGCTCAAGGAACTGCGCCGGTACGCGGGCAAGGAGTCCAAGTACTTCGTGATCACCGGAGCCGAGGTGATCGACCTGCTGCCCACGGGCTACGGCTTCGTGATCGACATGGAGGGCGAGCACCGGATGGTCTTCGACGCGAAGGCCGTGGAGCAGATGGTGGACTTCGCGATGCGCCGTATGTACGGCTGACGGACCGCGTATGCGGCCGACCTGCCGCGTATGCGGCTGACGGGCCGCTGGGCCGCCTGTGCGGCCGCCGCGGGCGGGGCGGGTGCCCCGACGTCCGCATGGCCGGAACGCCCCATGAACCCGTGACGCCAACCCGTGACGCCCGGAGGGAATGCCCTCCGGGCGCGCGTCGTTACGGGTGATAGAAAGTTCAACTCTCAACTAAACTCGAAACACAAGGAGGTACCGACATGCCCGCAGTGACTGTCGAGAACCCGCTGGCCCTGCCCCGAGTGGCCGCGCCCGCCGACGGTGTGGAGCGTCCCGTGGTGGCCGTGACGACCGCGCCCAGTGGCTTCGAGGGCGAGGGTTTCCCGGTCCGGCGCGCGTTCGCCGGGATCAATTACAAGCACCTCGACCCGTTCATCATGATGGACCAGATGGGTGAGGTGGAGTATGCGCCGGGCGAGCCGAAAGGCACCCCCTGGCACCCGCACCGCGGCTTCGAGACCGTGACCTACATCATCGACGGCATCTTCGACCACCAGGACTCCAACGGTGGCGGCGGCACGATCACCAACGGCGACACGCAGTGGATGACGGCCGGGTCCGGTCTGCTCCACATCGAGGCCCCGCCGGAGCACCTCGTGACGTCGGGCGGACTCTTCCACGGGCTCCAGCTGTGGGTGAACCTGCCGGCCAAGGACAAGATGATGGCCCCGAGGTACCAGGACATCAGGGGCGGCACGGTGCAGCTGCTCAGCACCCCGGACGGCGGCGCGCTCCTGCGCGTCATCGCCGGTGAGCTCGACGGCCACCAGGGCCCGGGCATCACGCACACCCCGATCACCATGGTCCACGCGACGCTGCGGCCCGGCGCCGAGATCACCCTGCCGTGGCGCGAGGACTTCAACGGCCTCGCGTACGTCCTCGCCGGGCGCGGCAGCGTGGGCGCGGACCGCCGTCCGGTCCACACCGGCCAGACGGCCGTGTTCGGCGCGGGTTCCACGCTGACCGTCCGCGCGGACGACAAGCAGGACTCCAACACGCCGGACCTGGAGGTCGTCCTCCTCGGGGGTCGGCCGATCCGTGAGCCGATGGCCCACTACGGCCCGTTCGTGATGAACACCCGCGAAGAGCTCCAGCAGGCCTTCGAGGACTTCCAGAAGGGCCGCCTGGGGACGATCCCGGCGGTGCACGGGATGTCGGAGGGCGGGCTGTAGACCGGCCCCGGGATCCTTCCGGGTCCTTCGGCACCCCGAGGCCTCGTGAACGACTGAGCACGGAGAAGCCCCGTCCGCCGTACCGCGCGTACCGGACGGGGCTTTTTCGCGCGCTCTACCGGGACTCTCCCGGGAACTCCCCCGTTCGGGCTTTCCCGGGCGCCGGTTCGGCTGACGCATGGTCAGCTGGAAGGGTGCAGCTACTCCCAGAGGGTGCCCGGCGGCTGGCGGCCTGGTGTGTCGTGATCCTGCTGGCCGCCGGGGTGGGATGGGTGGGGATCCTGTTGTGCGCGGAGTTCCGTACGGCGGTGGTTCCGGTGCTGCTCGCGCTGCTCGGCACCGCCCTGCTCGGGCCGCTGTACCGGCGGATGGTCAAGGCACGGATCAACCGCTCGCTCGCCGCCGCCCTGACGTGCGTCGCGGTGGCCGTCGTGGTCGGCGGCGCCGTCTACGTCGTCGTCGCCGCGCTCTTCCACACCGGCGCCCAGATCGCGTCCTCGCTCCGGCAGGCCTCGCGTTCCGTCGCCGAGCACTTCGGCGCGGCGGGCACCTCGCTCGACGACATCGCCGCCAACTCCAAGGACCTGCTGGCCAGGTTCGGCGGCACGGCCGCGTCCAACGTCGTCAGCGGCGTCAGCGTCGTGGCCGAGACCCTCGCCATGGGTTTCCTCGCCCTGCTGCTCGTGTTCTTCTTCCTGCGCGACTCGCACAGGGTGGCCGGATCACTGCGGTCGCTCGCGCCCCGGGGGACCGCCGACGTCGTCGAGGCCATGGCCCGGCGCGCCTACGCGGCCGTCGAGGGCTTCATGCGCGGGACGACGATCATCGCGCTCATCGACGCCCTCTGCATCACCGTCGGACTCCTGGTCCTGCGCGTCCCGGGCGCCGTCGGGCTCGGCGCGCTGGTCTTCGTGGGGGCGTACATCCCGTATCTCGGCGCGTTCCTCTCCGGCGCGGTGGCCGTCCTGGTCGCGCTCGCCGACCGGGGGTTCGTCATCGCCCTGTGGACGCTCGGGCTCGTGCTCGCGATCCAGATGCTGGAGGGATACGGCCTCCAGCCGATGATCCAGAGCCGGCAGGTGCAGATGCACCCGGCGGTGGTCCTGCTCGCGATCACGGCGGGCGCGTCCGTCGCGGGTGTCCTCGGCATGCTGCTCGCCGTACCGCTGACGGCGGCGGCCTTCGGCGTGGTGCACGAACTCCGCTTGCGTTACGCGCCGGAGGGGTCGGTGGCGCCGGGATTCCCCGGAGTGCCGGGGGCACCGGGGCCGTCCGAGGACTCGTAGCGGTCGGAGCCGCCATGGCCGTCCGCGACGCCGGAGCCGTTCTTGGAGGGTGAGCCGGCCGCGGTGCCCGCGACCACCGGTTCGCCGAAGTCCGTGTCCTCCCCGAGCGCCTGCCAAGCGTTGAGCGGCGCGGAGTCGTCCGGGGTCCCGGGTTCGCCGGGATCCGTGTCCGGGGCCTCGGAGAACTCGAACCAGATGCTCTTGCCCTCGCCCCGCGGGTCCACCCCCCAGGCGTCGGCGAGCATCTCGACGAGGACCAGTCCGCGCCCGGACGAGGCCAGTTCCCCCGGATGGCGGCGGTGCGGCAGATCGTCGCTGCCGTCGGTGACCTCGACCCGCATCCGCCGCTTGCCCGGCTCGCCCGTCACCTCGGCGACGAGCAGCGCGTCGGCGTCGGTGTGCACGAGGACGTTGGTGACCATCTCGGAGACGAGCAGGACCGCGGAGTCGAGCTGGTCCGCGGAGGCCCAGTCGTGCAGGAGCTCGCGCAGCTGCTGGCGGGCGTCCGCGATCCGGTCCGGCTCGGCCTGCGCCACGGTCAGCATCGTGCGGCGCGTCATCGGCCGTACGGTCGGGGCCGTGTCGTCGTAGCCGCTCTCCATGCCCAGCCGCGACAGCAGAAGCACCGCTATGTCGTCCTCGCGCCGGTCGGCCAGTGGACCGGTGGTGTGGTGGGAGGAGGGCCCGTGTACGGCCTGGACGAGCGCGTCGGCGAGCGCCTCCATGTCGCCGTCGTGGGATTCGAGCGTCCGGCGGATGCGACGCCAGCCGGTGTCGAGGTCGTGGCCGCCGGTCTCGATGAGTCCGTCGGTGCAGACCAGCATGGTCTCGCCCCGCTCCAGGACGAGCCGGGTGGTCGGGTAGTCGGCGTCCGGGTCGATCCCGAGCGGCAGCCCGCCCGCCGTGGGCCGCATCAGCACGGTCCCGTCCGCCATGCGTATCGCGGGGTCGGGGTGTCCGGCGCGGGCGATGTCGAGCGTGCCGGTCGCCGGGTCGACCTCGACGTACAGACAGGTCGCGAAACGCACATCGGCGGGGTCCGCCGGGTCCTCGCCCCCGTCGGCGCCACCGCTCGACCCGTAGGTCACCGAGTCGGTGACCCCGTAGAGGAAGCGCGAGGCCCGTGACAGCACCGCGTCGGGGCGGTGGCCCTCGGAGGCGTAAGCGCGCAGGGCGATCCGGAGCTGGCCCATCAGCCCGGCCGCGCGGACGTCGTGGCCCTGCACGTCGCCGATGACCAGGGCGTAGCGGCCGGCCGGCAGCGGGATCATGTCGTACCAGTCGCCGCCGACCTGGAGGCCGCCGCCGGTCGGTACGTAGCGGGCGGCGACGCTCATGCCCGGCATCTGCGGGCCGAGCGTCGGCATCATCGAGCGCTGGAGGCCGTCGGTCAGCTCCCGCTCGGTCTCGGCGGCTCCGGCGCGCGAGAGGGCCTGAGCGAGCATGCGGGCGACGGTCGTGAGGACCGAGCGCTCGTCGGGCGTGAAGGTGACGGGATACGTGAACGCGGCCATCCACGCGCCCATGGTGCTGCCGGCGACGGTGAGCGGCAGGAACGCCCACGACTGCCGCCCGAAGCGCTGGGCCAGCGGCCAGGACGCCGGGTAGCGGTCCTTGTAGTCGTCGGGGGAGGAGAGGTAGACCGCACGGCCCGTACGGACGACCTCGGCGGCCGGATAGTCCGTGGTCAGCGACATGTGCGAGAAGGGGTCCTCGTCGCCCGGCTGATGCCCGTGATGGCCGATGATCGTCAGCCGGTCGGCCTCCGCGCCGAACACGGCGAGTCCGTCCGGCGAGAAGCCGGGCATCGACAGCCCCGCCGCCACCCGCAGTACCTCCGAGGTGGACCGCGCCTCGGCCAGCGCCCGTCCCGCGTCCAGCAGGAAGGCCTCCCGCGAGCGGCGCCAGTCGCCGGTGACAGGGGTGCGAGCGGCGGCGTCCGGGGGCTGCTCGCTGACCTCCTGGAGGGTGCCGATCAGCTCGTAATGCCCGGTCTCGGGGTCGATGACGGGCCTGGAGCGGCTGCGGACCGTGCGGAGCACCCGGCCGTGTTCGTCCATGATCCGCATCCGGGCCTCGGCGAGCGTGCCCTCGGCCACCGCGAGGTTCACGACGCCGTCCATCTCGTTCCAGTCGACGGGATGGATGTGGGAGCGCGCGCCCGCCTCGGAGAGCGTGGTCAGCTTCGCGGGCATACCGATGAGCCGTGCGGCCTCCGCGTCGAAAATGACGAGGCCCGCGGCGTTGTCCCAGCGCCACACACCGGTCGCGAGAGTGGCCAGGACGTCCCCCACGGAGGGCAGGGGCTCACCAGTGCGCATGCGCCCACTGTAGGAACAGGTGATCGGTGCCTGCCACCGATGCCGGTCCAGGGCGCCGGGCGGTGGCGGAGCGGTCAATGATGGGGAGGTGATCCTGGGCTGCCCGGTACCCTGGGGGTGTTTCACGTGAAACACGCCCTCAATCCGCGAAGACTGGATGAAACGACGATGCATCGGTACAGGTCCCACACCTGCGGCGAGCTCCGCGCCTCTGACGTCGGCAGCGACGTCCGGCTGAGCGGCTGGCTGCACAATCGCCGAGACCTGGGTGGCATCCTCTTCATCGATCTGCGCGACCACTACGGCATCACGCAGCTCGTCGCCCGCCCCGGCACCGCCGCCTACGAGGCCCTCGACAAGGTCTCGAAGGAGTCGACCGTCCGCGTCGACGGCAAGGTCGTCTCGCGCGGTACGGAGAACGTGAACCCGGAGCTGCCGACCGGCGAGGTCGAGGTCGAGGTGAGCGAGGTCGAGCTGCTCGGCGCCGCCGCGCCGCTGCCGTTCACGATCAACGCCGAGGACGGGGTCAACGAGGAGCGGCGCCTGGAGTACCGCTTCCTCGACCTGCGCCGCGAGCGCATGCACCGCAACATCCTGCTGCGTACGGCCGTGATCTCGGCGATCCGTCACAAGATGACGGCGCTGGGCTTCAACGAGATGGCGACCCCGATCCTCAGCGCCACCTCCCCCGAGGGCGCGCGCGACTTCGTGGTCCCCTCGCGGCTGAACCCCGGCAAGTTCTACGCGCTCCCGCAGGCGCCGCAGCAGTTCAAGCAGCTGCTGATGATCTCCGGCTTCGACCGCTACTTCCAGATCGCGCCCTGCTTCCGTGACGAGGACGCGCGTGCGGACCGTTCGCCGGGCGAGTTCTACCAGCTCGACGTGGAGATGTCCTTCGTCGAGCAGGAGGACGTGTTCCAGCCCATCGAGAAGCTCATGACGGAGCTGTTCGAGGAGTTCGGCGGTGACCGTCACGTCACCTCGCCCTTCCCGCGCATCCCGTTCCGCGAGTCGATGCTGAAGTACGGCTCCGACAAGCCGGACCTGCGGGCCCAGCTCGAACTCACCGACATCACCGACATCTTCGAGGGCTCCGAGTTCAAGGCCTTCGCGGGCAAGCACGTGCGCGCCCTGGCGGTGCCGGACGTGTCCGGCCAGACCCGGAAGTTCTTCGACGGCCTCGGTGACTACGCGGTCGAGCAGGGCGCGAAGGGCCTGGCCTGGGTGCGCGTGGGCGAGGACGGCTCGCTGACCGGCCCGATCGCCAAGTTCCTCACCGAGGACAACGTCGCCGAGCTGACCAAGCGCCTCTCCCTGGCCGCCGGTCACGCGGTGTTCTTCGGCGCGGGCGAGTTCGACGAGGTCTCGAAGATCATGGGCGCGGTGCGGGTCGAGGCCGCGAAGCGCTCGGGCAACTTCGAGGAGAACGTCTTCCGCTTCTGCTGGATCGTCGACTTCCCGATGTACGAGAAGGACGAGGACACCGGGAAGATCGACTTCTCGCACAACCCGTTCTCGATGCCGCAGGGCGGTCTGGAGGCCCTGGAGACCCAGGACCCGCTGGACATCCTCGGCTGGCAGTACGACATCGTCTGCAACGGCGTGGAGCTGTCCTCCGGCGCGATCCGGAACCACGAGCCCGAGATCATGCTCAAGGCCTTCGAGATCGCGGGCTACGACCGGGAGACCGTCGAGGAGCAGTTCGCCGGCATGCTGCGCGCGTTCCGCTTCGGCGCCCCGCCGCACGGCGGGATCGCCCCGGGCGTCGACCGCATCGTCATGCTGCTCGCGGACGAGCCGAACATCCGCGAGACGATCGCGTTCCCGCTCAACGGCAACGCGCAGGACCTGATGATGGGCGCGCCCACGGAGCTGGACGAGACCCGTCTGCGCGAACTGCACCTCACGGTGCGCAAGCCGCAGCCGAAGTAGGCAGGCTCGGCGTCCCCGGCAGGCGACGCACACGGAAGTGGCTCGGAACCAGCGATGGTTCCGGGCCATTCTCGTGTGACGTGTGAAACCACAGCCCGCACCCATGCTGCTGACAGGTCGCCTCCCTACCGTCCCGCGCATGACTGAGACCCAAGGACCCGCGCACCAAGGGAACATGACCCGGCGCAAAGTCGTCGTCGCAGGTGGAGTGGCCGTGGCGGCCGTGGGCGTGGGCGGCGCCGCCGCCGTGAACGCGTTCGCGGAGGGGGCCACGGCCGGCGTCCCGACGGCCGTGTCCGCTGCGGAGACCTGTTACACGCTGACCTCGGAGACCACCGAGGGCCCCTACTACATCGACGCGGACAAGATCCGTCAGGACATCACCGAGGACCAGGAGGGCATCCCCCTGACCCTCGAACTCAAGGTGATCGACGCGGAGACCTGCAAGCCCGTCAAAAACGCCGCGGTGGACATCTGGCACTGCTCGGCGGTGGGTGTGTACTCCGGCTACGAGGCGATGAGCAACGGCGGTGGCGGCGGCGGTCCGTCGGGCGGGCCCACGGACGTCCCGTCCGGCACCCCGACCGGTGAACCCCCGTCCGGTCCTCCCCCGGGAGGCGGTGGCGGGCATGCCGAGCCCACCGACGACAAGCGGTATCTGCGCGGCACCTGGAGGACCGACCGGCACGGCCACGTCACCTTCAGGACGGTCTTCCCCGGCTGGTACCGGGGCCGCTGCGTCCACATCCACGTGAAGGTCCATGTGGACGGCACCTGGACCGACGCGGGCTACGAGGGCGGCCACACCTGCCACACGGGCCAGCTCTTCTTCGCGGAGAAGGCGGTCCTCGCGTCGGCGGAGGTCTCCCCGTACTCCACGAACACCACCACCCGCACGACGCTGGACGAGGACACGATCTACCCGGACAACGGCCACGAGGGCGGGCTCCTGTACCTCGCGTACGACAAGAGGCACATCGCCCGCGGTGTTCACGGCCGGCTGACGCTGGGCGTCGCCCCGGACGAGACCCACGACAGCACCGACACCGGGCCGAGCCCGTCGGCCTCGGCGTCCTGACCTCTCGGCACACAGGCCCGGAACACACCGGGTAGCGGGCCCTCGACTCCCTGACAGGAAAGGGGCCCGGGACCCGCTGGTTCCGGGCCCTGTTCCGTCAGCCACGCCTTCGGCCTTGCCTTCTGCCTTGCCCTCGAGATAGGCCGTCTCGCGGACGGTTCCCCTGCCGGGGAAGTAGGTGACGAAGCTCAAGATTTCCGTCCATTTTTCGCCGGCGGGGGTATCGCCGAGATTGACGCTGCGTCGGCTCCGGGTGGGCCGCGCCGGGTGACCGTCCTGCCCGGCGGAGTGGTGCTCGTCAGGCGCGCTGGGCTTTTGCCATGCGGGCGACTTCTCTTTCGACGAGAGCCAGGGGGAAGCGGTCGATGCGGTCCATGGCCAGCATCGTGAAGCACCCGGTGACACCCCCGACTCTCACGAGGATGTGCTCCTCGTTCCGTACGGAGACACGACGGCCGCTGCGCAGGTCGGGCGCCTGTTTCACCGGGACGGTGATCCGGAAGGCGATCGACTCGTCGCCGAGCCGGGGGATCTTCTCCGGCTCGACGTGCGCGGTGTACTTCCCCGTGAAGCCGACGCCGGTGAAGTCGTGGCAGGCGGTCAGTGACGTACGGGCGCGGTCGAAGGCGTTCTCCGCTCCCGTGCCCGGGTAGGAGGCGAGTGTGGCACCGCCGGGCCAGATGCTGTCCAACCAGTTGATGCTCTCGTCCACGGCGACCGATGCGTCGGTGGCGTCGACCGCGTCGAGCAGCGTCTGGCAGGTGGCGTCCGAGGCCGGCGGGAAGGTGCTGTCCGAGTCGTCGGGTGACCGATCGTCCAGCGAGACGTACGGGGTGCCCGCCACATCGTCACCGGTGAGGGCGATGGATTTCAGGGCTTGGGCGGAGAGCGGTGGTCCCGGCGCGATGGACGTGGCCGAGGCGGCGCCGGGTGAACCGCTCGCCGCCGGGGAGCCGGGCGTTCCCCCGCCCGTACCGGCGCAGGCGGTGATCCCCCACGCGGTCAGTGCCGCGCCCGCCAGCAGCCACCTGTTTCCCCGCACCCGCACCTGTATCCGCACTCTTGCCCCAGCCCCTCGTGACTCGAGGGACCCGATGCTAACGGCCCGGGAAGCTTGTCAGGGTCACGTCGGGAAGGGAGGTCCGCTCAGATGTCGTACGTGCCGTCCCACGGTTCGGCGAAGCCGAGGCGGTCGGGGTACAGCTCTGCCCAGGCCTCGCCCTCGTCCACGCCGGTCAGCAGGCCGAACAGCACGCCGTCGACGGTGAGCTGGAACGGGCGTATCGCGATGTCCGTGTACGAGCGCCGGGGCAGGCTGCGCAGCAGTTTCGCCAGGTGGACGCGGGCGCGTGACAGCACCGAGTATTCGCCCTGGGCGGCTCGTTGCTGTTCGGCCCAGGTGCCGGCGCACCAGACCTCCGAGTCGCGGTAGCGGCCCTCGGTGTCGAAGGTGTGGAGCACCACGTAAAGACGTTTGTGCTCTTCCCAGCCGTCGTCGGGACGGAACCCTTCGGGGAAGGCGTACGTGATCGACGCCAAAAACTGACCGTCCGCGTACCGGCCGATGGTCTCGGTGCGGTGCTTCGGTTCGTAGGCGATCGGGATGACCTCGGGGACTGCCATGGCGGAAACCATACGGGTGGTCGAGGACTTTCTGGCGCCGGGGTCCACTCCGGATCGACGGGACCGGACAGAGGGTCCCTTTCCCGGCTCTTTGCCGGGTCTTCACCATGCGGCCGCAAGGCCTCCAGCAGGTTTCCGACGGCCTGGCAGCGGCCTCGGAGGGCGCGGGCCCGGGTTCGGTGAGGAGAGAGGCCGGATGCGTCCTCCAAGGCCACTCCTGGGCTCCTTTGCAGGTCGGGAGCATGGGCCGGTGCCCGCTCCGGGCGGCCGTACGGCATCGCTTCCGGCAAGCGAAGAGCCCGGGAACGGTTCGTTCCCGGGCTCCTGTCGAGCGGTCGTCCGGTTACTCCGGCGCGCCGCCGAAGCGCTCCTTGTACGACTCCAGGTCCTCGTCCGTGATCTTGGCGAAGAGGACCGGGGGAACGGTGAAGGGGGTGCCGGCCGGGAGGAAGGACAGGGCGCGGGCCTCGTCCGGCGTCACCCAGGTCGCCGTGTCGTCCGCGAGGGCGAAGGCCGAGCGCATCGCGCGGGCGGACGCCGGGATGAAGGGCTCCGAGACCACCGAGTAGAGGTGGATCAGGTTCATCGCCGTACGGAGCGTCAGCGCCGCGCCCTCGGGGCTGGTCTTGATCTCCAGCCAGGGGGCCTTCTCCTCCAGGTAGGAGTTGCCCGCGGACCACAGGGCGCGCAGCGCGGCGGCCGCCTTGCGGTACTGGAGGGCCTCCATCTGGGTCTCGTACTCCGCGAGCAGGCCCGCGATCTCCACGCCCAGCTTCGCCTCGGCCTCGCCGGCCTCCGAGCCCGCCGGGACCTCCTCGCCGAAGCGCTTCTTGGAGAAGGACAGCACGCGGTTGACGAAGTTGCCGAGGGTGTCGGCCAGGTCCTTGTTGACCGTGGCCGTGAAGTGCTCCCAGGTGAACGACGAGTCGTCCGACTCGGGGGCGTTGGCGATGAGGAAGTAGCGCCAGTAGTCGGCGGGCAGGATGTCCAGGGCGTGGTCCGTGAAGACGCCGCGCTTCTGGGACGTGGAGAACTTCCCGCCGTAGTACGTCAGCCAGTTGAAGGCCTTGACGTAGTCGACCTTCTTCCACGGCTCGCGCACGCCCAGCTCGGTGGCCGGGAACATGACGGTGTGGAAGGGCACGTTGTCCTTCGCCATGAACTGCGTGTAGCGGACCGGGTTCTCGCCGGAGTCCGCGTCGTACCACCAGGACTTCCAGTCACGGTTCTCGGCCTCGTGGCCGGACTGGTCGGCCCACTCCTTGGTCGCGCCGATGTACTCGATCGGGGCGTCGAACCAGACGTAGAAGACCTTGCCCTCGGCCGCCAGCTCGGGCCAGGTGTCGGCCGGGACCGGGACACCCCAGTCCAGATCCCGGGTGATCGCGCGGTCGTGCAGGCCCTCGGTCAGCCACTTGCGGGCGATGGAGGAGGCGAGCTGCGGCCACTCGGACTCGTGACGGGCCACCCACTCCTCGACCTCGTGCTGGAGCTTCGACTGCAGGAGGAAGAGGTGCTTCGTCTCGCGGACCTCCAGGTCCGTCGAGCCGGAGATCGCCGAACGCGGGTCGATCAGGTCCGTGGGGTCGAGGACGCGCGTGCAGTTCTCGCACTGGTCGCCGCGGGCCTTGTCGTAACCGCAGTGCGGGCAGGTGCCCTCGACATAGCGGTCCGGGAGGAAGCGGCCGTCGGCGGGCGAGTACACCTGACGGATCGCGCGCTCCTCGATGAAGCCGTTCTCGTTCAGGCGGCGCGCGAAGTGCTGGGTGATGTCACGGTTCTCCGGGCTTGAGCTGCGGCCGAAGTAGTCGAAGGCCAGCTCGAAGCCGTCGTACACGGCCTTCTGCGCGTCGTGCGCCTGCGCGCAGAACTCGTCGACCGGCAGGCCGCGCTCCTTGGCCGCCAGCTCGGCGGGGGTGCCGTGCTCGTCCGTCGCGCAGATGTACAGGACGTCGTGGCCGCGCTGGCGGAGGTACCGGGAGTACACGTCCGCCGGGAGCATGGACCCCACCATGTTGCCCAGGTGCTTGATCCCGTTGATGTACGGAAGGGCGCTGGTGATGAGGTGTCGAGCCATCGCGGGCTGCTCCCAGGTCGCTACGTGGGGCGACGATCGCGTCGGATTTCCGGTGGGCGGGTCGTCGCCGGTGAACCTTGAAATCGTAGCCGACATGGGTGGGCCGCCCGCTTCCCGTTTTAAGGCGTGGGAAGGGGCGGCCCGGTGGTGCGGTGTACGCGGGCGTACGGGTTACGGGCGCCAGTTCTCCAGGACGCCGTCGTAGACCTCGACGTCCGTCAGTTCACGCGGGGCCGGGCCCGCGTGGAAGAAGGCCGTGTTGCCGGTCTTCAGCTTCCGGAGGTAGTCGAAGGCCTTGTTGTCGTGCTCGCCGAAGGCGACGAAGGAGAAGAAGACACCCGGGTGGTCCTTCGCCGCGTCCGTGAGGGACTGGGTGGCGGGGGTCTTGGCGTCCGGGGCGCCGTCCGTCTGGAAGATCACCAGGGCCGGGTCGGTGGTGCCCGACCCCCGGTAGTGGGTGAGGACTTCCTCCACGGCGGCGTGGTAGCTCGTACGGCCCATGCGGCCGAGGCCGGCGTGCAGGTCGTCGACCTTGTTCTCGTGCTCGGCGAGCGTGAGGGCGCCGGTGCCGTCCAGCTCGGTGGAGAAGAAGACGACGTGGACGGTCGCGTCCGTGTCCAGGTGGGCGGCGAGGGCGAGGGCCTGTTCGCCCAGGGCCTGGGCGGAACCGTCCTTGTAGTACGCCCGCATGGACGAGGAGCGGTCGAGTACGAGGTAGACCTTGGCGCGCGTTCCGGTGAGGTCCCGCTTCTCGAGCGCGGTACCCGCTTCCTGGTACGCCGTGACCAGGGCCGGGGCTTCCGCCTTGACGTGGGCGGCCGTGACGGCGGAGGTACCCGGCGTCGCCGCCTCGGCCCCGCCCTCGGTCACGCCCCCCTGCGCCTCGGTGGCGTCCGCGTCGGCTTCCGCGTCGGCGTCCGCGTCGGCGTCGGCGTCGGCGGCGGCGGCGTCGGCGGCGTCCGCCTCGGCTTCGCCCTCGGCCGCGACCGGCTCCGCCTCGGCGACGTCGGCTTCCGCCTCGGCTTCGCCCTCGGCGTCCTCGTTCTCACCCGCACCACCCGTGCGGCTTTCGACGTCAGCCGCGGGTGCCACCTGCGGGGACTCGCCGCCGTCGGCGACCGCGGGCTCGTCCACCTGCGCGGCCACCGGAGTGACCTCCTCGGCGACGACCGGCTCGGCCTCGACGACCGGCTCGGCCTCGGGCTCGGCAACGGCGGCAGCCTCGGCTACGGGCGCGGTCTCGACGACCGGCTCCGCCTCCGCGGCTGCTTCCGCCTCGGCGACGGGCCCGGGCTCGACCGGAGCCGCAGCCTCGGCGACGGGCTCCGCCTCCACGACCGGCTCGGCTACAGGTTCGGCAGTGGCTTCCGCCTCAGTGGCGGTCTCGACCTCCGCCTCGGCGACCGGCTCGGTCTCGGTTCTGGGCTCGGCCTCCGCGACCGGCTCCGCCTCGGGCTGGGGCTCGACGGCAGCCTCGACCTCGACCTCAGTCGCGGCCACGGGCTCGGCCTCTACGACCGGCTCAGCCTCGGACTCGGTGACGGCCTCAGCCTCAGAAACGCCGTCCGTCTCGGCGACGGGCTCGGCGACGGTGGTCGGCTCCGTCTCGGCCTCAGCGACGGGCGCCGCCTCTACGTCGGGGGCGGCGGCCTCTGCCTTGACCTCGGCGGTCGATTCGACCTCGACCTCGGCCTCGGCCTCGGCCTCAGCGACAGCCTCCGTCTCGGCGACGGCCTCCGCCTCGGTGGTCGGCTCCGTCTCGGCGACCGGCGCCGCCTCCGCGTCGGGGGCGAGCTCGGCTACGGGCTCGGTCTCTGCCGCTGCGGGCGCCTCCGGGGTTTCCTCCGCCGGGTGCTCCGCCGCAGGCGTTTCTTCCGCAGTCGTCTCTTCCGCGGAAGGAGACGGGGTCTGCTTCGGCACCGTCACGTTGTCGAAGGCGGCCGACACCAGCTCGTCGACCACGGAGGGCGTGGGCTCGGACGCGGGAGCCGGGATGGTGGCCTCGGCCTCCGGTACGGGGGTGGAGGCCGGCTCGGCCTCCGGGGTGAGCGTCGGCTCCGCGGCGGGAGCCGGGACCGTCGCGGTCGACGTGGCCTCTCGCGAGGTCTCCGCGTCGGCGTCACGACCCTTGCGTGAGCGGCCGATCGCATTCCGCAGGAGAGTGAGAATGCCCATGTGCGCAACCCTTCGCGTGAGTTGATCCCGTCAATCCCTGGCCAGGACGGACACGTAAGGTTAGCGGCCATAGATGGTGATCTTCGGCAGGGGCGGCACACCGGACGACCGTCACGTCAACCCCCTTGCGGCGCCCACTGGTTCACTTTCCCGCCGCGGCGATTTGTCGGAATTAGGGGTCCCGTGACGCGCCCTCCCCCGGCATCACGCTTGTGTCAAGGGATCGCAACAGGAGGGTAAAGCCGGTCAGGGCTCCGGCACGGCCCGGCTCAGTGCGGCGAGGCGATCGCCCGGGCCGCCGCGACCTCCTGCCGAACCGGTTCGAGCACGCTGTCCGAGGGCCCGGTGAGGTCGGTGCGGACGGCGAAGAGCACGTCGGTCTCGCGCAGTCCCTCGGCCAGCTCCCGCAGCTGGCGCGCGATGGTGGAGATCTCGGCGGCGGACGGCTCGGCCGCGCCCTGTTTGACGCGGACCCGGGCGGCGGTCGTCGCGTCCACGATCCGTTCGACGGCGACGACGAGCGGCATCCAGGCGGCGGCGCGGCGCCCGTTCGGCGGCGGTTCGGTCAGCGCGCGCTGGAACTCCGTACGGATGGAGGACAGGTCGCGGTACAGGCGGCGCCTGCCGCGGGCGCGGGCCGCGGGCTCGGCTGCGTCCCCGAAGGCCAGCTCGACATAGCCGGCGGTGTCGGCGACCGCGTTCGCGAGCCGGTCGCCGACCCGGGCGTGCCAGCTCTCCGGCCAGAGGAGGTAGCCGGCCACCAGGGCGATCGCGCAGCCGATGAGGGAGTCGACGAGGCGGGGGACGATCAGCCCGGTGCCCTGGTGGTTGAGGACGTCGGACAGCAGCAGGATCACCGGGGTGATGGCGGCGGTCTGATAGCCGTAGCCGCGCGGGGTCAGGGCCGGGATGAGCGCGCCGAGCAGCATCAGCACGGGCACGTCCCACCAGCCGCGCGGCACGACGGTCAGTACGGCCGCCGCGACCACCAGACCGGCGACCGTGCCGAGCGCGCGCAGCAGTGCCCGGGAGAAGACGGAGCCGTAGTCGGGCTTCATGACGAACGTGATGGTGAGCGCCACCCAGTAGGAGCGCGGCACCGCGACGGTGGAGACCAGCACCTGGGCGAGGCCGATGCACAGGGCGAGGCGGGTGCCGTAGCGCCAGGAGGCGGCGGACAGCAGGACGTTGCGGGTGGCGCGGGCGGCGCGGACGCGGAGGGCGGCGGGCCGGCCGAGGCGGTCGTCGAGGCCGTGCGGGTCGGGGGACCGGTCCGTCACGACGCCGGCGGCGTGCCGCAGCGCGTGGTCGACGGCGCGCCCGGTCTCGTCGGCGGGGGCGGGCAAGCGCAGTTCCAGGGGGCCGGTGCCGCCGGTCTCGACGGTCTCGGCGATCCGTCGTACGGCGGCGGGGATCTCCGGGGGCAGCGGTTCGCCCCGCTGGTGGGCGGCGGGGGCGGCCTCGACGACGGGGGTGACGGCGTTCAGTTGGGCGAGCAGCCGGACGAGGTCGGGGCTGCGGCCGTGGTGGAACGCGCGCCGGGCGAGAACGACGTCGTACGACTCGTTCAGTGACCGGGTGACGGCGAGACGGAGACGTTCGTAGTCGTCGGTGCCGCTCGCGGCGAGCAGGTCCCCGACCGTGCGGTAGGTGCTCGCGACGGCGGACCGCTCCGGCACCCCCGAGCGCAGCGGCCAGGCGAGCAGGGTCAGGGCGAGGACGAGGAGCCCGCCGCCGGACATCAGCAGCGGGGCGAGCCACCAGGCGCCGGGCAGCGGGAGTCCGGCACCGATCACGCAGTTGAGGAGCAGCAGCAGGCCGGTGACGGAGGCGACGGCGCCGATCGACGAGATCATCCCGGAGACCAGGGCGACTCCGGTCAGGGTGGCGACGGCGACCCAGCCGTGCCCGAAGACCGCGGCGCCGATCGTGACGCCGATCGCGCCGAAGAACTGCGGGAAGGCGATGTTGAAGATCCGCATGCGGTACGCGTCCGCGGTGTCGCCGATGACTCCGGACAGCGCGCCCATGGAGGCCAGGGCGCCGTACGCGGGTTCGCCGTAGGCGAGGCCGACGGCGAGGGGGAGCGCCAGGGCGACGGCGGCGCGGGCCGCGGCGGCCCGGTTGACCGGTACCCGCTGCGGTTTGAGGTTCCTGACCAGCCAGTCGGGCGGGGTGAGGCCGATGGGGAACTCGCGGGACATGTACCGAGTATGGCGGTTTTCCGGGGCCGGCCTCCGGTTCGGCCCCGCTGGTGGGGGTTGCGCGGGTCCCCCGGTGCGAGGTGCGAAGTCCGGCCGACGGCGCGTTCCGCGGACTCGCGGCGGGTCAGGCGCCCACGCGTGTGGACTGCTCGGCCGGAGTCCGCCGGGGTGCCTCGGCGGCCCGCCGCCGGCGCGCGTAGGCGCCGGTCAGCGTGGCGGTCAGAGCCACTGTCAGACCCACGGCCAGCAGCAGCCAGCTGACGAACCGGAGGGTGTCGGTGAGGGCGTCGTACACGGCGCCCGCGGCCATGCGGGACACGTCGGGCGGCAGGTCGTCGAGGGTGAGCCTGCGGCCGACGCTGATCGCGCCACCGAGCAGGGCGGCGCCCAGTGCGGTGCCGAGGCCCGTGGCGAGGACCGCCCGGCGGCGGCGTACGGCGATGACGATCCCGACCGCCGCGAAGACGACCGACGCCACCGGCAGCCAGAAACCGGCGACTTCGAGCACGTGGAACCCCTTCCGGAGCCGGGCCAGGTCCTCGGCCTCCAGCACGGTGATCTCGGTGTGCTCGACGGGGATCCGGTTGGCCAACGGCATGTGGTCGTCGGCGAGCCGGCGCTTGACCCGCTCGGTGACGGGCGCGAGATCGACGGTCACCGCACCCTCGCGGTCCTCGCGCAGCGCCCGCATCACGGCGTCGTGCGCGGCCAGGTTGGCGGCCTCCCACGCGGTGCGGTACGCCTCGGTCTCGGTGAACGAGCGCACGGCGTCGGCCACGAAGTGGTTCACCGGTCCCTGGAGCCTTGGCCGTACGTGTACTTCGCGCAGGATGTCGTCGGTGACGCCGGCCGCGATGGCGGCCCGGACGTCGTCGTCGGCGGCGAGGGGCGCCATGGTGGCCTCGTACCGTCCGGAGTCGCCGAGCCCGTACGTCGCCCACGTCGACAGCGCGCCGAGCGGCGCGAGGAGGCAGGCGAGCACGATCAGCACGGCCGACAGAGCGCTCCGGACACGAGGGGACACGTCTTCAGGCAAGGCCTCCCGGCCGCCGTACGCGACCGGGCCGACTGCAAATGGGCGCATATGACAAGCCGAACGGGCTGCCGCCGCACTCGCGGAGACATGCCCCGGTCCCCGTCCGGTCCCCGTCCTCGTCTCAGTTTCTGCGGCGCCGCGCGACGACGAACAGGTTGCCGCCCGTGATCAGGGCGACCACGGCCCCCGCGGTCGCGTACCAGGGCAGCGCGCCGGTGCCCGTGTCGGCCATCGAGCCCTGCCCCGTGCTGTCCGAAGCCGCGGTGCCGGTGCCGGTGCCGGTGCCCGTGCCGGCCGAGGCGGAGCCGGAGGTGCCGCCGGATCCGGAGCTGCCGCCGGAGGAGGAGCCGCCGGAGGAGCCGGAGCCGTGGCCCTGGGAACCGTCGGCGGTCACCGTGATCGCCGCGGTGTTGTCCTTGGCGTTGCTGTCCTGGTGCGGCAGCGTCACCTTGATGGAACCGGGTGCGAGGTCGGCCGGCTTGTCGATGCGGAGGTCGAACACGAACGGCGTGAGCTGTCCGGCGTCGAAGTACGAGTCGTTCGGGTCCTGGAAACAGGTGTAATGCCTGCCGCCAGGCTTGCCCCAGTGCTTGTCGTTGTCCGACGAGTTCCGGTCGTCGTCCGAGCTGCAGAGGTGCGGGACCTTCACCGCCGTCGTGCCGGGTGGGATCGTCACGTGGGCCTCGGAGGAAGGGCCGTCCATGGGGCCTTCGCCGCGGTCGTACTGCTCGATGGAGGCGGGCCCGTTGTTCCGGACGCCCAGCTTCGCCTCCACCACCTGGCCGGCCGTGCCGTGGACGGTGGTCCCCAGCGCTTCGAGGTCGAAGGGGTTGTTCGTGTAGACCCAGCCGGTCCCGTAGTTCCGGTTGAACGGCTTGGGGCCGTCGGCCCGGGGAGTGACTTCCAACGCCCGCCCGGTGCCGCGGTGGACGTCGGTCAGATTCAGGTTCTTGTAGTCGTATCCGTCGGTCGTGCCGTACACGGCCACGGACCACCATTCGACCCTCGCGGTGCTGCCGACCTTCGCCGAGAAGTCGTCGAGGTCATAGGAGCCGCCCGCTGCGACCGGGGTCTCGACGTAGCAGCGAGCCCCGACGCCGGCGCCGGCGTGCCCTATGCGGCCGTACTCGCAGTTGCTGAACTCCTTGCTGAACGACAGCCCCTGGCCGACGCGCATGGCGATGTAGACGCCGTTCAAGGGCCGGGAACTGAAGTTCGTGAAGCCGAGTTCGGGACGCACTGTCTCGCCGGTCTTCAGCCGGGTGTCGCTGGGGGTGCTCCGGTCGAGGAGCGGGCCCATGTCCGGCACCTCCGCCTTGAGCGTCGTCCCGCCGAGCGTTGTGTCACCGGCTTCGGCGGAGATCCGGACGTCGCCCGTGAAACCGGGACGCGCGGTCGAGAGGGTCTGGAATCGCAGGGTAAGGCCATGCATGACGTCGCCTGGCTGAAGCGGTTTGCCGTAGTTCAGCTTCTCGCCGTCGCACACGTACAGGAGCTGCTGCTTCTCGACGCAGGCGGCAGGGGGCTCCAGGCTCATCTGGCCTTTGACGGCCGTGGCGTCGACCGTCACCGTGAAGTCCGTCAACTGCTGCGACCCGGTGTTGCGAGCGTGCAGGTAGGCGGTGGCGCTGTGATCTTGATACGGCTCCACCTGCAGCGGGTTGCCACCCTCGGAGACCGTGAACTCCAGTGTCTGCGCGGTCTCCGCGGCCTGGCCGAGGGAGGGCGCGCCCAGGGTCAGCAGGCCCGTCGCGAAGGCGGTGGCACCGGCCCGGAGGGCGTTACGGGGCAGAGGTCTCGGCACGGGTGCTCCTTCGGCGGACTTACGTTGAGGCGGACCGGCAATCCGATCGCCCACTCAGATCGCCGAGCGCGGGCAAAGGTTGTATGAACTCGACGTGTCTCGCGGTGTGCGCCCCGCCCTTCCTCTGCCTCGAGTGGGCAATGCTCCCCCACCCGGATGCCCTCCTGCCGCGACCCCCGGGCGCACGGGTGCGAGCAGCCTGGCTCGCCCCGTGCATCCCAGCGGCCCCAAGGACTTTGGCCGCTCAGGTGGAGCCCTCACCCGAACGGGTGTTTCCTGGATCTGGGGAAAAGGAGGCCGATATGCGCACCACCCCGGCCCTGCGGACTCTTGCCGCGGCCCTGCTCAGCGGCGGTGTACTGACCGTCGCGGCCGCCGGTACCTCCATGGCGGCGGCTCCGTCGGCGCACACCGGCAGCGGTGGCGGCTCCGGAAGTCCCGTATGGGGCACCGTCGTCTCCCGTGGAGAACTGAACCTGCGGCTTCAGCCCAGCACGCACTCGCCGGTCGTCGGCTCGCTCTCACCGGGCAGCCAGGACCGCGTCGAGTGCGCGGTGAGAGGGCAGAGCGTGTCCGGCGACACCAGCTGGTACTGGCTCGTCGGCGCCCATGCCTGGGCCAGCGCCGCCTTCGTCGACACCGGCGGCCGATGGGTGCCGAGTTGTTCGGACCCGTGCCCCGACCAGAAGGACGGGGTGTGGCACAACGCGCACTGGGACAACAACCGGAACCCGGCCGACGACCCCGGCTGGAGTGTGACCGCCTCCGGTTCCTGGACCTTCACCGTCTCCAGCGCGTGGAGCTGGACCGTGTCCGGCTCCTCCTCGAACTCCTGGGACTGGGTCCCAGGTGGCAGGTGAGTGGGTGAGTGAGGGAGACGCATGAGGCCCCGGCGGTCCGCCGGGGCCTCATGCGCTGTGAGCTGCTGTGGGGTGTGAAGTGCGAGGTGCGCGCAGTGAGCTGTGCGCTGTGGGCCGGGGGCCGGTCCGGCGTACCGCGACGTCGGACCGGCCCGGTACGGAGTCAGCGGGCCTTTCCCGTTCCGTCCTCGTGCGTGTAGTAGCGGTAGAAGGCCACCGCGAACACGCCCACCGCCACCGGCAGCGACATGAACACGGACCGCAGGACGGTCGCGTCGGTCTGGCTGTACAGGAAGCCGAACGCGCAGCCCGCGAACACGGCCCACAGCAGCGCGTGCATCTCGCGCCGCATCAGCGGAGCCACCGTGCGGACGCCCATGTAGGCCGCCGCGAACGCGATGGCGCACACGAAGCCGAACAGCACGTTCCAGCCCGTGACGGCACCTGCGTTCCGGTTGATGTTGGCGGCCCAGAAGCCGTAGATGAGCCCGCCGGCGACGGGTACGGCCCACTTCGCGATCGTGTGGGTCCGTTCCCCGAAGACGTCGGTCGATCCGGATGTACGTGGTGTCCCTGACACGGGTGCGGCTTGAGCCATGGAAGGACTCCTCTCTGCTCGCCCCCGCCTTCCAGGTCACACCTCGCCGAAGCCCCTGGCAAGTCGGGACGGCACCGCACCGAACCGCCACGGGACCCGCCCTCGAAACCGCCACGGCACCCGCCCGCGATAGGGCCACGGGACCCGCCACTCGCCCCTGACGGGCCCCCACCCGACCCCACGGGACCCGCCCCCCCCGAAACCGCCACGGCACCCCCACCGAAACCGCCACCGAACCGCCACGGCACCCCCCACCGCACGGCCGCGCATCCCCTTTCCCCCGCGTCGCCGGGATGCGGTGATCATGGTCGCGTGCTTCGCTGAGGTGCATGAAGCTCGTACTTTTTGGTGCCACCGGCATGGTCGGCAGCCGTATCGCCACGGAGGCGTCGGCGCGCGGACACCAGGTCGTCGCGGTCAGCCGGTCCGGACAGTCCCCGGCTCCCGGGGTCGCCGCGACAGCGGCCGATGCCTCGGACACGGCGAAGGTCGCCGAACTGGTGGCCGACGCGGACGCGGTGGGGTCGGCCTGTGTCCCGCCCCGGGACGGCTCGGATCCCCGCGAACCCTTCCTCGCCCTCAACCACTCCCTGGTGGAGGGCGTCCGGTCGGCCGGGGTGCACCGGCTCGTGATCGTCGGCGGCGCGGGCACCCTGGAGGTCGCGCCCGGTGAGGCCGCCTGCGACCAGCCCGACTTCCCCGAGGAGTACCTTCCCGAGGCGCTGGCGCACCGAGACGCCCTTGCCTACCTGCGGACCGACGTCGACGACCTCGACTGGACGTACATCTCACCCGCCGCCGAGATCGGACCCGGCGAACGCACGGGCGAATTCAGGATCGGCGGCGACCGCATGCTGACCGACCCGGAAGGCCACAGCCGGATCAGCGCCGAGGACTACGCCATGGCCTTCGTCGACCAGCTGGAGATGCCCATTCACCCGCACGGCCGTATGTCCGTCGCTTACTGAGAGCACGAACAAGGAGGCGGTACGGCGAGGTGGCCGACCGGAGATCCGTACTCGGCCGACTTCCGCACGCCGGGCCGCCCGACGCCGTCCAACGGCAGAAACCGCTGCGGATGCGCGGGCGCAACGTCGCCTGGGTGCCGCCGCTGCTGCTGCTCGTCGGTATCGCGCTGCTCGACGCGAACACCTCCGGGCGATTCCGGATCATCTCGTGGGTCGTGGTGGTCCCGGCCGTCGCCGCGGCGATCTGCGGGGTGCTGGGCACGGTGGCCCTGGGGCTGATGTCGCTGTGCACCTACAGCGTCGTGGACACGTCGTGGCCGCACCAGTACCAGACGGGCCTGCCGGATTTCGTCCTCGTCGTGGCGGGCGGCGTCCTCGCCACCCTCGCCTGCTCCCTGCGCGTGCGCGGTGAGCGGCGCATGCTGCACATGCGGGATGTCGCCGAGACGACCCGGCGTACGGTGCTGCGCCCGATGCCGCCGGGCTGGGGCGGCCTGGACCACGCGGCCGTCTACCTCACCGCCGACAGCGAGGCCAGGGTCGGCGGCGACTTCTACGACATCCAGCCCGGCCTGCACGGCACCCGGCTGCTGCTCGGCGACGTGCAGGGCAAGGGACTCGCGGCGGTGGAGGCGGCGGCCGCGCTGCTCGGAACGTTCCGCGAGGCGGCGTACCACGAGCGGGTACTCGACACGGTCGCCGGGCGGCTGGAGGTCCGGATGCTGCGGCACGTCCGTTACTGCGCGGCGGTCGGCCGCGACGAGGGCGACCGTTTCGCGACCGCGGTCCTGGTCGCCTTCCCCGAGGACACGCCGAGCACCGTCGAGGTGATCAACTTCGGCCACGAACCCCCGCTCGTGGTCACCGCCGACGGCGTACGCAGCCTGCCGCCCGGGGACGGACTCCCGCTGGGCCTGAGCGAGTTGACGCTCGCGCCACCGCCGGTGCTCCGGGTCCCGCTCACTCCCGGCGAGACGCTGCTCCTGGTCACGGACGGGGTGACGGAGGCGCGTGACGCGGCGGGTGAGTTCTTCCCGCTCCGCGACGCCCTCACCAAGGCGCTGGCGCGCGACCCGCGCACGGCGGAGCCGCATCTCCTCGTACGGTTCGTGCGCGACGGCACCCTGGACCACTGCGGCGGCCGGCTCGCCGACGACACGACGATCTTCGCCGTACGGCGCCGGGCGCGCGGCGAGCGCGGGACGTGACCGGGGCGGCCGAGGCGGACTTCGGGGCCCGCGGCCGGGCCGGGCGTCAGCACTCTTCGCGTCCCCCCTTTGCATGCGCAGCCGTTACGGTGCTGAGGTACCTGATCGATGGGGGAGGGAACCTATGCCCGGAACCGTGCTGCTCCTCGCTGCTTCGCCGGTGGGCAAGGGGTGCCTGGTGGACGCGGCGTCCGTGCTCCCCGTGCTCGCGGCCGTCGCCCCGCCGGTGCTGTCGGGCACCGACACCGCGAACGTCGTCGAACTGGCCGACCCGTTGGAGCCGCAGGCCGTGCTGACCCGGCTGCGCGCGGCGGCGACGGCTCCGGGACCGCTGACGATGTTCGTGACGGGACAGCTCCAACTGGACCGCCGCCAAAGGCTTCCGCACCTCGCGCTGGCCCGCACCACCCCGGCGACGGTCCGCTACACGGCCTTCCCCTGGCACTGGGTCGCCGAGGAGCTCCGGCTGCGCCCGGCGGGTTCGACGACCGTGTTCATCGACCTGCACGCGGACGCGGACACCTGGGAGTTCCTCGCCGGGCGCCCGCTCACCGTGGGCCCGGCGACCGCGCTGTACGGCCGCGTCGCCCCGCCGCCGCCCCGTCGTACGGTGGCACAGCCGGCCTACATGAAAGCCGTCGCCGCCCTTCTGCGCAGCGGCCACCGCCCTCCTCTCCTCCAGCTCCACCAGCAGGCCCTGGCGAGGACGACGGGCGAGGAGGCCGCCCGGCCAGGGGCGGCGGACCTGGTGTTCGAACCCCGGCAGTCGTGGGCCGGGCAACCATGGCCCCCGGCGCCGGGGTTCACGACCGTGACGTCTCCGCCGCGGACCCCGCCGCCCCCGCCGGTTCCACCGACCGTGCCGTCTGCGCCGCCCGTGATTCTCCCCGGCCAATCGGCTCAGCCCGTGAGTTCCCCGCCGTCCGATCCCCACGAGGAGATCACCGCCGCAGTCCGGGACGGCCGGCACGACGAGGCCCTCGCGCTGGCGGGGCGGCGGGAACGGGAGGCGCTGCGCGCGTACGGGTACGGCTCCGAGCAGGTGCTGCACTGGATGGAGGTACGGGCCGACCTGGCGATGTTCGCGGGGGACCCGGAGCGCAGCTGCCGCGGCTGGCTCGCTGTCGCGGGGACCCGGCTGGACGCCGGGCAGGCGCCGGACGCCCCGGAGGTGGAGTCGGCCGTGGACCGCGCGCACCACCAGTGGGGCCGTATCGGCGACCCGGCACGGGCCCGCGAACTCGGCGCGGAACTGGCCCGGTTGAGGCTGCGCGTGCCCGGCCGCAGGGAAGGCGCCCTCGACCACGTGCGGCAACAGCTGCGCCAGTTGCAGACGCAGAACTGAGTCCGCTGGGTTCGCGCCCGCGGGCCCGCGTCCGGGGGGAGTTCAGCCGCCGGCCGACAGCGACGCCAGCGCCCCCGACACCAGGGTCCGTACGCCCGGCGCGACCGTGCTGAGGTCGGGGGCGAAGTGCGGACTGTGGTTGCTGGGCACGGCCGCGAGCCGGGTCATGAGGTCGTCGCCGCCCGGGGCCGCGTTCCACACGTCGGCCGGGGTGCTGGTCACGAACCAGTAGGAGTAGGGGATCCCACCGGCCGCGAGCCGTGGGAAGTCCTCGCTGCCCATGGCCGGACCGGGGTCGAGGATCGTCCCGGCACCGAAGACCTCGCCGTGCACGGCGGCGATCCGCCGGTCGGTCTCGGCGTCGTTGACCGTCATCGGGAAGTCGCTGCCGACGGTGATCTCCGGTTCGCTCGGGCAGCCGGCCGCCGCGCACTCGCCCGCCGCGACGCGCCGCACGGCGGTGATCATCCGCTCCCGGACATCCTGTGACTGGGTCCGCAGGTTCAGGGCGATCCGGGCCTCGGACGGGATGATGTTGTGCCGGGTGCCGGCCTCGATCCGTCCCACCGTGAGCACGGCCGACTCCCGGGCCGCGATCTCCCGGCTGACGACCGTCTGGAGCCGCGTCACGATGTACGCCGCCGTCACCACCGGGTCGATCGTCGCCTCGGGCCGCGAACCGTGCCCGCCCCGTCCGTGCACGACGATGTCGATGTCGGTCGAGGCGGACATGATCAGGCCCGGGGAGTGCGCGTACAGCCCGGCGGGGCCGGGGGCCGCATGCTGGGCGAGCAGGACGTCGGGCCGAGGGAAGCGTTGGTGCAGCCCGTCCGCGACCATGCGGGCCGCGCCCTCGCCGGTCTCCTCGGCGGGCTGCCCGACCAGCACCAGCGTGCCGGACCAGGTGTCGCGCCCGGCCGAGAGTGCGTCCGCCGCCCCGGTCAGCCACGTGACGTGCAGATCGTGACCGCAGGCGTGCATGACCCCGTCGGTCCCCGAGGCGTACGGCAGCCCGGTCTCCTCGGCGACGGGCAGCGCGTCCATGTCGGCGCGCAGCAGGACGGTGGGCCCGTCCCCGTTCCGCAGCACGCCGACGACGCCCGTACCGCCGACGCCCTCGGTCGTGTCGTACCCGGCCTTGCGCAGCCGTTCCGCGAGGGCGGCGGCCGTACGGTGTTCGCGCAGCGACAGTTCGGGATGCCGGTGCAGGTCCCGGTAGAGGTCCTCCAGGGCCAGGACCGGGAGGTCGGCGGTGAGGTCCAGCGCGGTGCGAGCGGCTGTAGAGGTCACCCGGCCAGGGTAGGCGCCATGCGTCCCTCGCAAGGGGGATTCGCCGCTGCCGTACGACCTGACGGCGGGGCGACCGCGAGGACGCCCGGCGGGTGGGTCACGCAGGGGCGCGGACTGCGGTGCGGCACTCGAACCGGACGGTCTTGCCGCGTCCGGGCAGCGGATGCCGGCCCCACCGGTCGGTCACCACGTCCACGATCAGCAGCCCGCGCCGGCCGCCCGACGTGTGCGCGGTGGCGCAAGTCGACGTACAGCGGGAGCAGTGGCGGTGATTGCGGTGGCGGTGATTGCGTCGAGGTGGCCCCTCTGGCCACCCGGGTAGCCCTCCGTGACTCGAAGGACCCCGCCCAAGGGGTCTTCACGGTCGGGGCCGGTGCCTTTGCCGCGTTCGTCGGGGCAGCGGTGGACGGCACCATCTGAGGGGTTCGGTCCGGGGCGGGTCGCGGGGACGTCGGCGTGCCCCGGACGCCGTCTACGGAGCGGCGTGCGAGGCGGTGTGCACGGCGGGGGCTTGCTCGGCCGCTCTCGCCGGGCCCACGTTCGCCGCCGTGACCAGCGCGGCGACCGCGATGACGGCGGCCAGGAGCCCCCTGGAGTAGCGCGCGGAAATACGTCGGAGCACGGTGACCTCGCAACAACAGCGGCGTATTAAGCATGCTTAATCCGGCGCTTAACGTAGAGGCTCCCGGGCTCACATCGCAAGAGGGCCCAGGCGGTTGGACAGTAGTCAAAAGCTGGACTGACTTGACGCGGCTTGATGGCATGCTTACCCCATGGCGGAGCGGGACGACCCTGAGATCATCGGGCGCAGGGTGCAACAGCTGCGTACGGAACGCGGCTTGACGCAGAAACAGCTGGCGGAGCCCGCGTACACGCCCGCGTACATCTCCACCCTGGAGGCCGGCCGGGTGCGGGCCTCCGAACCGGCGCTGCGGCACATCGCCGGCCGGCTCGGGATCGCGTACGAGGAACTGGCGACCGGGCGGCCCGCCCACCTCGCCACCGACCTGCGGCTGAGGCTGACCGACGCGCAGCGCACACTCGCCACCGGGGAGGCCGAGCCGGCCGCCGAGGTCTACGCCGTGCTGCTCGCGGAGACGGAGGCCCATGGGCTGGTCGCCGAGCAGGCCGCCGCGCTCCTCGGACTCGGCGAATGCGCCCTGGACATGGGGGACTTGGAGACGGCGCAGCGGCGCTTCGAGGAGTCCGAGCAGCGGCTGGGGGACGCGCCGCTGCCGCAGCGGGTGCCCGCCGTGCGCGGCCGGGCGGTCTCTCACTACCTCGCCGGTGAACTCCGTTACGCCTGCTACCTGTTCGAGTCCACCCTCGACGAACTCAACCGGACGGGCCTGCACGACCCCGAAGCGCTGCTCCTTCTCTATACGGGAGTCATCGCGCCCTACATGGACATGGGCGCGCATGCCCGTGCCGCCCAGGCCGCCGAGTTCGCGCTCGCCCTCGCGCCGCAGGTCGGGGACCCGGCGCTGGTGGCGCGGATGCACCGGTCGGTGGCGCGGACGATGATCGCCGAAGGGCGGATCGTCGAGGCCGACGCCTCCCTCGCCAAGGCCGCCGAGCTCTACCGGCAGCTCCAGATCCGCACCGAGCTCGCCAACTGCCACTGGATGCGCGGGTACCTGTACGCGCAGAACGGTGAGCTGGAGCGTGCCGAGAGCGAGTTGCGCGAGGCGCAGGCCATGCTCTCCGCCAAGCGGGCCGCGCTCTACACCAGCCAGGTCGCGGTGGAACTGGCCGATGTGCTGCACCGGCGCGGCAAGTCCGACGAGGCCGGAGAGCTGCTGCAACAGGTGCTCGGTGATCTGCATTCCGAGCGGGGCGCCATCCACTCGGCCGCCGCGCACCGACTGCTCGGCATCATCGCGGAGGACGCCCGGGACACCGAGGCGGCGGAGGAGCACTATGTGCGGGCGATGAGCCTGCTGGAGCGGGCGGGCGCGGCGGGGGACCTGGCGGACCTGTGCCGGCTGCTGGGCGACCTGCTGCGGCGCACCGGCCGGGTGGAAGCGGCCCTGGACGCCTACCGCACAGGCCTCGGCCACCGCACCGCCCCCGGCACGACAACCCTCGGTCCGGCCCCGGCGCAGCCCCCTCTCTGACCCCGGGCGGGATGGACCGGCGGGGGCGTCAGGCCATGCCGTCCACCGCGTCCTTCGCTTCCTTCAGACCCGCCCCGGTGGCCTCGCGGTAGGCCTTGATCGCCTGGATCTTCTTGCCCTCGCGCACCAGGGCGATGACCTCGGGCAGATGCGGGGGCTCCTCGCGGATGCTGAGCCGGTCGAGTATCAGGTCGAGCTGGTGCTCGACGTGGGCGATCCTGCGGTCGGTTCGGGCGAGCTTGCCCTCCAGGGCGGCGAAGCTCGCGACGACGAGTCCGGCGAGGGCGATGAGAGCGGTTAATTCCATGGTCACGGATCCTAGAGCGCATCGGCCGGGGAGCCGATGCGGCGCAACAGGCCGATCAGTGTGGCCCGTTCATTTTCTTCGAGCGGGCCGAAGGACGCGGTGAGGACTTCGCGGGCGACGGCGCGCCCCGCCGTCAGGACGCGCTCGCCGGCTTCCGTCAGGTGGTGCTCGATACGCCGGCCGCGACCGGGCCGCCGCTCGATGAGGTGCTGGGCCGCGAGCCGGGAGGCCAGGGTGCCGAAGGACTGGTCGCCCTGGAAGGTCGCGACCGCCAGCTCGTGCGCGGACGCTCCGGGCGTACGGGCGATCGCCCGCAGAGCGTCCCATTGCGCCAGCGTCGTGCCCACCGCCGCCAGGCGGGTGTCGAGCGCGCGGTGATGCCGGTACTGCGCTTCCTTCACGGCGCGCCCCAGCTCTTCGAGATCGACCGGAGCGGCAGGGGAGGGAGAAGCGGCAGGGGAGGGAGAAGCGGGAGAAGCGGGGGGAGTGGGAGATACGGAGGGCGGGTCGGCGGCCACGGCGGCCGGAGCGTCGAGGCCGCTCCCGGTCCCGCCGCTGCTTGCGGGACCAGGACCAGGACCGGGAGCGGCCCCGGCAGCGGTCCCGGCCGTAGTCCCGGTCCCGGCCGCGTCGGCTCCGTCGCCGGCCCCGGGGCTCTCGTGGTTCGAGGTCATGGCCGCATCCTAGTCCAGAATCTAAGGTTGCGTATATACGTATGCGTAGATACCGTGGGGCGCATGACCGACACCGAGATGCGAACCCGCACCGTCCACCCGCGCCCCGACCTCCCCCTCACCCTCGCCGAGACCGGCCCCGCCGACGGCCGGCTCGCGCTCGTCCTGCACGGCGGTGGCGGGCCCGCCACCGTCCAGGGTGTCGCCGCGCATCTGGCCGGCCGGCACGGCATGCGCGCCGTCGTCCCCACGCACCCCGGCTGGAACGGCACCGAGCGTCCCGACTGGTTCACCGGCGTCGACGACCTGGCGATCGCCTATCTGCACTGGCTCAGGGACGAGGGTCATCGTGACGTCCTCGTCGTCGGCTCCTCGCTCGGTGGCTGGACCGCGGCCGAGATGGCCTTCCGCGACGACGGCGCGGTGATCGGTTCGCTGGTGCTGATCAACGCGGCGGGCGTGGCCGTCCCGGGAGAGCCGGTCCGCGAGATCTTCGGGCTCCGCCCGGACGAGATCGCCGCGTACTCGTTCCACGATCCGGCCCGGTTCGCCGTGGACCCGGCCACCCTCACCGAGGAGCGGATCGCGGCCCAGCGGGCCAACATGGCCACCCTGCGCCTCCTGGCCGGCGACCCGTACATGCACGACCCGAAGCTCCTGAACCGGCTCGGCCGGGTGCGGATCCCGGCCCTCGTGCTGTGGGGCGAGAGCGACCGCGTCGTCACGCCCGCGTACGGGCGGGCCTACGCGCGGGCGTTCGCGCGAGGACGGTTCGAGCCGATCGCCGAGGCCGGCCATCTGCCGCACATCGAGCGCCCCGAGGCGACGTTCGCCGCGCTCGACGCGCACATCGACGCGCAGGCCCATGCCACGACCGATGCCACGACCGATGCCAAGACGGCTGCTCGGTTCGGCGCGACTGCCGGTGCCGGGAGCGCTTCCGGCCAGGGGCGTTGAGTTTCATCTCCCGTACGACGCTTCAGGCTCACCGGACGCCATGTCGGGCTCCTGGGCACCTGGACGGAAAGCCGGAAGGGGCGGTACCGGAGGATTCCGGCACCGCCCCTTCCGTGGCGCCGACCGGCCGCGCGCCGAGGCGTCAGCCGCCCGAGGGTCCCGAGCCCGGCGCTCCCGAGCCGGTGCCCAGGCTCGTGCCCGTGCCGCCCGTGCCGCCGTCCACCGCCGTCGGGTCCGGCGAGGAAGGCCCGCCGCTCGAAGGTCTGATCTCGACCACCGAGCCCGGTGCGAGCCGCTCGTACAGCCACTTGGCATCGGCCTCGCGCAGGCCGATCCAGCCGTGGACGGCGTCGTAGAAGCCCTTCTCGTCGCCCGTGATGGCACCGACATAGTCCGTCGTGCCGTCGGGGGCGGTGAGTTCGATCGCCCAGGAGGCCTTGAAGCTGTAGGCGCCGCTGAAGCCGACGGTCTTGCCGGAGACCATCATGGTGGGCTCCTTGACGGTGACCGTGGACCGGAGGGTCGGTACATAACCCGTCAGGCTGTCGGAGGTGAGCGTCAGTTCGCGGCCGGCGACCGAGATCACGCGTCGGCCCAGGTCGATCGTGGCGTCCGGCGTCGCCACCGGGGGACTGGGGGTGACGGTGGGACTGGCGGCCGGGGGCGGATCGTGGTGCGTGCCGCCGCCCAGGCTCACCACGACGACCAGGACGAGCGCTCCCGCGACGGAGGCGCCGGCCGCGGCCATCGCCGTGCGGCGACGGCGTCGGCGGCGTACCGCCCGGCCGCGGATCTCCGCACCGGTCAGCGTCGGCGGCCTCTCGCCCTCCGCTGCCAACTCCCGCAGTTCGGAGGTGAGTTCATGGGACACGGTCGTCCTCCCTCTCCCCCTTGTCCGGCATACCCGCGGAGTCCAGCGAACGCGCGGAGCCGGCCGGGCCCGCCGAATCCTCCGACAGCACCCGTGCCAGCGCCGCCCTGCCCCGGGAGAGCCGCGCCTTGACCGTGCCGACGGGAGCACCGGTTTCGGAGGCTACCCGCTCGACACTCAAGTCGCACAGATGGTGCAGAACGATCGCCATCCGCTGCGCCTCGGGCAGCGTACGCAGCGCGGCTATGAGCGCGGTGCGCTCGGGGCCGGGGCCCGGGGTGTGGTCGGACGGCGGTGTGCGCCGCACCAGCTCCAGCCAGCGGCGGGCACGACGCCAGCGGCTCACCGCGAGCCGCGTCGCCACGGTCCGTATCCACGCCTCGGGTGCCCCGTCGGCGAGGAACTCCCGCCGCCGGTCCCAGGCGCGGACGAACGCCTCCTGGACGACGTCCTGCGCCTCGCCGTGGTCCCCGGTGAACGCGTAGAGCTGGCCGGTCAGCCGGGGAAACGCGGTCGCGTAGAACGCGTCGAACTCTTCCTCGGTCATGCCCCCCGCCGGAATTTCCGCAGTTTCGCCGGCCGTGTGCAACCCGGCCGTCCCTGTCGTGCGTACAGGTCCCGTACGTCGCACATCGAAACACACCACAGGGGGATCACCATGACCACGGAACCGAGAGGCGGCCGCGGCCGGTTCGCCCGCGCCTGGAGCGCGGCGGCCGTGTGCGCGCTCGCGCTCACCGGGTGTTCGGCGCAGGCGGTGGCCGACGGCAGCGGGGGTACCGGAGCCGGTCCCGGCGGCGGGCCGGCCGCCACCGGGACCGCCGGTCCCACGGGCGAGGCCCGGCCGAAGCCCTCCGCCACACCGCCCAAGTCCCTGACGGGCGCGCACATCAACATCACCGACGGGCAGACCGTGGGCGTGGGCATGCCGATATCGGTGACCTTCGACCATCCGATACCCGTGGCCGAACGGGCCGATGTGGAACGGCAGTTGAAGGTGACGGCCGATGTCGAGGGCTCCTGGGGCTGGGTCAGGGACCGTAACCTCGCCGACGGCGGGCGCGTCGACTTCCGGCCCCGCGCGTACTGGAAGCCCGGCACGGCGGTCACCGTCCGGGCCGGAGCCGGAATCACCAGGCATTTCACGGTGGGCCGCTCCCTCGTCGCCACGGTGGATGTCCGTACACACTTCATGACGGTTGAGAAGGCCGGTTCGTCGCGCCGCGTGCCGATCACCGCGGGCGCGCCGGGCATGGACACCTGGAACGGCACGATGGTCGTCTCGGACAAGGCGACGAAGGTCTTCATGAACTCGCGGTCCGTGGGCTACGGCGACGCGTACGCGGGCTATTACTACTACGCCGTCCACCTCACCACCTCGGGCACCTACCTCCACCAGAACCCGAAGGCGAACACCTACGGCGGGCGCCAGAACGTCACGCACGGCTGCGTCGGACTCGCCACCGACGGCACCGCGAAGCGGTTCTACGACGAGGTCATCCCCGGCGACATCGTCAAGGTCGACGGCTCCCGCGACACGGTCGCCGTCGGCAACGGCTACGGCGACTGGAACCTGAGCTGGGACCAGTGGCGGGCGGCGAGCGCGCTCGACTGACGCACGTCCGTACGGAAAATCTTCGGACCGGTGTCATCCGGCCGGCGGGCGCCGGGAGTTTGTAGGAGGGGAGAGGCGCCCTTGCGCCGTCCGAACGCCCATCAGGTCACGAGGAGTTGTCCGTTCATGGCAGGGATTCAGAAGTATGTCGCGGCCGCCGGGACCCCGCACGGCAGGCTCCCGGAACTCGCCGGCGACCTCGGCTGGGGCGTCCGGTGCGTCGGCGCCGACCTGCCGGCCCACAGTGACGGCCTCGACGTCCGCCGCATCGTCGTCCGAGGCACCGAGGGCGCGGTCCACTCCCGTCTGGACCTGAACTGAGCACGCGGGCGCGGGAGTCGGGCCGTCCAGGCGCCGGCTCCCGCGCCCTGAAACACCCCCCACGCACCCGACCCGAGGGACCGCAGGTCGTGCCGCACAACCTCACCCCCACCTTCGAAGTCCAGCCCGAAAGCGGCGACTTCGCCGCGTACGCCCGCGCTGCCTGGCCCCGCCTGGTGCGCACCGCGCACCTGCTCACCGGCGACTTCCACGACGCCGAGGACCTCGTCCAGACCACTCTGGCCAAGGTGTACGCCCGCTGGCGGCGCATCCCGAGCGACGACGTCGACTTCTACGTACGCCGCTCGCTGGTCAACAACAACCTCAGCCGGACGCGCAAGAGACGGGTCGCGCAGCTGCTGATGCCCTTCGTGCCCGAGCGGGCGCACCAGCGCGAGCCCGGACACGCGGAGGCCGTCACCCAGCGGGCCGCTCTGGACACCGCGCTGGCCGCGCTGTCGGCACGGCAGCGCGCCGTCCTGGTGCTGCGTTACTGGGAGGACCTGGGCGAGGCCGAGACGGCCCAGCTGCTCGGTTGCTCGGTCGGCACCGTCAAGACCCATGCCCGGCGCGGCCTGCAGGCGCTGCGCGCCCACCCGGTGTTCGCCGGCCGCCACCCCGTCTCCGGAGCACGCTCATGAGCCTCTCGTCCCGTTCCGCACGCATGTCGGCCGAGGCCGAGCGGCTGCGCGAGGTGTTCGCCGACGCCGCGTACGACGTCACGCCCTCCGCCGTGCCGCTGGCCGCCATCGAGCGCGAGGGCCGCCGGCGTCGGCGCCGGCGCAGGACCACCGTGCTGGGGGCCGCCTGCGGTGCCCTGCTGGTGCCGCTCGCCGTGGTGGGACTCCACGACGGCGCCGGCCTCGGGTTCGGCGAGCCGGCGAGCTCGCCCGCCGCCCATGGCGACAGCGCGACCCCGTCCCCGGCGGAGACCGCCGGGCGGGTGCGGGTCGTGGCATCCGGCGAGCGGGTGCGGGTGGCCTCCGGCACCGAGATCTGGCTGACGAAGGAAGGCTCGCACTGGACGGAACCGGGCATGCCCGTCCAGTCGCACGGCATCCTGAACGCCCACCCCGATCCGAGCACCCCCCGCGTCTCGCTCCAGGCGTCCTACTGGAACGACGGCCGCACGCTGTTCTCCGGGGTCTTCCGCGGCTCGGGCGAAGTGGCCCACGTCGAGGTCACGACCGCCGCGGGAGTCGTCCACGCCACCGCCCTGACCCTCGCGGGCAGGCCCGGCTGGGCCGCCTGGTACGCGGTGACCCCGGCGCCGCCCACCCCGGCGCCGGACAACGCGCCGTCCGTGGATCCCCTGAGAGTCACGGTGTACGACAGCTCGGGCGCGGTCCTGGCGAGCCAGGGGTACCGACCGTGAGGGGGCTGCGAGGCGGCAGGGGCCCGCGAGGTGTGCAGGGCTCGCGAGGCGTGACGGGTCTGCGAGGCGTACGAGGTTCACAAGGTGTGACGGGTCTGCGAGACGGACGAGGCTCACACGGTGCGACGGGTCTGGGCGGTGCGCGGGGTTCACAAGGCGTGACGGGCCCGAGCGGTGTTCGGGGCTCGCGAGGCGCGAGGGGACCGCGAGCCGTGCCGGGAACGCCGTCCTGGCGGGGGACACGGGCCGAGAGCACCGCCGCCTCCGCGCAGGGCGGGCGCCAGGGTGCCCGGATGCGGGGCGGCCTCGGCCGCATGCTCCGCACCCGGCGCGTGAAGGCCCGCCGCACCCGCGGCCGTCGTCTGCGCCGCGCGCTGATCGCCCTGCTCGTCGTCCTGCTCACGCTCGTGGGCGCGGCGGTGGTGGCGTACCGGCTCACCGGGATTCCCGAGCCGCACCCGGAGACGGCGATGGAGAGCACGGTGTTCACCGACAGCCGGGGCGACTACCTGGGGCGGCGCGGCCCGGTGGACCGGCAGGAGGTCCCGCTCGCCCGGGTGCCGCGGCACGTCCAGGAGGCGGTGATCGCCGCGGAGAACCGTTCCTTCCGTACGGACACCGGGATCTCGCCGACCGCGATCCTCCGGGCGGCCTGGTCGACGGCGAGCGGCGGCGGCCGGCAGGGCGGCTCCACGATCACCCAGCAGTACGTGAAGAACGCCCTGCTCAGTCCTCAGCAGTCGCTGTCCCGCAAGGCCCGCGAGGCGCTGATCTCGATCAAGCTGGACCGCACCCGGTCGAAGAACGAGATCCTGGAGGGCTACCTCAACACGGTCTACTTCGGCCGCGGCGCCGCGGGGATCCAGGCTGCCGCGCGCAACTACTTCGGCGTCGACGCGTCCGCGCTGTCGGTCAGCCAGGGTGCCGCCCTCGCCGCCGTCATCAACATCCCCTCGTACTACGAGAAGGCGGGCTCGGACGTCGCGGTGACGGCGAAACTGACGCGCCGCTGGGAGTGGGTGCTGGACGCGATGGCCGACAGCGGGGCCATCACACCGGCCCAGCGCGCCGCGGCCCGCCTCCCCGCGTTCCGCTTCTATCCGCCCGGGGCCACGGACGGCCAGCGCCAGTACCTGATCGACGTGGCCTCCGCGGAGGCCGCCGACCGGCTCGGCGTCACCCAGGACGAACTGGCCCGCGGCGGGTACACCGTCCGCACCACCTTCGACCTCGCCGCCCAGGACGCGGCGGCGGAACCGGTCGCGGGCAAGGCGGGCGCCAAGGGCATAAGCCTCCACACCGCGATCGTCGCGCTGGTACCGGGCGACGGCGCGGTCCGCGTGCTGTACGGGGGCGCGGACTACGCCCGGCAGCCGTTCAACGACGCGCTGGCCGGAGCGGTGGAGGCGGGCACGGCGCTGGAGCCGTTCACCCAGGTGAAGCTCCGCCCGCCGCTGACCGTGCTCGCGAAGCGCGCCGCGCCCACTCCGCTCTCCCTGGCCGCCGCGTACGCCGCTGCGGCGGCCGACGGCACGTACGCCGAGCCGTACACCGTCCAGAGGATCACCCGGGGCGGCCGCACCGTCTACACCGCGCGCCCGCACACCCGTACCGCGATGGACCCGTCCTCCGCGCGGCTCTTCACCAAGATCCTGTACTCCGCCGGCGGGCGCTGGGGCGTGTTCACCGGCGGCGCCGGAACCCGCACCCTGTGGCAGACCATGTACGACGCGAAGCTGTCCACGACGGTCGCCCTCTTCGCCCAGCATCCCGCTCGCGGCGGACAGCCGGCCCGTATCGCCCAGCTCCCTTCCACGGCGGCGGAAACGGCCGCCAATGTCGTGGCGGGAGTCATGAACCGGCTGGTTCCCGCCGCCCCGTGGCCGGTTCAGGCCCCCAGGCCGACATTCGGGGGCCGATGAGAGGACGGGCCGCGTGCACCGAGAATCAGGTTCAACGGCCAACTGTCCACGCGACCTGAAGCGTGAACTCCTGGCGGGCTGATCCGGCACGCCGCGCCGGGTGTGTGCCGACCGGGTCGTGCCGGCGTACGCCCCCCGGGGAATCCGCCGTGCCGTGGCCCCGCGACGGTGGGGCCGGCCCGGTCGGGACCCGCCGTCGCGGCCTGTCCGGTGCACAACAGGCTCGCCCGGTGGACGGGTCCGCGCACCGGAAAGATCGCGGAACCGCCGTCCCGACGGCTGACCTCCGGGAACGCGCGGCCGACCGGGCGGGGACCGCGCACCGGGGTCCCCGCACACCGGGTTCCGGAGCGGTCCGGGCCGCCGAGTCGGAGCGGGATCGAGACCATCAAGCCCTACCGCCCGCCGGAATAGGGCCCATACTGGAATCACGATGAGTAAATCCTCCGCGCCCCGGCGCCACCTGCCCACCAGCCCCTTCGCCGCACCCGTCGTCCCCGTGGCCAAGGAGTTCAGCCTCGGAGACCGCGTCTCCCACGACCAGTACGGCCTGGGCACGATCGTCGGCGTCGAAGAGGGCATCGCGATGCTCGTCGACTTCGGCGCCCGCCAGGTCCGCGTCCTGAGCCCCTACACCCGGATGGACCGGCTCTGACTAGCACGCACTGACGTAACACCCCGGCCCGCCACCTCAGCCCGCGGCAGCCCCCACCACAGGTTGCCGGGGCCGCGGTGCGCGGTGGTCGAGATGGACCACGACAAGGTTGTGGAAACGGTCGACGGAGTCGTCGACGCTCCGGATGAAACCCGATTCGGCGTTGCCCCGGGTGTTCCCCATACCCCGGAAGAGGGACAGCCGGAAACCGGTGATCCGGCCGCCGTTCCTGGGCAGGATGTCCGCCGGTTCGGGACGCAGCCGCTCCAGAGTGCCGCGCGGCCCGCCCGCCTCCCCGTCGACGAGGGTCTCCACGTGCAGATCGGCCGGAGCCTCGTCGAGCTGCCGCACGAGCCGTTTGGCCCAGGTGAGCGGGTAGCCCTGGTCCGGAGCCGGGATCTCGATCGACGTCCGCAGCTTGCCCGTGCGCAGGTCCGCGCAGAGCGCGAGGACGCCGGGCGTTCCCTCGATACGCAGCTCGGCGTCCAGCCTTCCCTCCAGGCACAGCCGGTCCGCGAGACCGGCACGCCGGTCCCGGTGATCCGCGCCGCGCCTGGGCCGCTGGACGGGAAGCACCTTCTGGCCCAGTTCGCCGCCGAGCCGCAGACATACCTGCCGCACGAGCCGTTCCCAGCTCTCCACGACGTCCACGGCCCGTGCGTCGCCCTGGCACAGCGTCTCGTCGTCGATCCCGTTGCGCACGGGCACCCAGGACGGGCCCATGTTCTGGAAGCCGTGGCAGCCGGAGTTCTCGTGCTGGAGGTAGTGCAGGAGCTCCTGGAGCAGCCAGGCGTGCGAGGCGTGGGCGACGCCCTCGTGCCGGATCAGCATCTGCGCCTGGTGGGTCACCTCGGCCCAGGACAGGTGCCGCAGCGCCACCTTGTTCTTGCGCCGGCCGTCGGTCTTGACCTGGACGAGCGGGCTGCCGTCCAGCTCGACGTCGTTGGACAGGGTGATCACGGCCTCGTAGCCGCGCCGGGCCGCGATGTCGGCGTACGCCTGCACCTGGTCCTGCTTGAGCGGGTTGCCGTTCGTCTTCGTCTCGACGAGCGCGGTCCACAGTTTGCCCGCCCGCTCGACGCGGACGACGCCGTCCGGGCGCCGCGGAGAGTCCCCGTTCGGCAGCGTGACCTCGGTGAACGTCTCCATGCGTCCCGCCGGTGCCCCGAAGCCCGCGGTCAGCCGCCGGCCGAACTCCGGCACCTGCGCCATCACCGACAGCAGGACGGAGGTCGCCCGGGTCTCCCGTTCGCGGTCGCTCTTCAGGGCGGCGGCGGGGAAGAGCCGGGCCGTGCGCCAGTTGTCGTTCTCGGCGAGGGACTTCCTGGCCGCCTTGGGCAGCGTGACCTTCTTCTTTGCCGTGCTGGGACGCGGGTCGGTCCTGGGCGGGACCGCCGCGGCGGACCGGGGGACCGACGGTGGCACGACGGCCGCGACAGCCACCGCCTCGATCACCGCCGCCCCGATCACCGTCGCCTCGACCGGCTTCCGTGCCTCGACGGGCTCCCGCTCCCCGACGAACACCTCCGTCTCGGCCGGTTCCCCGGACCCGGTCTCCGCCGAGTCGTCGACGTCGACGCCGAAATCGGTGGCCAGACCGGCGAGCCCGGACCCGTAGCCCTGCCCGATCGCACGGAACCTCCAGTCGCCGGCCCGCCGGTAGAACTCGCCGAAGAGCAGGGCGCCGACCGCCCCGGCGTCCTCGACGGAGTACCGCAGCAGGCCCTCGCCCGAGGTGTCGGAGAGGGTCAGCCGCAGGTCGTCGAGATCCCCGAAAACGGCCCCCTGGTAGCGGCTCGCCGCCACGACGATCCGTTCGACCCCCGGCGGGACCGCGGTCAGGTCGAAGGTGATGCGGTCCTCGTCACCGTCGGCGGTCGGAGCCTTGCCCAGGAGCTGCACGCTCCCGTCCGGGGCGACGGGGTTGTTGTAGAAGAAGAAGTCCGCGTCGCTGCGTACCTTGCCGTCGGAGGTCAGCAGCAGCACGGAGACGTCCGCGTCGCCCTCTCCCGTCGGACTGCTCCACCCCAGGCTCACCATCACCGAGCCGACGTCCGTGCTCAACGACGACAGACCGACGTTGGCACCCTTGATCATCTCGTGCACTAGGCCCCCCAGATGCACAGCCGCGCGGGCACGCCGCAGCGGCCTGTTTCCGTCTCATGTGTGACGCGCCCCACACCCGGCGCGTCAGCGAACCCTATATCGCCCCCTGGGACCATCGGCATCGGTTCGTCCCTGTTGCTCCCGACCCGAACGGCCCACGGTGCATGCCCGCCCCGCAGGGCCCCGGCCGAGGCGGGGTCCATGGCCCTGCGGCGCGTGATGAGCCGCCGTTCGCCGGTGCACCGGGCCGTCCGGGAGAGCGCGGCGCGCGGATGCCACCGGCCGAAGACGGGTGCCCCGGGCCGGTACCGGACGGGATCTGCCAAAGTGGAAGGTGATGCACGCGCCCCAGGGAAGCACCATGAGCCCCACCGACCGGTTCGACGACGACGACTACCCCGCCTACACGATGGGCCGGGCCGCCGAGCTGATCGGTGCCACCCCCGCGTTCCTGCGGGCCGTCGGGGAAGCCGGGCTGATCACGCCGCTGCGTTCAGAGGGCGGCCACCGCCGCTACTCCCGCAACCAGCTGCGGGTCGCGGCCCGCGCCCGGGATCTCGTCGACCAGGGCACGCCGGTCGAGGCGGCCTGCCGGATCGTCACGCTGGAGGACTGCCTCGACGAGGCGCTGCGGATCAACGCGGAGCTGCGCGGCTCGACACCGCAGGACGCCTGAGCCGGGCGTCGGAGGCGCTCTGAGGCCGTTTCTCCGGCCCTCTCGGGATATCTGCTTCGGCCGATACAGAATTTGGTGCACGGGCCCGCGAGGTTTTGATATTCCCCGCGCCGGAGTGAGATAGTGCGCCCCCTTCGAGGCCCCTAGCGTGCTACTGTCGATATCAGTTGCAGTTGTGGTTCCCAAAGTTTTTCCGGTGCATTCCGGTTGGGGCAATCATTGCGGCGACGCAGGTCCACACAGTGTGGACCTTCGAGCTTTGCCCCGAAGGAGATTTGACATGGCTACTGGCACCGTGAAGTGGTTCAACGCGGAAAAGGGCTTCGGCTTCATCGAGCAGGATGGCGGCGGCGCCGACGTCTTCGCTCACTACTCGAACATCGCCACCTCTGGCTTCCGTGAGCTCCAGGAAGGCCAGAAGGTGACCTTCGACGTCACGCAGGGCCAGAAGGGCCCGCAGGCGGAGAACATCGTCCCCGCCTAGTCTGGGACACCGGATGGCCGGCGTCCGCACCGCAAGGTGTGGGCTCCGGCCATCTGTTTTTTGTGGTCATTGAAATTGCGATGAATTTTCGGTGCCCTCTGCCCGCTTTCGGGGGCGTCAAACTCGGCTCGTCCGTTCGAACACACAGAACGTGCCGAACGCGCCGATCGCGCCGACCGCAGCGGGCGATGCTCGCCGATCTCGATGCCGATGCCGACCTGATGCCGACGGCGACCTCGACGCGGATGCCGACGGCGGACTCGATGCCGATGCCGATGCCGACGGCGGACTCGATGCCGATGCCGATGCCGACGGCGGACTCGATGCCGATCGCGCCGATGGCGCAAGCCCGGTCGCTACACCGCCAGGACCGCTCGGACGGTCTTGCCGCCCAAGCCCGTACTGACGACCTCCAGGCTCTGGGCGAGCTGCTGGACCATGGCCAGGCCCCTGCCGCTTTCCGACTCAGCGTCCAGCGCGCCGACCCGCGGCCGTCCGGGACTGTCGTCGCGGACCTCGACCGTCACCCGCCCGTGCCCCAGTTGCAGCCGCAGCCTGCAGCCGCTGCGGCCGTACCGTACGGCGTTGGCGACGAGCTCCGAGGCGATCAGTGTGGCGTCGTCCACCTGGTCCGCGGTCGGCGACGCGAGCCGCGGCCGTGGCTGGGTCAGAAACGCCGTGGTCAGTTTGCGGGCCCTGCCCGCCGAGACGGCCGTACGCGGCAGTGTGTACTCCACGCGGGCGGTCGGCCGGACGGTGCGCTGGTGCGCACGCATGACTGACACCTCTCTTTCCCCTCCCAGGACAACCAGCACCGGCCGACGGCTCCCTCCCCCGTCGACCGGGCCCCGCGCGAAACGGTGCGCGGCGGGCCCTGCACTCGGGTGATGCCCCACCCGGGCGATCGGCAACCAACGACCCGCGTCACAAAGCCGCCACGAGGCCCCGAACGGGCGGTTCAGCGCCCCGAGTCCAGCAGATGGAAGTCGTCGTAGTCGAAGCCGGGCGCCACCACGCAGCTGACCAGAACCTCCTCGTCGCCGGCCGGGCGGGCGGACTGCCAGATGCCGCCGGGGACCAGGACCTGGGGGCGCTCCCCGGCCTCGACGCGGGGGCCGAGGCGGACAACCTGCGGGGTCGACTGGGGAGTTGTCCCGTCGCCGCCGAGCAGCACGTCGAGCGGGCCGCCGCGGTGCCAGAGCCAGAGCTCGTCGGAGCGGACGGTGTGCCAGGCGGAGGTGTCGCCGGGCGCGAGGAGGAAGTAGATGGCGGAGGCGGCGGCGCGGGGGCCGGGGTAGCCGTCGGGCCGGAAGGCCTGCGGCGCGGTCCAGGTCTCGACGAACCAGCCGCCCTCCGGGTGGGGTTGCATGTTCAGGGCGGCGGCCAGTGCCGGAATCCCGGTCTCAGGAGAGGTCACCCCCTGCCTCTATCACGCGGCGGGGAGAGGGTTCAACCAACTCCCGGTGGACACGCGCATGTCCGCCGGGGGGTCCTCCCGGCCGGGGCGGCGGGCTCGGGCTAGGCCGGATAGGCGTGTGTCTGGGCCGCTTTCACCGTGGCCCAGACGACAGCGCCCGGACGCAGGTCGAGTTCCGCCGCGGCGATCGTCGTCAGGTCGGCGGCGAGCGGCAGTTCGCCGGTCAGGTCCGCGCGGATCTGGTCGCCGTGCGTCTCCAGACCGCCCACTCGGCACTGCCACAGATTGCGGGCGCTGGAGCCGGTCGGGCGGTCGCGGTGGAGCGTGACGGCGCCGGGCGGGAACGCCACGAACACGGGTCCGTCGAGCTTCTCGGTCGTGGTGATCGCCGGGCCCGCCTCCAGCCGTACGGTGTGGCCCTCGGCCCCGCCCCGGTACAGGTTGAGACCGACCAGCTGGGCGATGTAGTCGGTGCGCGGCCGGCGGGCGATGTCCGACGGACTGCCCTCCTGGACGACCCGGCCGTCCTCGACGACCACGAGCCGGTCGGCCAGCACCATCGCGTCCAGCGGGTCGTGCGTCACGAGGACGGCAACGGCCTCGAAGTCGGCCAGATGGTGCCGGAGTTGGGCTCGTACGGCCAGGCGCGTACGGGCGTCCAGCGCGGCGAGCGGTTCGTCGAGCAGCAGCAGCCGGGGGTGGGTGGCGAGGGCGCGGGCGACGGCGACCCGTTGCGCCTGCCCGCCGGAGAGCCGGCGCGGTCTGGCCGCGGCGTGGTCGGCGAGGCCCATGCGCTCCAGCCACGCGGCGGCCTGTGCCCGCGCCTCCGCCCTGGGTACGCCCCGACAGCGCGGCCCGAAGGCGACGTTGTCGAGCGCGGACAGGTGCGGGAAGAGCAGATAGTCCTGGAAGACGACGCCCACGGGGCGGGACTCGGGCGGCGTACGGTCCAGGGAGGCGCCGTCCAGCCGCAGCCGGCCGCCCTCGGACAGCGGGGTGAGCCCGGCCAGCGCGCGCAGCGCGGTGGTCTTGCCCGCGCCGTTCGGTCCGAGCAGGGCGACGACGTCCCCGGGGGCCGCGGAGAGTTCGATGTCGAGGCGGAACGAGCCGCGCCGGACGACGAGACGTGCGTCGAGGCCCTGGTCGGACGGCGTGGTCGTGGCCGCGGGGGCGTCCGTCATGACGCGATCACCTCGCTCTCGGACGGCTGTCCGGCGGGACGCCCGCCCTCGTAGGGACATACGGTGCCGTGCTCGACCCTCGTACGGATGCCCGTCATGACGCCGCCGTCAGCCAGCGGTCCCGCAGCCCGGCGAGGACGGCGATCGAGACCACGAGCAGGACGAGGCTCAGGGCGATCGCGGCGTCGGGGTCGCTCTGCAGGGCCAGGTAGACGGCGAGCGGCATGGTCTGGGTACGGCCCGGGAAGTTGCCCGCGAAGGTGATCGTCGCGCCGAACTCGCCCAGCGCGCGGGCCCAGGCCAGGACGGAACCGGCGGCGATGCCCGGCGCGATGAGGGGCAGGGTGACCCGGCGGAAAGCGGTGAAGCGGGAGGCGCCGAGGGTCATGGCGGCCTCCTCGTAGCGCGGGTCGGCCGCCCGCAGGGTGCCCTCCACGCTGATCACCAGGAAGGGCATCGCCACGAAGGCCTCGGCCACGACCACCCCGGCCGTGGTGAAGGGCAGCGTGATCCCGAACCACGAGTCGAGCAGCTTCCCGACGACTCCGTTGCGGCCGAGGGCCAGCAGCAGCGCGACACCGCCCACCACCGGGGGCAGTACGAGCGGCAGTGTGACCAGGGCCCGGACGAGCCCTCGCCCGGGAAACTCCGTACGTGCCAGCAGCCAGGCGAGCGGCACGCCGAGCACCAGGCTCACCGCGGTGGCCGCCGTGGCCGAGAACAGGGACAGCTGGAGGGCCTGCCAGACCTCGGGCTTGGACAGCTGGTCCGGCAGGCTGCGCCAGGGCGCCCGGACGAGCAGCGCGAGGAGCGGGAGAAGCAGGAAGGCGAGCCCGACGAGGGCCGGCAGCAGGAGGGCGAGCGGCGCCCCGCTCCGCACCCGCCCACCCGTCCGGCCCCACGTCCGGCCGCGTCCGCGCCGCGGCCCACCCGTGAGGGTGTCGGCCGCGGCGTCGGACTTGTCGAGCGAGGTCACGGGATCACTCATGGCTTCAGGAGACGGGGTTCAGGCGTTCGCTTCAAGGGGCGGGCCGCACGGGATACGTGCCGGGAGGCGCGCCGGGATACGGACGGAGGAGGCGACGGGCGCCAGGAGGAGGGTGTCAGGACGCGAGCGGGTGTCAGGACGCGGGTGTCAGGACGTGGGCTGCAGGAAGCCGGCCGCCGTCAGCACCTTCTGGCCCTCCGCCGACCGCACCAGCTCGATGAACGCCTTGGCCGCGGCCGCGTTGTGCGCGTCCTTGAGCAGGGCGATCGGGTAGTCGTTGACGGCGTCGGCCGACTCGGGGAACTCCACGCCCTCCACCTTGTCACCCGCGGCCTTCACATCCGTCTTGTACACCACCGCCGCGTCCGCCTCCTTCAGCTCCACCTTGGTCAGGGCGCTCTTCACGTCCTGCTCGTAGGAGGCGGGGGTGAGCTTCAGCTTGCTCGCGGTCAGCGCCTTCTGCGCGGCGGCGCCGCACGGCACCGTCTTGTCGCACAGGACAACCTTGAGGCCGGACTTGGTGAGGTCCTTCAGGGAGGCGATCTTGTCCGGGTTGCCCGGCAGGGTGGCGATCTCCAGCTGGTTGCGCACGAACGTCGCGGGGGCGGTCGCCGCGTCGTTCTTGTCGGTCACGATCGCCATCGTCTTCGGGCTGGCCGCGGCGAAGACGTCCGCCGGGGCGCCGCCCGTGATGCTCGCGGCGAGGGAGTCGCTGCCGCCGAAGCTGAAGGTGACCTTGGTGCCGGGGTGGGCCTTCTCGAAGTCCTTGCCGAGGGTCGTGAAGCTCTCCTTGAGGGAGGCGGCGGCGAAGACCGTCACCGTGCCGGTGAGCTTCGGCGAGGAGGACGTCGAGGCCGGCGACTTCGCCGCGTCCGAGGAGTCGGAATCGCTGTCGGAGGACGAGCAGGCGCTCAGGGCCAGCAGCGTGGCGGCACCGACGCCGGCCACCTGCAAGGTCCGGGTGGTGCGGCGGGTCCGGCGCGCGGATCGGGTCGTCACGGATCTACTCCCTCGGAAACTCTGAGGCTCGCTGAAGCCTCCGTCGTGGTCTTCGTCGTGGTCTTCAGTCATGAGCTCACGTTCTGTTATGCGCTGATCATACTTCCGCATGTGCGAGCTGTAAGTCTCCTGTCTCATCGCATGAGCTGTGCGTACGGCCTTCGGGTGTACGCATGTGCGTTTGTACGTGACCGCCCGCTGGGTACGGTCCTGCGGGAGGTGCTGCCCTGTGAGCCAGTCCCTGAGACAGCCGACGCCGCCGGCCCCCTCGCTCGCGGAACTCGTGCTGACCGGCGACCTCGCCCGGCCGGCCCGGCTGACCGTGCCCGACCTGCTCCTGTGGCCCCAGCACCGGGTCCGGGTCAGCTTCGAGTGCGCCACCAGCGGAGTGCGGCACCACGGTTTCGAGGGCCCACTGCTGTACGACGTGCTGCGGGACGCCGGGCCCCGCTTCGATCCGGCCCGCCGCAAGGACCGGCTGCGCTTCCTCATCGCGGTGGCCGGCGCGGACGGCCACCACGCACTGCTCACCTGGGCCGAGATCGACCCCGACTTCGCGCACGCCCCGGTGCTGCTCGCGGTCGGCATCGACGGCATCGCGCTGGACCGGGCGGGCCCGCAGCTGGTCCTGCCGCAGGACCGGTGCGGGGCCCGGCACATCAGCGGCATCAACGCCATCCGGGTGGACGGCCGATACCCGTCGTGGCCCGGCGGGAGCCGGCACCCGGGGGCCGTGAGCCCGCGCCCGGCATAGTGAGCCGGCTGCCGGGGGCGTGAGCCGGCGGCAGGGGCCGTGACAGGGCCGCCCCGCGTCTGCGACCCTGGCCCGCCGACGGGAGGTGGCGCGTGCTGCTGCGTCAGCTGGAGTACCTGGTCGCGCTCGCCCGGGAGCGGCACTTCGCCCGCGCGGCGGCGGCCTGCTTCGTGTCACAGCCGTCGTTGTCCGCCGCGATCCGCCGGCTCGAACACGAGCTGGACGTGCCGATCGTGCGCCGCGGCCGCCGGTACGAGGGCCTGACCCCGGAGGGCGAGGTCGTACTGGCCTGGGCGCACCGGATCCTCGCCGAGCGGGACGCCCTGCGCCAGGAGCTGTCGGCGCTGCGCGGCGGTCTGACCGGCACGCTGCGTCTCGGCATCGTGCCCACCGCGCTGCCCGCCGCGTCCCTGCTCACCACCCCGTTCTGCGAGCGCCACGCGCAACTGCCCGGGGGCCGTTGGTCGAGCGTGATCTCGCATGCCTGGCTGCATATGTTCGGGGTGCCGCGGGGGATGCGGGTGGTGCCGCTGGAGGGCCCCGCGCACGGGCCGTGGGTCGGCATCGTGGTCGCGCGGCACGAGCCCGAATCGGTGCTGGCGCAGGCGCTGTTGAAGGTGGCCGGGGAGGCGGGGGTGCGCGACGCGCTGGACGCGCTGCTGAAGGCGCATCTGGGGGAGACGGGTTGAGCCGGGTTGAGACGGGTTCATAGCCCGTGGCTATCGGCACATAGCGACGTTCGCTTTGACCAGGGCATTTGACTCCGAGGATGGTGAAAGAACCTTACGGACAACGGAGTTGAGGAGAGCCGCGACATGGCCAAGGTGCTCTGCGTGCTGTACGACGACCCGGCCGACGGATACCCGACGACGTACGCCCGGGACGACCTCCCCGTCATCGACCACTATCCCGGCGGTCAGACCGCGCCCACCCCGAAGGGGACGGACTTCGTCCCGGGGCGGCTGCTCGGCAGCGTGACCGGCGAACTCGGGCTGCGGCGCTTCCTTGAGGAGCGCGGTCACACCCTGGTCGTCACCTCCGACAAGGACGGCACCGGATCGGTCTTCGACCGGGAGCTGCCCGACGCGGACGTCGTCGTCTCGCAGCCGTTCTGGCCCGCGTATCTCACCCCCGAGCGCCTCGCGGCCGCGAAGAACCTGAAACTGGCGGTCACCGCCGGTATCGGCTCCGACCACGTCGACCTCGACGCGGCCATCGCGCACGGGGTGACGGTCGCCGAAGTGACGTACTGCAACAGCATCAGCGTCGCCGAACACGTGGTGATGACGACGCTCTCACTCGTCCGCAACTACCTGCCCTCGCACCAGGTCGTGCTCGACGGCGGCTGGAACATCGCGGACTGCGTGGCCCGTTCGTACGACCTGGAGGGCATGCACGTCGGCACGGTCGCCGCAGGAAGGATCGGCCTCGCGGTGCTGCGGCGGCTCGCGCCCTTCGACGTGAAGCTCCACTACACGGACAGGCACCGGCTGCCGGAGGCCGTCGAGCGGGAGCTCGGGCTCACCTTCCATCCGACCGCGGCCGACATGGTCCCGCACTGCGACGTCGTCACCGTCAACGCGCCGCTGCACCCGGAGACCGAGGGAATGTTCGGCGACGAGCTGCTCGCCACGATGAAGCGCGGGGCGTATCTCATCAACACGGCACGGGCCCGGATCGTGGACCGTGACGCGGTCGAACGAGCGCTGGTCAGTGGACAGTTGGCCGGTTACGCGGGTGACGTCTGGTATCCGCAGCCGGCGCCCGCCGACCATCCCTGGCGCACGATGCCGCACCACGGGATGACTCCGCACATCTCGGGTTCGTCGCTCTCCGCGCAGGCCCGCTACGCGGCGGGCACCCGGGAGATCCTGGAGTGCTGGCTGGACGGCACCCCGATCCGCGACGAGTACCTGATCGTCGACGGGGGCGCGCTCGCGGGCACGGGAGCCCACTCGTACTCGACGACGGTTTCCTGAACCCGGCGCCCGCTCCTGCTCGACGGCGGATTCCCGAACCGGCGGCCGGTCAGGCGCGGTCGATGTGCACGTTGGTCGACTTGACCCGGGCCGTGGCCTCCACGCCGACCTCCAGGCCCAGTTCCTCGACGGCCTCCCGGGTCAGCAGGGAGACCAGCCGGTGCGGTCCCGCCTGGATCTCCACCTGGGCCGCGACATCGCCGAGTTTGACGGCGGTGACGATGCCCGGGAAGGCGTTGCGGACGGACGTGTAGGAGGTGACGCCCTCCTCACCGCCGGCTCCGGCCAGCTCCACCGAGAACGCGGCGAGGTCGCGCCCCTCGATGAGCCGCCGTCCGCTCTCGTCCCGGTGCGTGGTCACCCGCCCGGCGTCCGCCCAGCGCCGGGCGGTGTCGGGGCTCACCCCGAGGAGCCGGGCGGCCTGGCCGATCGTGTAGGACTGCATACGCGCGACGATAGGCAGGCGGTCCTCGCACCTGCAAGCCGAACCCCGGGAGGGGCGCCGGCCGCCCCGATCCTGCTTCGCTTGTTCATGTGGTCCTCCCCGTCCGCCGTCCGGTCGGTACGGGGACGCGGTGGACGCCGCATCCGTTCAGCGGGAACCGCACGGCCGGTCCGTCCCTCTTACCAGTCGTACGCTCCCGGGTGGCTCGGAGAGGAGCCTTCGTTGGCCCGTCAGCTGTCCCGCCGCGGATTCATCGTCCACACGCTGGCGGCGTCCACCTTGATCGTCGCCGCGCCGCTCGGCTGCGACGCCTCCCCCGCGGAGGGTGCCGAGCCCGCCGCGGGACCCTCCGACGTGCTGGTGACCGGCACCGACGCCGAGATGCTGGTCCTGGAGGTCACCGCGGCCAACAAGGTCGTCGTCCGGCTGCCGAGGGTGGAGGTCGGCCAGGGCATCACCACCGCGGTCGCCATGATGATCGCCGAGGAACTGGACGCCCGGCTCGCCGACGTCGAGATCCCGCTCGCCGAGGCCCGGAGCAGCGGCAACCAGTTCACCGGCGGCTCGAACTCGGTCGGTTCGCTGTACGGGCCCGCCCGCGCGCTGGCCGCCACCGCGCGCGCCAAGCTGGTGACCGCCGCCTCCCGGCGCTGGCACCTGCCCCCGAAGACGCTGCGCACGCGGGACACCACGGTCGTCGCGCCCGACGGCCGTACCGCCACGTTCGGATCGCTGACCGCGGCAGCCGCCCGGATCCACCGGCCCGCCGTGTCCACCGATCCCAAGCCGGCCTCCCGGCACCGGGTGATCGGGCGGCCGACCTCCCGCATCGACGCGCGGGACATCGTCACCGGCAGGGCGAAGTACACCGGCGACCTGGCGGTGGCCGGGGCGAAGCCGACCGTGGTGGCCCGGCCGCCGACGCTCGGCGGGAAGGTCCGCTCGCTCGACGACCGGGCGGCCCGCGCGCTGCCCGGCGTCCACGCCGTCGTCAGGATCGAGGGAGGGGTCGCCGTCGTGGCGGACACCTTCCACCACGCCTTCAAGGCCCGGGACGCGCTGCGGATCACCTGGTCGCCGGGCCCGCTCGCGGCCCTGTCCGACGCGGCGGTACGAGCCCGGCTGCGGGCGGCGGTCCCGCCGCTCGGCACTCCGCCGCTCGGCACCCTGCAGGTGGGCGGAGAGTTCGAGTTCGCGTTCGTCGGGCACGCCCCGATGGAGGTGCTGACCGCGGTCGCGGACGTACGGGCGCACAGTGCCGAGATCTGGTTCTCCTCCCAGACGCCGATGGACGCGCGCGACACGATCGCCTCGGTGACCGGGCTGCCCGCCTCGAAGGTCCGGGTCCATGTCCTGCGCGGCGGAGGGTCGTTCGGGCGCCGGCTCACCTACGACGCCGCCGTCGAGGCGGCCCTCGTCTCCAAGGCGGCCCGCCGTCCGGTGAAGCTGATGTGGAGCCGTAACGACGACATGCGGCACGGCCGGATGCGCCCGGCCAGCCACCACCGCATCCGGGCCAGCCACGCGGGCGGCCGGGTGGTGGCGTTCACGCACATGACGGCGTCGGTGAGCGAGTCGTACGAGAAGCCGGGCGTCACCGCGCAGGGCGGTGTCACCACCATGGGCGTCCGGGCCGGCGGACCGCTGCCCAGCGACAGCGGGCTCTACAACTTCGGCCGTGTGTCCGGCGATTCGGGATCGGTGGGTCTCGCCATGCCGCTGGGCGCCTGGCGTTCCGTGGACTCCGGGACCATGCGCACCGCGGAGGAGATCGTCGTCGACGACATCGCCCGGAGCCTCGGCCGGGACCCGGTGGCGTTCCGGCGGACCACACTGCGCGGCAAGGCGGTCAGGGCCGTGCTCGACCGGGCGGCGGAGGCCGGACACTGGGGCCGGACCATGCCGGACGGGCACGCGCAGGGCGTGGCCGTGCACGAGGAGTACGGCTCCTGCGTGGCCTGTCTGGTCGAGATCGACGCCGTCGACCCGAAGAATCCGCGGGTCACCAAGGTCGTGATGGCCGCCGACGTCGGAACGGCCGTCAACCCGCGCGGACTCGAGGCCCAGCTCATGGGCACCGCGATCGACGGCATCTCCACGGTGCTCACGGCCGGCCTGCACCTCGACGCGGGCGCCGTCCGCGAGGGCAGCTTCGCCGACTTCCACTGGGCCCGTCAGCGGCACGCCCCGCTGCACTTCGAGGCGCACATCATGCCCTCCGGAGGAGACCCCGGAGGGGCCGGCGAACTCGGTGTCCCGGCGGCGGCCGGCGCGGTGGCCAACGCCTACGCCCGTGCGACGGGGACCCGCCCCCGCCGCTTCCCGATCAACTTCTGAGATCTCGTTCCGACCCCTTCCGACGCCTCCCGAGAACTCCGTCCGACCCCCTTCCGAGACCCGTTAGAGGTGCAGGTACCGATGCCGCTCCGGAGAGAGTGCTGATGCCGTCCTACTCCTTCGTGCTCAACGGGAAACAAGTCACCGTCGAGGCACCCGCGGACATGCCCCTGCTGTGGGTGCTGCGCGACCTGCTGGAGGTGACCGGGCCCAAGTACGGCTGCGGTGTCGGTGTCTGCCGGGCCTGCACCAGCCATCTCGACGGCGCGGAGTTCCAGCCCTGTGTCGTGCCGGTCGCGGACTGTGCGAGCCGTGAGGTCACCACCATCGAGGGCCTCGCCGACGGCGACCGCCTGCACCCCGTGCAGCAGGCCTGGCTCGACTGTGACGTCTCCCAGTGCGGCTTCTGCCAGCCGGGCCAGATCATGGCCGCCGCGGCCCTGCTCAAGAAGACCCCGAACCCCACGGACACGGACATCGACCGCATCGAGAACGTCTGCCGCTGCGGCACCTACTCCCGCATCCGCGAGGCGATCAAGAAGGCTTCCGCGCAGGGGTGACCGTACGCCCGCACAGGACCGAGGGACGGGATCACGGCCGTACGGCGACGTCGTGATCCCGCGGGGAGCGATCGTGCCGCGAGTCAGCGGCCGCGGCCCCCGATGGCCGCGTAGGCGCGCAGGAAGAGGGCCTCGACCTGGGCCATGTGCTCGATCTCGGCCGGGTCGACGCTCTCGTCGGGCGCGTGGATGAGGCAGCGGGGTTCCTCCACGCCCATGAGGATGATCTCGGCGCGAGGGTAGGTCTCGGCGAGGACGTTGCACAGCGGGATGGAGCCGCCCTGCCCCAGGAACGCCATGGGTTTGCCGTAGACCTCGTTCATGGCGCGGCCGAGCGCGGTGTAGGCGGGGCCGTCGGTGGCCGCCCGGAACGGGGCGCCGGCGCTCTCGTCCTCGACGGTGACCCGCGCTCCCCAGGGCGCGGCCTCGGTGAGGTGCCGGGTGAGGGCCGCGCGGGCCGTCGCCGAGTCCGTGCCGGGCGGGACCCGCAGGCTCACCCGGGCCCGTGCGGTGGGCGGCACGGCGGCGGTGGAGCCGACCACCGGAGGGCAGTCGATGCCGAGGACGGTGACGGCGGGACGGGCCCACAGCCGGTCGGCGACCGTGCCGGTCCCGGTGAGACGGACTCCGTCCAGCACGCCGGCGTCCGCGCGGAACCGCGCCTCGTCGTAGCCGGCCCCCTCCCAACCGCCTTCGCAGTCGAGGCCGTTGACGCGGGTGGCGCCGGTGGCCGGGTCGCGCAGGGTGGCGAGCAGCTGGATCAGCGCGGCGAGCGCGTCCGGGGCGGGGCCGCCGAACATGCCCGAGTGCACCTCTCCGGCGAGCGTGTCGACGGTGACGACGACGTTGGCGAGGCCGCGCAGGGTGACCGTGGCGGTGCCGGTGCCGACCTCCGCGTTGCCGGTGTCGCACACCAGCAGCGCGTCCGCGAGGAACTGCTCCGGGTGCTGGGCCACGTAACTCTCCAGCCCGCCCGTGCCCTGCTCCTCCGACCCCTCGGCGACGAACTTCAGGCCGACCGGGATGTCGTCGCCGAGCGCCCGCAGGGCGGTCAGGTGCATCACGATGTTGCCCTTGCAGTCCGCGGTGCCGCGTCCGTACCAGCGGCCGTCGCGCTCGGTGAGGGTGAAGGGCGGGGTGGTCCAGGCGTCGTCGTCCAGCGGCGGCTGCACGTCGTAGTGGCAGTACAGCAGGACGGTGGGCGCGCCGGGTGGCGCCGGGCGGTGGCCGATGACGGCGAGGCTGCCGTCGGGCGTCTCGGCGAGGTGGACGTCCCGCAGCCCCGCCTCGGTGAAGGCGTCGGCCACCCACCGCGCGGCCCGGTGGCACTCCTCGGGCGGGTACTGCCGCGGGTCGGCGACGGACGGGATGGCGACCAGCTCCGCCAGGTCCGTCCTGGCCCGGCCCATCAACCCGGCGACCTTCTGGGCGAGTTCGGACACCGTCACTGCCTCACTGTGTCGTCGGTCTTCAGGGTGCCGAGCTTGTCCTGGATCTTGTCCAGGTTCTCCGGGCAGTAGATCTTCAGGATCGCGGCCTCCGCCGCGAGCGCCCTGCCGTCGCCGATGACCGGCCGCTGTCCCACGAACGCGGCGCCGTTCGACACGTTTATCTTCCACAGGGCCGACTTGAGGGCACTGGCGGGGTCGTCGCACACCAGCCCGCCGTCGGTTCCCAGGACGCTCGCGATCAGCTCGGTGTCGGGGCGCCGGTAGCCGGCCGCCACGGCGGCGTCGGCGAGTTCGTTGGCCTTCTGCGTGGCTTTGTTGTTCGTCGTGATGGCCGCGTAGCGCACGAGTCCGATCACGACGAGCGCGAGCAGCACGACGATCGCGCCGATGTAGATCCACCTGTGCTCGGATGCGAACCGGGTGGGACTCATGACGTCGCCTCCTCCTCGCGCGCCGCCTCCGTCTGCCAGCTCGGCTTGCGGAACCTCAGGAAGGCCCACGGGATCACCAGGCCGAGGAGACCCAGACCGCTGCCGATGATGACGACGTACACCAGCACGCTGCCGCCGCCGAACTGCGAGGGCGGTACGAAACCGATGACCATGGCCGCGGCCGAGGACAGCAGGCCGACGACGCACGTGAGTCTGAGGGCGGGGACGCGGTAGCCGCGCGGGTGGTCGGGCTGGTTCTTCCGCAGGTTCATCGCGGCGACGAACATCAGCAGATAGACGATGAGATACACCTGCGTGGTGATCGTCGAGAAGATCCAGTACACGTTGGAGACGTTCGGGATGAACGCGTAGGCCAGCGCGATCACCGTGGTCACGACACCCTGGGTCACCAGGATGTTCTGCTGGACACCGAACCGGTTCAACTGCTGGAGGAACGGCGGCAGATAGCCCTCGCTGCGGGAGATCTGCAGCAGACCCTTGGACGGTCCGGCGAGCCAGGTCAGCATGCCGGCCAGTGACGCGGAGATCAGCATCACCGCCGCGATCGGGGTCATCCAGCCGATGTCGAAGTACGAGAAGAACGCGTCGAACGCCTGCATGACACCGGCGGTGAGGCTGGTCTGGCTGGAGGGCACCACCCAGCTGATCGCCAGCGCGGGCAGGATGAAGATCAGCAGCACCAGGCCCATCGCCAGGAACATCGACTTCGGGTACTCCTTCGCCGGGTTCTTCAGCGAAGACACGTGGACGGCGTTCATCTCCATGCCGGAGTACGAGAGGAAGTTGTTGACGATCAGCACGAGGCTGGCCAGGCCCGTCCACTCCGGCAGCAGATGGCCGGCCGTCATGGGCGCGGCCGAGGGGTTGCCCTGGGCCAGGAAGACCATGCCGAGCACGACGAGGATCGTGCCGGGGATCAGGGTGCCGATGACCAGGCCCCAACTGGACAGCCCCGCCAGCGCCTTGGTGCCGCGCGAGGAGATCCAGACGCCGGTCCAGTACAGGACCATGATGACGATCGCGGTGTAGAGGCCGCTGGAGGCGAGGGCCGGGTCGATGACGTACGCGAGGGTGCTCGCCACGAAGGCCAGCAGGCTCGGGTAGTAGAAGATCGTCATCGCGAACTGGCACCACACGGCGAGGAAGCCGAGCGGCTTGGACAGCCCCTCGCTCACCCAGCGGTAGACACCGCCGTTCCAGCCGGAGGCGAGCTCCGCGGAGACCAGGGCGGTGGGCAGCAGGAACACGATCGCCGGGACCAGGTAGAGGAACACGCAGGCCAGCCCGTACACCGCCATGGTGGGAGCGGCCCGCAGACTCGCCACCGACGCCGTCGTCATCAGCGCCAGCGTCAGCCAGGTGAGTCTGGGCGCGTCCGGAATCGTGGCGTGCGCGGCGGCGCGCGCCGACTGCCGTGGCGCGTCCGCGGGCATGTCCATCGAGCTCATCGGACCCCTCCCTGTTCATGCGTCGAAGGCGTTGAGGCCAGCCTCCGGGCGGGTGAGCCGGGACGCGCGGCGGGTGCGCCGTCCGAGTGAGCGACGGTTCCCGGCCGCCCGGGCCCTCGTCACCGGTTCGGGTGACGGCGGTTTCGCCGGGGGCGGTCGTCCTCGCTCGTTCGGGTGGTGCCGGTCCTTGCCGGTCCGGGCCTCGTCACCGGTTCGGGTGGACGGACGGGTCGGAGGCTTCCGCGACCTGCTGAAACTCATCACGACCGTCACCGCGATCGCCGTCGGCCGCCTGGTCTTCGGAGCGACCCTCGCCGAACCGGCGGACGCCGAGCACTGAGAGGGCATCTGCGGGGGCACACCTGGGTACGGCCACGGGGCCGCGGAACTCTTCGCCGATGTGACCCGACGATCCGCCTCGGGGCCGGCCCCGGAGCGTCCGGGACCGGCCAGGACGGTCACCAGCCCGTCAGCAGAAGGTGGTTGAGGAGCAGGGCCAGGGCGGCCTGGGCGATGAGCCAGGCACGGGGCCGGGGGAGGAACGCCCCCGCGGGGAGCAACCACATCACGAACGGCAGCCAGATGCGTTCGGTCTCCGCCTTGCTCATGCCGGAGAGATCGGCGACGAGGAGCGCGAGCAGCGCCCCGACGACGAGGACGGCCAGACGCGGGGCGGTGCCGCCGGGAGTCGTGGATCCCGGCGCCGCACTCGCGGTGGCGTGTGCGGTGACCGCGGATTCCCAGGGGGCCGCGGGTGCCGACTCGGGCACGGGCGCCCGGCCCGCCGGGGCGGGGCGCGCCCGGCCGCGCACCGACGCCGCTCCGATCCGTACGACCGCGACCCCGGCCCTGCGCAGACCCGCCACGGTCGCCGGTCCCGCGATCAGCACCGTACAGGCGAGATTCGCCCAGACCCAGTAGCCGTACGGCCTGATGCCGCCCGCCCCTTCGTAGTAACGGGTGACCAACAGGCGGTACGCCTCCCACCAGTCGAAGCCGAGCAGGGTGAACACCATTGGTACGACGGTGAGTCCGGCCAGGGTGCAGGAGAGCGGACGGAGCCTGGAGCGACGCCCGAGCAGCAGGACGGCGCAGGCGATCACGGAGATCAGGGTCAGCCCGTACGAGAGGTACGCGGTGAGGCCGAGGAGGAGACCGGAGGCGAAGCCGGTCGTCCGCGGCCGGTGTCCCGTGACCGCCAGGGCGAGCAGGGCGAGGGCCCAGGCGGCGACGGCCGCGAAGTACCCGTCCGCCGAGGTGCCCATCCATACGGCCGCCGGAGCGAGGGCGAGGAAGGGAGCGGCCCGCCGCGCGAGGGCCTCCCCGGCCAGGGCGCGCACGGTGACGAGCACCGCCACCCCGGCCGTCGCGCCGACGGTGACGCACCAGACGCCCGCCCAGGCCCCGCCACCCAGTCCGATCCGGTCCAGGAGGACGAAGGTGAGGGTGGCGGCCGGCGGATGTCCGGCGATGTGCGCGGGCCAGTGGTCGGGGGAGTGCAACAGGATGTGGTGGGTGAAGTCCCGCAGGGCGGCCGGGATGTCGTGGAAGCGGTTGACCGGCGAGATGACCTGGAGATATTCGTTCCGCGCGGTGAGGCGCCGGGCCACGCCCCGCTCCCAGCCGTCGATCAGCGCGAGGGAGAACGTCCACGCCGTCGTCGTGGCCCACACGGCGGACAGCAGTCGCCGCCAGGGCAGCCGGGCGGTGAGGAGGGGCCCGTACGCCACGACCGCGACGGCCACGGTGACCGCGGCCGCGGTGCCGGGTCCGACATGCGGCCCCCAGCTTCCGTACAGCGGCGCGGCGCTGACGAACAGCGTGCCGTCGCTGTGCTCGATGACGTATCCGACGATCACCGCCGTCAGGACGAGCAGCGCGGCGGCCAGGGCGGCGGTCAGGTCGCGCAGGACGCCCCGGGGCCGGTCGCTCAGCAGCGCGCGGGAGAGGTCGGGAGACCCGGCCCGGGAGCGGGCACGGTCCCGGGCCCGGGACAGGGTCTGTGACAGGCCCCGGGGAAGTGCTCGGGGAACTGCCGGGGGAGGAGCAGGAGTCGGAGGAAGGACCCGGGAAGGGTCTTCGGGCCGGTCGCGAGGCAGATCGCGGCGGAGATCGCGGTTCACCCTCGCACGCTAGGCCGGGAGGCTTCGGCAAGCGGGGCCGCTGAGGTGGACGTCAGAGTTTCGTCATGGTTTGAGAACCCGTTCGGGGGGTGCCCCCGGCCTACGGTCGGGGCATGCCACGGTCTCCCTCGTCACCCGCGTTCTGGCGCAGCCCGCTGCGCGGTCCCTGGTTCACCTCCGTGCTCGGCGTGGTGCTGCTCGTCGGGATCACGGTGCTGTTCGTGACCGGGCTCCTGTCGTACGCGGCCTACAACCCGAACCTCTCGGCGGTGAACGACAAGACCCCCGACAAGGGGATCCTCGGGTTCTACCTCTTCTCCTGGCCGACCCGTCCGGTCTGGCTGTACCGCCTCACACAGGGGGTGCACGTCACGCTCGGCGTCGGGCTGATCCCCGTCCTGCTGGCGAAGCTGTGGTCGGTCGTACCGAAACTGTTCGCGCTGCCGCCGGCCCGCTCGCTCGCGCACGCCCTGGAGCGGCTCTCGCTGCTGCTCCTGGTCGGGGGCGCGCTCTTCGAGTTCACCACCGGCGTGCTGAACATCCAGCTCGACTACGTCTTCCCCGGTTCCTTCTACACGCTGCACTTCTACGGAGCCTGGGTGTTCATGGCGGCGTTCGTGACCCACGCGGTCCTGCGGGTGCCGACGGCGTTGCGCAACCTGCGCCACATCCGCCGCCCGAGCCCGCTGTCGAGCCCGGAGCCCGGCCGGCTGTCGAGCCCGGAGCCGAGTCCGCGGCCGAGTCCGCGGCCGGGGCCGGGGCCGGGGCCGGCGAGCGTGTCGCCGGACCGGGCGGGCGACCGGCCCGGCGCGGGTGAACCGGCGCGGCCCGAGGACGAGTTGGTGTCCCCGGACCCGCTGCCGCCGACGGTCTCGCGGCGCGGGGCCCTCGGATTCGTCGGAGGCGGCTCCGTGCTCCTGGTCGCCACCACGGCGGGCCACAGCTTCGACGGGCCGCTGCGCGACACGGCGCTGCTGGCCCCGCACGGCGGTGCCGAACCGGGGTCCGGACCAGGCGGCTTCCAGATCAACAAGACCGCCGCGTCACGCGGCATCACCGCCACGGAGACCAGTGAGGAGGCCTGGCGTCTGGTCGTCACGGGGAAGGGCGGGACGGTCCGGCTGAGCCGTGCCGAACTCCAGGAACTCCCCCTGCGCAGCGCGGCGTTGCCCATCGCCTGTGTCGAGGGCTGGTCGACGTCCGACCAGTGGTGGCGGGGCGTGCGGCTGCGGGACCTGGCGGGGCTCGTCGGCTACGAGAAGGACGCCCCCGGCGTACTCGTGGAGTCGTTGCAGCGGCACGGGGCGTTCCGGGTGGCCGCCCTGCGCGACAACCAGGTGCGCGATCCGCGTTCCCTGCTCGCCCTGTTCGTCAACGGCGAGGACCTGACCCCCGATCACGGCTACCCGGCGCGGGTCATCGTTCCGGCAGCGCCCGGCGTGCTGAACACCAAATGGGTGGCCCGGATGACGTTCGGAGACCTGTGATGCGACGGCTCGACCTGCGACGGCTCGACCTGCGGCGCCTCGACCTGCGGCGCCTCGACCCGCGACGACTTGAGCTGCGACGGCGGCTTGGGGCGTTGCGCCCGGCGACGCGTCCGCGCATCGGCCGGGACCTGGTCGGGAGCCCCTTCCAACTTCTCCTGCTGGCCTGCACGTTCGCGCTCGCCGCCTATGCGGGGGTGCGGCTGCTCGCGGCCGAATGGTCCCGGGTGGCGCTCTGGTTCGTGGGCGCGGCGGTGCTGCACGACCTGGTGCTGGTGCCGCTGTACGCCGGTGCGGACCGGGCCGTCGCGGAGGCGCTGGACGCGACCGGCCACCGGGACCGGACGATGTACGTCCGTGTTCCGGCGGCCCTCTCCGGTCTCCTGCTGCTGGTGTGGTTCCCGCTGATCAGCGGGAAGGTAGCCGACCATTACCGGTCGGCTACCGCCCTGCCGGGCGACGACTTCCTGGCCCACTGGCTGCTGATCACGGCGGTGCTGTTCGGGGGTTCCGCGCTGCTGCTCGTCCTGCGGTCCGTCCGGGCGTCCCGCCGCGACCCGTTGCGCAGGGCCACGAAGGAACGTCCGCCCGCCGCCCATTGAGCGTCCGCGCGCCATCCCGCGCGCGCCGCGTGCCGGAGCAGGGCCGGGGTGCCGAGCCGGGCCCACGGGAACGCGCCCCGGTCGCCCGACGCGCCATCGCTCCCGCTCGGGCTCCCGCCTGTGCCGCCGCCCCCGAGCTCGGCCATACCGGCCCCGCCCCCCGTCTCGGCCTCGGAGGCAACGTCGTGCTCGTCCTCGTCCTCGTCGTCGGTGTGCGCGGCGCGGACGATGCGGACGTCGACGCGTTCGTCGACGTCCGCGCCCGCCACGGTCTCGGCGATCAACAGGCCGCCCGGGGCGAGAAGCTCGGCCGTGCGGCGCAGGAGGGCGGCCGGGTCGCCGCCGATGCCGATGTTGCCGTCGACGAGCAGGGCGGTGCCCCAGCGGCCCTCGCCGGGGAGCGGCTCGAAGACGGACCGGTGCAGCGCCTGCCCGCCGAGCCGTACCGTGCGGGCCACGGCGGCCTCGCTGACGTCGATGCCGAGTGCGGGTCGTCCCCGCGCGGCGAGTTCCGCGACCAGCCGTCCAGGCCCGCACCCCACGTCGAGTACGGCGCCCTCGCAGTACGCCAGCACCTGGAGGTCCACCGCGTCGGCGCGGGCGCACCAGCGCTCCACCTCCAGGGGGAGCAGCCAGCCGTCCGTCCGCCGCAGGAACAGCGGCCCCCGACCGGCACCCAGTGCGTCGGCATAGGGATCAGCGGCCCAGGACCGCGCAGCCCGCCCGGTCGGAGTCCCTCGCCCGGCCCCACCGCTTCTGCCGGTCCCACCGCCTCGTCCGGTTCCGGTTCCGGTTCCGCTTCCGGCGCTGTTCCCGGTTCCGGGCGGGGTCACTGGACCGGTCCCAGTGCCCGTCTCGGCCCCGGCCTCCGCCGCGGTCCGGCCGTCGATCCCGGTTCCGGCCTGGCTCCCGATCCCGATCCCCATTCCGATCCCGGTGCCAGTGCCGGTGCCGGTCCTGTTCGTGGTGCCGGTCCCGCTCCTGGGGGAGGTCGGGGTCGAGGAGGTCCCGTTCCGGGTCCCGGACTCGATCCTCGTCCCGGGACCGGCCCCTGTCACCGCGACGGGCACGGGGCTCCGTGCCGCGCTCACGCCTCGCGCCGTCGTCCCGCGTGCGCCGCTCATCGGCCGGCACCCCGCTGTCCGGCGAGCGCGCCGGCATCCGGGGCGGTACCGATTCCGGCCGGGATCCCTACGGCTCGTACGGCCCTGAGTCCGGCGACGAACCCCGAGGCCTGGTCGGCCGTCGCTCCCGTGGTCCGCCCTGCGGTCCGCCCTGCGGTCGGTCCGGGGGTCTGCCCCGGGACCGGGCCGGTCGGCTGGCCCTGGAGCGGCCCGCTCGCCTCGTGCGCGGACGGTCGGGGAACCTGTCCGGCGGCCGGTGCGGCCACCGTTCCGAGCCGGTCCAGCTCCGCCGCGAAGCCCCCTTCGGGCGCGAGCGCCGCGACCGCCGTCGCGTCCGCGGCCGTGTCGACGTCCCGCAGGCGGGGCAGATCCCGTACCCGCAGCCCGGCCCCGACGAGCCGTTCGCGCTGCGCCGCACCCGTCGTGTGCGTCGACATGGGTACGCCCCGCAGGAGCTCCGGGTCGGGTTCGGCGAGGCCCAGGGCCCAGAAGCCGCCGTCCTCGGCCGGCCCGAAGTACGCGTCGCAGTCCGCGAAGTCCACCGTGAGCAGGGCGGGCGTCACCTGGGGCGTGTCCATGCCGATGAGCAGAGCGGGCCCGTCGCAGTCCGCGAACGCCGCGGCCAGCCGCTCGTCCAGAGTGCCGGGGCACTGTCGTACGACGTCGAAGCCGGCCGGAAGCCAGGGGCCGGGCGTTCCTTCGAGCACGAGGACCCGGCGGCGCGCGGGCGTCGCCGCCACCGCGCGCAGAGTGTCCACGAGGGCCGCCTCGGCGAGCGCCGCCGCTTCCCGGGGAGTGAACGGCGGTGTGAGCCGGGTCTTCACCCGTCCAGGACGCGGTTCCTTGGCGATGACGAGCAGGGTGACGCTCACTGGACGGTTCCTCCTCGGGAGGGTTCGAGGGCCGACGCCGGTGCCGGAGCCGAAACCTGGGCTCCGGGCTGAACTCCGGTCCGGGTTCCGGTCCGGGCCGCCGTCTGGGCCTGGGCGCGAACCCCTACGGGCGTGGGCGGTTCGGCCAGGACGCGGCGCATGTCCCGGACCGCCTGCCAGGTCCCGCGCCAGGTGCCGGTGACCTTCGAGACACCGGTGCGGGCCAGATACGGCACGTCGTGCTCGGCCACGCGCCAACCGGCGTCGGCGGCGCGGACGACCATCTGGAGCGGATAGCCACTGCGCCGGTCGGTGAGATCGAGGCCGAGCAGCGCCTCGCGACGGGCCGCGCGCAGCGGACCGAGGTCGTGCAGGCGCAGGCCGGTACGGCGCCGCAGCATGCGGGCCAGCGCGATGTTGCCCGCACGGGCGTGCGCGGGCCAGGCGCCGCGCCCCTGCGGGCGGCGACGGCCGAGCACGAGGTCGGCCCCGCCGGCCCGGACCTCGGCGACGAACGGCAGGAGCAGGGCCGGATCGAGGGAACCGTCGCAGTCGCAGAAGCAGACGATGTCCGCGGTGGCCGCGGTCAGTCCCGCGTGGCAGGCGGCACCGAAACCGCGGCGTTCCTCGCGTACGACGGTGGCGCCGAGCGCGCGGGCCAGTTCCGCGGAGCCGTCCGTGGAACCGTTGTCCACGACCAGCGCGCGCCAGCCGGGGGGGATCCGGGAGAGCACCCAGGGCAGGGCGCCGGCCTCGTTCAGACAGGGAAGGACCAGGTCGACGTCCGGGTCCGGTACGGGAAAGGTCGTCACGGGCTTCACCTTACGAACGCGAAAGGGACATAGCGGACTTCGTGTCCTTACGAAACTCGGACGTCGGTCCCGACGAGCCGTACCGGACCGGGCCGGGTGGGACGCTGGATCCATGCATCGACCGCACGAAGCCCCAGGTGCCGGACCTGCCCCGAGCGTGACCGGGGACCCGGGACCGGCTGCGAACCCGCACCGGGGGATTGCTCCGAACGTCCGCCCCGGATCCGTGGCGAGTCCGCTCGGAGAGACCGCCGCGCCCGCTCGCGCGGCGACCACCCGGGTCCTCGTCGTGGACGACGACCCGACCGTGGCGGAGGTCGTCTCCGGATACCTGGACCGCGCCGGGTATCTGGTGGACCGTGCCGCGGACGGCCCCGCCGCGCTCGCCCGCGCCGCCGCGCACCGGCCCGACCTGGTGGTGCTCGACCTGATGCTGCCGGGCATGGACGGCCTGGAGGTGTGCCGCCGGTTGCGCGCCCAGGGGCCCGTGCCGGTCATCATGCTCACCGCGCGCGGCGACGAGGACGACCGGATTCTCGGCCTGGAGGTCGGGGCCGACGACTACGTCACCAAGCCGTTCAGCCCGCGGGAACTGGTCCTGCGGGTCGAGTCCGTCCTGCGCAGGACCCGTCCCGTGGCCGCCGCGCGCCCGCTGCGGGCCGCCGGTCTCACCATCGACCCGTCGGCCCGCCGCGCCACCAAGAACGGTGCCGAACTCGCGCTCACCCTCCGCGAGTTCGACCTCCTCGCCTTCTTCCTCCGGCACCCCGGCCGGGCGTACGCCCGCGAGGACCTGATGCGCGAGGTGTGGGGCTGGGACTTCGGCGATCTGTCGACGGTCACCGTCCACGTACGCCGGCTGCGCGGCAAGGTCGAGGACGATCCCGCACGGCCCCGTCTGATCCAGACGGTGTGGGGGGTGGGCTACCGCTTCGACGACACGGAGGCGGCGGCCGGGACCACCACCGCCGGTCCGCCCCACCCCGCGTCCGAGGAAGAGGCCCGCTCGTGAACGACATACTCGTCATGGCCCTGTTCGCCTTCCTGGGCGCCGCCGCGGCCGGTCTGCTCGGGGCGTGCGCGCTCCGGCTGCTCCGGCGCCGCTCGCTGACCGCCTCCGTCGCGGTCGTCGCCGCCGTGGCCGTCTGCGCGATGCTCGCGGGAACGCTGGCGGTGGCGTGGGCGATGTTCCTGTCCCCGCACGACCTGAGCGTGGTCACGACGGTCATCACCATGGCGGCCGTCGTCTCGCTGGCCACCGCGCTCCTGCTGGGCCGCTCGGTCGTGGCCCGCAGCAGGGCGCTGACCCTCGCCGCCCGCTCCTTCGGCGACGGCGGGGACTTCGCGGCCCCCGAGGGCCCGGCGACCGCCGAACTCTCCGCGCTCAGCCGTGAGCTGGCGGCCACCAGCCGCAAGCTGGCCGAGTCCCGCGACCGCGAACGCGCCCTGGAGACCTCGCGCCGCGAGCTCGTCGCCTGGATCTCGCACGACCTGCGCACCCCGCTCGCCGGGCTGCGCGCCATGTCCGAGGCCCTGGAGGACGGTGTGGCGGCGGACCCGAACCGCTATCTGCGCCAGATCCGTACGGAGGTCGAACGCCTCAACGACATGGTCGGCGACCTCTTCGAACTCTCCCGGATCCACGCGGGCGCCCTCGCCCTGTCCCCCTCCCGCGTCTCCGTGTACGACCTCGTCGGTGACGCCCTCGCGGGAGCGGACCCGCTGGCCCGCGAACACGGCGTACGTCTGGTCGGGCACCGCATCGAGCAGGTGCCGGTCGAGGTGGACGGCAAGGAGATGAGCCGCGTGCTCGGCAACCTCCTCGTCAACGCGATCCGCCGCACGCCCGCCGACGGCACGGTCGCGGTCGCCGCCGAACGCTCGGCCGTGGGCGTCGTCCTGTCCGTCACCGACGGCTGCGGAGGCATCCCGGAGGAGGACCTCCCGCGCGTCTTCGACACGGGCTGGCGCGGCACCCACGCCCGTACGCCACCCGCCGGAGCGGGCCTCGGCCTCGCCATCGTGCGCGGCATCGTCGAGGCTCACCGGGGCATGGCCGCCGTCCACAACGTCCCGGGCGGCTGCCGCTTCGAGGTCACCCTCCCGATGGCGGGCGTGTGAGAGACGCCCCGGCCTTGAATTCGCCGGCAGCGTCCGTGGATGCCGCCGGTCGATCCTTGTGGGCCGGGGCGTCCGTTCCTCGTGGTTCCCGCCGAGCGTCGTCCGTTCCTCGCGGTTCCCGCCGAGCGTCGTCCGTTCCTCGCGGTTCCCGCCGAGCGTCCGCGCTCCGAGGCGCTACTCCGCGCGCAGCGGAGCTTTCGCGAACTCCCGCATTCCCTCGGTGAATCCGATCTCCGCCTTCCACCCCAGCTCGGCCCGCAGCCGGGCCGAATCCGCGGTGATGTGCCGTACGTCCCCGAGCCGGTACTCCCCGGTCACGACCGGCTCAGGGCCGCCGTAGGCGTCCGCCAGGGCCCGCGCCATCTCGCCGACCGTACGTGGCTCGCCGCTGCCGGTGTTGTAGACGGTGAGGGCGCCGTCCCGCGAACTCGCCTCCAGGGCAGTCACGTTGGCCGCGGCCACATCCTCGACGTGGACGAAGTCCCGCCGCTGGCCACCGTCCTCGAAGACGCGCGGGGCCTCACCGCGGGCGAGCGCGGACCGGAAGAAGGAGGCGACGCCCGCGTACGGGGTGTCGCGGGGCATTCCGGGGCCGTAGACGTTGTGATAGCGCAGCGACACCGCGGTGCCGTCCGTCGAGCGGGCCCACGCCGCCGCGAGATGCTCCTGGGCCAGCTTGGTCGTCGCGTACACGTTGCGCGGGTCGACGGGCGCGTCCTCGCCCACCAGGCCCGGCGTCAGTTCCTCACCGCAGCGCGGGCACCGCGGCTCGAAGCACCTGGCGTCCAGATCGGCGACGGCGCGCGGCCCCGGCCGCACCACCCCGTGCCACTCGCACGCGTACCGCCCCTCCCCGTACACGACCATCGACCCGGCGAGCACGAGCCGCCGTACTCCCGCGTCCGCCATCCCGGCGAGCAGCACGGCCGTACCGAGGTCATTGCGCGACACGTATTCGACCGCGTCCCCGAACCCGACGCCGAGGCCCACCATCGCGGCCTGATGACACACCGCGTCCACGCCGTTCAGCGCTCCCGCGACGGCCTCGGCGTTCCGGACGTCGAGTCCGTCCCGCAGGTCGAACACGACCGCCTCATGCCCCCGGGCGCGCAGCGCCGCGACGACCTGACCTCCGATGAACCCGGCCCCGCCGGTAACCAGTACACGCATGGGACGAACGCTAGAACCGCCACCCCGTCGGGCGGCATCACCACGCCCACCACGTCATCGCACCGTAAGACCCGGGTCGGCGGCAGGACCCGGCCCGAGGGCGCGCCCGGCACCGGCGGGTTCCGGCCCGGGGCGGAGGCGCGCGCGGTCATGTGCGCGGCCGCGTGGTCACATGCGCAACAGCCGTTGGGTGATCTCGCGGTACTGCCGCAGCGCGTGCCGGAGTTCGTCGGACTGGGTCTCGGGGTCCTGGCCGTGCCAGCCCTCGTGGAGGGTGCGGCGCCGTTCCGTGAGGGCGCTCATCAGCTGGGCCGCGGCCTCGTCGAACGCGGTCTCGGCCTCCTCCAGCGCCTCACGCGGGCTGTGCGAGAAGGTGTTGAGGGCGTGATGGAGCCGCTGGGTGAGTTCGGCCCGCTCGTCCGCCCCGAGCAGCGGTTCCGGGCCCGGCGTGCGGCGCCCGGCGGAACCGGGCTGCCTGTCCGGGGGCTGCTGGGCGCGTGTCTGGTCGTACATCATCGTGGGCCACTTCCTGTACGTCGTACCGGCGGGGCGCGTAGAGAGACCGGGTGGCGACGATCATGTCGCGACGGTCATGTCGAAACGATCGTGCCGTGCCGATCGGGTGGTGCCATCGTGTCGCGACGATCGGGTCGCGACGTCGCGACGATCGGGTGGTGACGTCGCGACGATCGGGTGGTGACGATCGCGTGGTGATGATCGCGTGGTGACGATCGGGTCGGGCGTTCCGGGAGGGTCATCACTGCGGTGATCACGGCCGCCACGGTCCGGTCACCCGAGAGGCATGGGCCGCACACCGGGCTGTCAGTCAACGCCGGGCGACCCCTTGTGTCAACGCGATCCCGTACCGGGGCGCGGACGCACTGCACCCTTGGGTGTGATCCGGGGTGCCGATCGGGGGTGTCGACTACGGGGCGTCGAACACGAAGCGTCCATTGCGGGGTGTGTCGATTCCACGTGGCCGGACGACCGGCCCGCCGCGGACGCCTTCAGCCGGCGCTGGATCCCTCCGGTGCCGCCTGCGCTGCGCGCCGGTACTCGGCGTTGATGCGCTGAGCCTCTTCGAGCTGGTCCTCAAGGATGACGATGCGACAAGCGGCCTCGATCGGGGTTCCCCTGTCGACGAGTTCCCGCGCGCGGGCGGCGATTCTCAGCTGATAGCGGGAGTAGCGACGGTGGCCGCCCTCCGAGCGGAGCGGAGTGATCAGGCGGGCCTCACCGATGGCTCGGAGGAAGCCCGGTGTGGTGCCGAGCATCTCGGCGGCCCTGCCCATCGTGTACGCGGGGTAGTCGTCGTCGTCGAGACGACCAGTGAGTGGAGTGTCCGCTGTCATTTCACCTCGTTGTGGCACGCGTCGAGGGGCCCCGCTGCCGTACGGCACCAGGGCCCCGAAGGAAATTGAACACCATCTGCCGGCTCTACTGCGGAGCCGACCGTCTGTTTCCGCTACCGGGCCCGAGCGAGGGGCGGGTCAGCGGGGATCGTGTAGCCGTGACCGGGAACCACCGTCCATTCCGGGTTCTTGCGGTACCCGGACCGGGATGCTCTCGGGCCGGGCGATCCTGATGGCGTCTGCTTCCTCCGTCCTTCCGTCGCGTCGGGCACTGGCCGGACCGGCAGTGAACTCCTCCGGCCCGAATCTGTCCGTACAAGAAACCTTAATCACGCCACCGCCTGATGTCTACTGTGACAAAGGCAGATTTCGAGAGGCTCCAGACCCAGATATTCTGCGGCACACAGCTACCGACACGGCTACCGCGCCGCTACCGCTCGGCTACCGACACGGCGTTCGCGCCGCTACCGACACGGCGCTCGCAGCGGCCGCTGAATAGAATCGACTTCCATGTCGAAACCTGACGAGCTCCTCGTTGACATCTCCGCCATGGTGGAGTCCGGGCACAGCACGCAGATGTCGTTGACCGTGGTCGTCGGCGGTGCCGTCATCACCGGCCGACTGGCGCCGGAGGCCGTGTGGCGGGAGCGGGTGTCGGAGGTCCTGAAGGACTCGGACCGTCTCGGCCCGTTCTCCGACGTCTTCGCCCCTGACCGGACGGCGGGCCGGGGCGACCGCGCCGGGGCACCGGCCCATCTGCACTTCCATCTCGCCCGCATCCTGCAGGGCAGCGTCGGGATTCCCGACACCGGCGGGATGTACCGCGTCGCGATCGAGGACGTCAGTGCCTGGACCGTGGGCGACTTCAGCTACTCCGACCAGTGAAACGCGATGAGGGCCCCGCCGACGGTGTCGGCGGGGCCCTCATGGCTGTCCTGATGTGGGCGGAGGTCCTCAGAGCTCGAGCGGCTCGGGGCTGCCGAGCAGCGCCGAGGCGTTCTGGAGGGGGCTGAGGACGGGCGCGGGCGTGGCCGGCTCCGGGGTACGGCAGGTGAAGCCGAGACGGGCCATGGCCCGGGTCACTTCACCGCTCGTGAAATCGCGGCGGTCCTGGCGGGTGATGACCTCGCCGACCTGCTTGACGGGGTAGTGGCAGCGGCCGATGATCACGGACTCACCCGTGATCGGCTCGGGCTTGATCCCCTTCATCGACTCCAGCACACCACTCTTGGTGAGGTCGAACGGGAAGCGGGCGATGACACAGCGCATGATGCCTCACAGATAGCGGGGGAAAGGGGCCCGAGCGGCGAGCCGGGCCGAGCGGGCCGACCGGGGACGGCGGGACGCTCAGTGGGAGAGTGCGAGAGTGCCCGGGGAACGGCGGGGGCCGAGGACGTCACGTACGCGGACCCGATCCGTGTACGCGGAGCCGTCGCGGACGAGGGTGAGCTGGGCCTCGGTGACCGAACCCGTGCACTGGTCGTCCGCGTCGCAGACGATGAGATACCCGACACGGGCGCCCGCCATGACGGACAGCGCCACCTCGACGGTCATGTCGCCCCGCACCCGCGGCCCGGAAGCGTCCCCCAGGTCGACGACGGCGGCCGGGACGAGTCCTGAGGACTGCGGCTGCATCTGAACGAGCGCCAAAGGGGGGCCTCCTGCGGGGTGAGTGCGGGGGTGAGCGTGGCGAACGGTGGAGAGTGACCGGTGACCGGCGGCGGTGACCGGTGACAGGTGGTGCGGTCACCGGCGAATGCTGACTGGCAACAGATGGCTGACGAACGGCAACGGGCAACCGGTCACGGCGAATGGTGACCGTGACCGCCGACCGGCCATCAGCAACGGGCATCCGGCGATACCGGTGACCAGCCACCGCAGCCGGTCACCGCGACCGGTAACCGGGACGGGCGAGGAGTGACCCGTGACAGGTCGCCGGTGATGAGCCACCGGCGACCAGCGTGTCACGGTTCTGAGCCGTCAGCCGTCAGCCGTCAGCCGTCAGCCGTCAGCCGTCAGCCGTCAGCCGTCAGTCGACGGGTGTCGGTGTCGGCGGTCAGGCGTCGGACCGCGGGCATCAGGCGCCGGGCGCCCGGTGTCGCGCGACGACAGCGGGTGTCGCGCGACGGCCGGACTACTGCTGGGCCGTGCGGTGCGTGGCGGTGCCGGTGGACCGGCTCTGGCCGGAGCGGCCACGTCGGCCCCGGGAGGAGGCCGAGGCGCTGCGGCGGGGACGCTCCGTAACCGGCGCGCGGATGACGACCGGCACGCCCGAGGGAGCCTGGGCGCCGGTGATGCGGTTCAACTCCGCTTCGCCTGAACGCACTTGACTGGTCTGCGGGGTGATCCCGGCGGCGGCCATCAGCCGGCTCATCTCGCGGCGCTGGTTGGGCATCACCAGGGTCACGACGCTGCCGGACTCGCCGGCACGGGCCGTACGGCCACCGCGGTGCAGGTAGTCCTTGTGGTCCGTCGGCGGGTCGACGTTGACGACGAGGTCGAGGTTGTCGACGTGGATGCCACGGGCCGCGACGTTGGTCGCCACCAGGACCGTCACGTGCCCCGTCTTGAACTGGGACAGAGTCCGGGTGCGCTGCGGCTGGGACTTGCCGCCGTGCAGGGCGGCCGCGCGGACACCGCTGCTCAGCAGGTGATCGGTCAGCCGGTCCACCGCGTGCTTGGTGTCCAGGAACATGATCACCCGGCCCTCGCGTGCGGCGATCTCGGTGGTCGTCCGGTTCTTGTCCGAGGCCTGCACATGCAGGACGTGGTGCTCCATCGTCGTGACCGCGCCCGCGGACGGGTCGACGGAGTGGACCACCGGGTCGGAGAGGTAGCGGCGGACCAGCAGGTCGACGTTGCGGTCCAGGGTGGCCGAGAAAAGCATCCGCTGCCCTTCCGGACGCACCTGGTCGAGCAGCGCCGTGACCTGCGGCATGAAGCCCATGTCGGCCATCTGGTCGGCCTCGTCCAGGACGGTGATGCCGACCTGGTTCAGCCGGCAGTCGCCCCGCTCGATGAGGTCCTTGAGCCGGCCCGGCGTCGCGACGACGACCTCGGCCCCGCCGCGCAGGGCACCGGCCTGGCGGCCGATCGACATCCCGCCGACGACGGTGGCCATCCGCAGACGCAGGGAACGGGCGTACGGGGTGAGCGCGTCGGTGACCTGCTGTGCCAGTTCGCGGGTGGGCACGAGGATCAGGGCCAGCGGCTGCCTGGGCTCGGCGCGCTGACCGGCGGTACGGGCCAGCAGCGCGAGGCCGAAGGCCAGGGTCTTGCCCGAGCCGGTGCGGCCCCGGCCGAGTACGTCACGGCCCGCGAGGGAGTTCGGCAGGGTCGCGCCCTGGATCGGGAACGGGACGGTGACGCCCTCGTGGCCGAGTGCCGCGAGCAACTGCTCCGGCAGGGCGAGGTCGGCGAACGCCTCCACGGGGGGCAGGGCGGGCGTGATCGTCACCGGCACCGCGAACTCTCCCTGCGGGGAGGCCTGCTGGCGTCCGTAGCCCTTCGACCGGCTGGGACCGCCGGAACGGCCCGAGGACGGGGCGCCGAATCGGCTGCCGCCGCTCCTCTTGGAGCCGGCACCCTCGGTGCGGGTGCGGGAGTAGCGATCGTTGGTGCGCGTGCGGTTCATGCGGAACCTTCCTTGATCGGGCGCGTATCAAGGAATTCCCGCAGCGAATGAGCAGCGCAGAGAATCGCGAGAACGAGCCGAATGAAATTCAGCACCGAATGGGATCGGTGAGATCTCTCACGGGATGTGCTGCCGAACGGGCGGCGCGATCCCGGAAACAAGAGGAATGGAGAGGGTGAAGCAGATGGAGCAGATGGAGCAGATGAAGCGGAATGGAGCAGGGTGAAGGAAAACGAAGGGAAGCGGAGAGAAACGAATGGGAAGCGAGGGGGAAGCGTCGGACGACGTGCGACAGAACACACGATCGGACCGGACGCGACCCTTACGCGGACCATACGCGGCCCCAGCGCGGAACCGGAGCGAGCCGGGAACGGGAAACAGACCGATGTGGGCCAGGACCGGACGAGGAGCAGGTCACGAGTGGACCAGGTGCGGCCCGGGTGCGAGATCGGCGGCAGACGTCGGGATACGGGCCGAAAGGTCCGGGCGCGGGCACCGCTCCGGTGCGTTCGCTTCCCGGGCGGCGGGTGCGGATTCCCGTACCGGGGGCCGTGGCCCCAGGAGGGCGGGTCGCCGTGGACCCTGATCCGAACCTGGACTCCCGGAAGCGCGGTCGCGGGTCGAAACCCACCGCGGACCGCCGGGGCGTCTGCGCCGAAAACGCGGCGAGCTGGGGCCCGCACCCCAAGGTGCGGGCCCCAGCTGCGCCGTGCGTGCGGGTGTCAGGCGGGAACGATGTTCTCCGCCGTCGGGCCCTTCTGGCCCTGCGCGATGTCGAAGGAGACCTTCTGGCCTTCCTGGAGCTCGCGGAAGCCCTGCGCGGCGATGTTCGAGTAGTGGGCGAAGACGTCGGCGCCGCCGCCGTCCTGCTCGATGAAGCCGAAGCCCTTTTCAGCGTTGAACCACTTCACGGTGCCAGTAGCCATGTCAATTCTCCTTTGGGACGGTGCTCGGAGTCCGCAGAGTGCTGACTCCGTGTCGCCGTGATGATTACCCCGCCGGAAATGACCGGATACAAAAGAACTCCACCCTGCAAGAACAGGGTGGATGCTCACAAGTTTTTGGGAACCACAACTGCAACTGCTATCGACAGTAGCACGGCACGATCGATTGCGCGCGGCGGATAACTTCGCTCCGCCTGTCGATCAAGAAATCCTCATCGCGTCCGTCGTCGATTTCTTACGTCGCCGCCACAGATATTGACTCGCCCGGGTCACAGCGTTTCTGCCCGGGGATCCACCGGGGTCGTGCGGCGGAGTTCGGAAGATGTGACGAAATTCGACCCGCGCCGTCGCCGTCCGGCGACGAGCGCACCCCGCGGCACGGTGACGGCACCGTACCCCGCATCGCGGGACGGGAACGGCGACCGGCGGAACGGCCCCTGTGACAGGGCGGCGACCGGTGGGAGACCGTGCGGGCGGGGTCGGCGACCGGTGGGAGACCGTGCGGGGCGGTGTCGGCCACCGGTGGGAGGGGCGTATGCGGAATCGAGACCAACCCGCATGCCTCCCCCTGCAACTCCCGGGCGCTCCCGCGCTGTCCTGTGGGGCAGAACCCGCGGCCGGGCGCACCACGGCCGTATGCCGTGGTCACGCAGGCCGTGACCACGACTTCGTCGGTCGAGAAGAGTCGGCCGGGAGAAGTCGTAGAGAAAGGATGGGTCATGCCCGGTCTCAGACGTACGTCGGTGATAGCGGTGGCGGGCGGAATCATGCTGCTGACGGGGTGCCAGGACTCGGCGGGCGCAGGTTCCGCCGCAGGGACCCGCACCTCCGCACCGGCCGCCTCGGCCCCGGCCACTTCACCCTCGTCCGGTCCGGTCGGCACGCGCACGCCGTCGCACGGCTCGGCCACCGCGTCCGCCACCGCGGAGCGGGTCACGGACAAGTCCCCCGCCCCGACCAGCCACCCGTCCACGGCCGTTGCCGGCTGCCGCAACCTGGCCGTCGACGACGCGGTGAAGGCCGCCGTGACCCAGGTCTACCGGCACGACGTCACCCACTTCACGCACATCGAGCCGGTGCCGCACGTGTTCTTCTACGGCCAGTGCGGCACCACTCGCTACGCCGCCACCCGTTTCGGGCTCACCGCGGGTGCCACGCAGGCGGAACTCGTGGGTATGCAGGACGAGGGAAGCGCCGTCAAGTACTTCCGCAGCTCCGGCGGCGGCTGGGTCTACGTCGCGAGTGACGGCTTCCCCGCCGGACCGCACGGCTGCGGAGACATCCCGGCGATTCCCCACGCCCTGGCCACCGCCTGGGGAAACTGCTCGCTCCCGCACTGAGCCGCCCGCGCGGCCACGGCCGCGGGCTTCGCCACAGGCCCCCGGACCTCGCCGCGGTCGACGTGGTCCGGGTCGGTTGATCGAACAGGTGACGGGCATCCGGCCGGCTCGGTGATGTCCGCCCGTCGGCCGGGTGACAGGCACGGCCGACCTGGTGACGGGCATCCGGTCGGGCGGCGCACGGGTCGCGTTCCCGGGCCGCCGGTCCTCACGGTGACGACGTCGCGGGAAACCCTGTCGGAAACCCTGTCGGAACCGCGGCCGGAGAGGCCGTCGTCTCGTGCGCGACGGCGTCGAAGTCGACGTATCCGGTCTTCTCCAGCACCGAGATGTGATCCAGTTCGGTCCGGTTGGTGGCCGTGGCCAGCTCCCGCACCAGCGTGTTGCGGGTGCTGCTGCGCACCTGCGCGATCGCCTGGAAGATCCTGCCGTGCTCGTCACGCAGGAGATTCGCGAACGTCCGCCGGTAGTCATCGCCCTGGGCCGCAGACAACTGCGCGAGCCAGCCCTGCTGCTCCGCGGTCGGCTGGGTCGGCAGTACGAGGGCGAGAGCGGTCGCGACGGTGCGAACGCGCTTGTCGAGGTCGGTGTGGCCGGCCACCAGACGGTCGCCCGCCTCCTCGATCGCCTTCGTGGGGGCCCGCTCGATCGCCTGCCGGCCCGCGGGTATCTCCCACAGCCCTTCGAGCTGCACTTGCACCACGAGATCCCGATCGGCGACGGTCAGTGGTCCCCAGGGTGTGTTCACCGCCGGGCCGGGGTCGGCCACTGCGGGCTTCGCGCCGTCGAAGCGGTGAGGGTACGAATAGAACACCGGGTATGCGAGTGAGCCGATCGTGCCGACGATCGCCAACACCATGAACATCGTGGCGATGCTGCGCCGCAACTGAACCTCCCTTGGACCGGCTGGCGTCCGGAAACCCCTGCGTGGCCGGTGCGGTCCCTACCGGCCGGAGCCGTTCTTGGCGCGCACCGGGTGGCCGGCCTCTTTCCCGCACGGGGGAACGGGAGTTGGGGGCCGGCCACCCGGCCGCCGTGCCAGAAGATCACTTCGCCGCCCGGGACCGGTAGGGCCGAACGGCCCCGGGCGCCGGGCCGCAGCATCGTGCCTCTTCGGCCGCCAAGATGATCCCTATTACGGCGCCGGCCGGTACGGCGGCGGCCGGTACGGCGCCGGCCGGGCCCTGAAGCTCTTCGCGAGCAGCGGCCACCATCGCGTCCGGCCGGCTTCCTGTCGGACGGTCGCGGTCCAGAACGGCAGGACGTTCGGGACCGCCGGAGCCTTCATCAGCGCCACTGCGGACGGGCGCCCGGGAACGGCTCGGCGACCGGCCACGCCCTGCCCACGGCACGCGGGTCCTGGGGGCCAGGTGGGGCACACGATCATCGTGACCCTGTGCATCGAGAAGAGCGCATCGAGTGACGGCACGGGAGCGTCGGTGATGGCGCGTCATGTCGTGCCGGCGGATATGTGAAGCCCTCTACGGGGCCACCCGGTTGTGTCACCGGGTGTACCCCGGTTGGGTGTTGACGCTTCGTTTCCGCCGGTCAGTGCTGCCGTGGTGACTCATGCATATTGCATGAGTCACTCAGGGCTGCTATCAATTGCTCCACGCATCAACCATGGATCTTCACAACGTGAGGAACCTCCTTGTCGGTTCGGCGCTCATGGCGCGGTCGTATCAGCGGACCGCATGCCGAAGGTCGGTTCCCCCAACCGGCGCCCGGCCCCCGTGAAGTGTCCGGGTGGTCGGGGGAGTTCGCGCGATTCCACCCGTAGGCCCCTCGGGCCCGCCAGTCCTTCGGGGAAGCAAATGAGCACCAGTCCGTCCTGCGCCGTACCGCTTCTCCGTGCCGCCGTCCAAGTCGTCGACGCCGGCCCGGCTCGCCTCGAAGTCCAGGTCGCCGGCGCCTCCTTCGGCTCCGGCTGCGACTGGTGATCGGTCCCGGTCGTGACCGGCTTCTCCCGCTGTGACCGCCGAGCGACTCGGTGCCGCGAGATCTCGCCGCACCGCACCCGCCGTTGCCGTACCGCAAGCAGCAGTTTCTTCCTGAACACCCCTGAATATCTCGACCCCGAATATCTCGAACCATTGAGGAGCAGCGCCGTGAACATGGACAAGGCGTCCGTCGAAGCCCCGACTCACACCACGCCCGAAGCCGCGACCGGGCCGGCCCCGACGCAGGCGCCGGGCTTCGGGCCCGCTCCGGTCGTGCCCGCCGGTTACGCCGGGCCCGTTGTCCCTGCCCCGGCGCCGGGTTACACCGTGCACGTCACGCAGACCGTGCCGAAGGAACTGCGCGTGGGCGCCGGCGCGCGTTTCGGCGCCTACCTGCTGAACCTCCTGCTGATGGTCGTCACCCTGGGCATCGGCTGGCTGGTCTGGGCCATGGTCACCTGGTCCACCGACTCGGCGAACCCGGGCCAGAAGCTCCTGGGCCTGACCATAGTGAAGAAGGACACCGGCGTCCGGCTGACCTGGGGCGACATGTTCGTCCGCAACTTCCTGCTGTCCGGCGTGGTGATGGGCTTCCTCAGCACGATCACGGTGACCATCGTCGTCTGGGTCAACCTGTTCAAGGTCTTCGGCAGCGAGAAGCAGAGCCTGGTGGACTCCATGGCCGGCTCGGTCGTCGTCAGGCGTACCGCCTGAGCATCGGCCTCCCGCTCCCACGACCAGGACGTACCGGCGGACCGGTACGTCCTGGTCGTACGGATTCCGAGCTGCGGAATGCCGTTCCGACGGCGGATCTCGTCGAGGCCGGCCACGCCCTTCGGCACGCCCCGAGCGCGGTCCCCCGGCGCGACGGACGCCCGCGCGGCCGCCGCCCTTCCGGACGGCTTCCGGTTTCTTGCCCACCGTCCTCCATCGCCCGTTGCTCGTCCTTTGTCCTCCGCTGTCCGTCGTGTGGTGTGCGTTCCTCCCGTCCCCGGAATCTTCTCTTCCCGCGCACAACTATTCCGGCGACTCCGTTGTCACACCGGTGTCATAGGCATTCGAAACATGCCGCGCCCGGTGCCCTTCAACCTCCGGTGACGCGCGGCCTCCCACTGCTCATGGGGGCTTGAACCACCTTGCGCAACCGCAGAATCTCCTCCGCGACGGCACTCGCCGTCCTCTTCAGTTCCGTCGCGCTGACGGGCCTCGGGTCCACGGCCGCCCACGCGGACGGCCACGCCGTCCTGCCCGTCACCTCAGTCGCCGACGTCGTCGTGGACAGCGTGCACCAGCGCGTCTTCGTGAGCGACCCGACCGGCGGCAAGGTCGTCGCCACCGACTACAGCGGCAACGTCGTCGGGACGCTCGGCTCGCTGCCGCAGGCCAACGGCCTGGAACTCTCGGCCGACTCGCAGACGCTGTACGTGGCCGTCGCGGGCAGCGACGAGATCGCGGCCATCGACACGGCCGGCCTCACCGAGTCCGCGCGGTACCCGACCGGCACCGCCGACGCCCCGGCGACCCTCGCCCGCGTCGGCGGGAAACTGTGGTTCGGCTACGGCACGACGATGAACGGCGACATCGGTTCCCTCGACCTCTCGAACCCGGAACCCGTCCTCGCCGTGGCCCAGGACAGCCGCAGCCGCTGGTACTACGCACCCCGGCTGGCGTCCAACCCGGCCGCGCCCGGTGTGCTGGCCGCCGCCGAGCCGGGCTCCAGCCCCTCCGCCGTGGCGACCTATGACGTCTCCGGCGCCGACGCGCCCAGGCTCATCGCCCAGGGCCAGGCCGGCAGCAACCTGCGCGACCTCGCGGTGACCCCCGACGGCAACCAGGTCGTCACGGCCAGCGGCTGGCCCTACAAGCACCAGGTGCTGTCCACCACCGACCTGAAGGAAGTCGGCAGCTACCCGACCGACACCTACCCGAACTCCGTCGACATCGCCGCGGACGGCACCGTCGCCGCGGGCATCGACGGCTACTACGCGCCGGACGTCTACATCTTCAAGCCCGGCACCACCCAGCCGGTCCGGAAGTACGACTTCGCCGACACCGGCACCGGCACCCTGGTTCCGGACGGCCTGGCCTGGGAGCCGGACGGCAACCACCTCTTCGCGGTCACCGAAAACGGCAGCACGTACCGGCTCAACACGCTGAACGCGCCGACCAAGGCCGCCACCACGGTGACGGTGAGCGCGCCTGCCTCGGTTGTTCCCGGTAAGTCGCTGACCGTCACAGGGAAGGTGAGTGGTGGTGATGTGCTGCCGGCCGGGACGTCGCTGACGGTCACTCGTACGGATGCGCAGTCGCCGTCGGGTCAGGTGCTGGCGGCGGTGACGACGGGTGAGGACGGGACGTTCTCCTTCGCCGACATCCCGTCGGTCGAGGGCGATGTGAGGTACGCCGTCTCCTACGCGGGCGACGCCGGCCACGCTCCGGCGTCCGCCACGCGGACGGTGACTGTCGCCCGCAGCGCCACCACGGTGACGGTGAGCGCGCCTGCCTCGGTTGTTCCCGGTAAGTCGCTGACCGTCACAGGGAAGGTGAGTGGTGGTGATGTGCTGCCGGCCGGGACGTCGCTGACGGTCACTCGTACGGATGCGCAGTCGCCGTCGGGTCAGGTGCTGGCGGCGGTGACGACGGGTGAGGACGGGACGTTCTCATTCGCTGACATCCCGTCGGTCGAGGGCGATGTGAGGTACGCCGTCTCCTACGCGGGCGACGCCGGCCACGCTCCGGCGTCCGCCACGCGGACGGTGACTGTCGCCCGCAGCGCCACCACGGTGACGGTGAGCGCGCCCTCCTCGGCCACCCGCGCCAAGTCGCTGACCGTCACCGGCAAGGTCGCCAACGCCGCCGCGCTGCCGGCCGGCACGGCACTCACCGTCAAGCGCACCGATCTGGAGTCGCCCTCGGGCAAGGCGCTGGCCACGGTGAAGACCAAGGCGGACGGCGCCTTCTCCTTCACCGACACCCCGTCGGCCGGCGGCGACGTGAAGTACACCGTCTCCTACGCGGGCGACGCGAGCCGCGCCGCGGCTTCGGGCTCCGACACGGTGGCCGTCTCCCGGACCACCCCCACGCTGAGCCTGAACAACAACGGCACGGTGTACTCGTACGACAAGGACGTCACCTTCACCGCGCACCTGGGCGCCACCTACAAGAACCGTACGGTGGAGATCTGGGCCAACCCCTTCGGCTCGGACAAGCCCAACGTCCTGGTGAAGAAGGCGACCGTCAACTCCAGCGGAAACGTCTCCGCCGTGGTGGACATGAAGCGGGACACCACAGTCACCGCGGTCTTCGCCGGTGACGCCCGCACCGCCCCGAAGTCGGTCCAGGTCAACGCGTACGCCCAGGTGAGTGTCTCCACCTCCGTGACGAAGTACTACAAGACGGGCAAGATCAGCGCGAGCTCCCCGACGTACTACTGGTACCGAAAGACCACCGGGCCGCTGTTCACCACCACGATGAGTTACTACCCGGGCCGCCGCCACCGGCTGGACATCGACGTCTACTCACAGGGCCAGTGGCACCGCGGTTACGAGGAGTTCTTCGGACTGGGCACCAACGGCAAGAGCGTCATCGACCTCGGCTCCTCCGACGAGGCGGGCCTCCGCGTCCGGGTCCGGTCGGCCTACATCAACGAATACTCCGGCGACAACGTCAACTCCACCACCTACAGCTCCTGGAAGTACCTCTACTTCACCAACTGACCCTTGGCCCAGGGCCGCTCGGTGGAGGAGCGCCGAGCGGCCCGTCGGCCGGGGCTTCCGAGTGGGCTGCTGCGAGCGGTTCGTACCGGCCGGTAGTCTCGCTCCGTCCGTACGGCAGCGACGGGGGGCGTTCGCGAGATGGCGAAACCGGTACGTGCGGCACTGGGTGAAATCTGGATCACTTGCCAGATCTGTGAGGGGGACCTGTTCCGGGCGCGGAATGTCCTGCTCAACAGCTCCGGCATGGAGTTCCTGAAGTTGGCTTGGGCCGACGAGAACGCAACAGGCCTGATCTGCTGGCGGTGTGGGTACGTCCACCTCTTCGTCAACAAGGACATCAAGGTCTACCCCGCCGGCAAGTAGCGGAGTTCACCTGGCGAGACGCGGTACGGGACCCGAGCCCCCTGACCCTCTCGATGTGAACTGTGAGCGCGACGGCCGGGAGTAACGGCGCTGCTCAGATTTCGTCAACAGCACGTCGAGCTCTGGCGAACACTCCGGCCCGGACCTGAAACGCCGCACCGAGCACGACGAGCGCCAGGGCGATGCCGTAAGCAACCAACCCCGCTCCGTAAGAGAAGTCGAGAAGTCTGGCTCCGCCGATCAGGACGAAGCCGCAGCCCATGGCTGTCCGACCCCAACCAGCCCAAGGCGACCGCGCGATTCCCCGGCCGATCAAGGTCAACACGCCCAGGACCACGCCGAAGCAGCCCGAGCCCAAAATGATCCATGCAGACATGGCACCCCTCCGCGGGCAGGCTAGTGCACGAACGTAAGTCTTTGGCCTACGGTTTGACGGCCCCGGAGACATGGCTTGAAAGACCTGGTGCGTCAGGTGCGGTAGTTCCCCGCCAGTTCCCGGCCGAACGGGCACGGCAAGGGCACGGGTACCGCCTCGGCAGCAGCGGGCGGCCCTAGGATGGCGGACGGGGCGGAGCCGTAGCGCAGAGGTCGTCGCGCGCGGTCTCCAAAATCGCGAGGACGCCGGTTCGAATCCGGCCGGTTCTGCCTTCTCGCCGTGTCCGCCGTGTCCGCCGTGTCCGCCGTGCTCACGGTGTCCGCCATATCCGACGTGTTCACCGTGTCCGCCGCGCTCCAGACGGCATCAGGAACGGAGTCATGGTCTGCGTCGGTCGCCGGAAGCGGCCCGCCACTCCCTGGTCCTGCACCCTTCCGGCGCGTGCCACCGCTCCTCGGGACCCGGAACTCCGTGGTCCATTTCGACGAACGGGCCGCCGCGCAGCTCCAGTTGATCACGGTTGCGCCACAACACTTGGCACCGCACCGGACAGTGGCCCGATCGATGATCTGGTGCACGTAGGGAGGCATCGTGACCGGCAAAGGGTTGGTTCTGTTCGCTGTCGCTGTGGCATTCACCGGCACGCTTACTGCGTGTACTTCGGTTACGCCATCGGCCACGAGCACCAGGAGTGGATCGGAAAGGCCGAGCGCCACCGCCCCGACCTCGCCGCCGGGCTCCACGGCATCGGTGCCGGCGACCCCGTCGCTGTCCCTGGCTCGGCTCAAGGCGGGACTGCTCCGGACCACGGACCTGACACACGGCCCCTTCACGACGGACGACGCCCTGGGCACCAACCCCGGCGGTGTCTACGGCGCCCGTCACAGTGCGATCAGCGACCAGCCGCCCGTCGACGGCCCGTTCGGAATCATCTTGGACGCGGACACGCAGCCGTGTTCGCGACTGCTCAACGCGATCGGCTACGGGAGGAAGGCGCCTGCCGCTGACGCCTATGCGGCGATCGACCTGATCGGGTCCGATCGTGTGACGATTATGACCGAGATCGTGGCAGGCTATCCGCACGGCGTCGCTGCCAAGATCGTGTCCGATGTGGCGACGGCCGGCTCGACCTGCCGGACCGTCCACAGCAAGCGGGCAACCGGCACGGTGGCATCCGAGCCCCGTTCCCTCACCGTTCCGGGGCTGGGCGACGCGAGCGCCGGAATCGAGTGGCCCATGGGCAGCACGGCCGGCTCGTCCGACAACGTGCTGGCCGTGGTTCAGGTCGGAGACAACGTGGTCGAGATCAATGGCGAGCTGATCGCGGCGACCAGCACCGCCAAGTTCGATCGGACGATGCTGAACCAGGCATTGGCCAAGGCCTTTGCCAGGCTCGAAGCCGCAGCCTGACGCTGTCGTAGCCGACTGCGTTTCCGCAGGTGTGGGCAGAGCTCCCGCATGTCTCGGTGGTCGTCGTGGTCGGGACGGCAGCCCATGACGCCCGCCACGAATCCCGGGCACCACGGCACCGCTGACCTCTGGTCGGCCGTTGTGTCCTGGGCGTCCTCGCTTCGCTTCTGAGTACGGGTACTCATGTGCCGGACGTACCGGGTCGGCAAGCTGGGCCGCGGGCGATCGGAGGACCGGCGACCGCGGACGGACGGGGGTCGTTATGGAGCGCGGGAGTCGGCCGCATGTCGGCGCGCAGGTGATGGTCGGCGTACTGCTGCTCGCGGTCGACCTGGTGTACATCGCCGGATCGTGGTTCGGCTATGGGCTCGCGGGATGGACCGACGACGGCAGCATCTCGCCCGAGGCGCAGAGGTTCGCGTGGCGGGCCATGTGGTATCTGGCCGGTGGTGCCGTGATCACGGGTGGTGGACTTCTGGCCCTACGCTGGCGCGTCCCCGGCGTGATGCAGCTCATCGTCCTGGGGATCGGAGCGCTGGAGTTCCACTCCCTCGCCGCACGTCACTAGCGCGCAGCGCCCGGCCCTTCGAGCCACGGGCAGCGGGGCCGGTCAGGACGGACGGCGGTCCGGGCGTGGCCCAATTCCCCCTGCGTCCATGCCCGTTCCGGCACGAGAAGCGGTCAGCGGCGGGACGGGCACTTCAGGCAGCTTCCCGCTTCTCCAGTGACCGGCGCCGCTTCGATCGAGGGCGGAAGTGGTCGAGGACCGCGGCTGCGGTCGCGACCACTCCCATCACCAAAAAGAAGATGGAACCGATCCGCAGGGCCCCCTCGCCGTACAGAGCCTGGTGGCCGAACCCGATCATGGATATACAGGTCACCAGGCCCTTGCCCAGTCGTGCAAAGCGCGGAGCCATAAGTACTCCCGAGTCAGGTCGATCGTCGGCCACTGTCACCAGGGGCCGAGCCTTGTTCTCCCCCGGCCGGCCCACCGGTGACGTCGGCCGCTGCCCGGTGCGGTTCGGGCTTGTTGGCGGCAGCCAATGATGCCAGGAGTCGGGCGGCCCTTGGTGTCCGCCCGCCGAGGATCTGAAGCGCCGCCCCGAGCACGACGAGAATGAAGGCCACGGCGGCGAGGTCCGCGCCCACTTCGTAGGACCACTCGACGAGCCCCGGCAATCCGTCCAGCGCAAAACCGGCACCGACCAGGATGAATCCCCAACCGCCCAGCCGAGGATGCCTGTACCGCGCTCCATGTCGACCGCTCAAGGTCAACATTCCCAGGGATGCCATCACGCATCCGCAGGCCAGCATGATCCACGAAGTCATGGGGTCCTCCACCCGGAGACTACCCCGCCTGTGTTGGAGCCTCCGTGGGGCTCCGTGGGCCTCCGTGAACGATCTCCACTGTCGCGGGAGCAGGCGCACCCTTTCCGACTGTTTGGTCGGGGTGTTGGGGTGTTGGGGTGCGTGCGGGGGCGTTCACCCGCATTCATGGCATCGGTCGGTCGTCGGCCCAGGGAGGGTTGCGAGGCTCGTCCGAATTGTCGTGAACGGGGCTGAACGAGAAGGAAACTGAGACAGGGGCAGCGTCTCAGGTTTTCTCCTCCGTCAGGTGTCGGTCAGCCCTCCTGCGCGTCGGCCACGGGGTGCCTTGGTCGAGAAACGGCGTCGGCGGAGGGCCGTTGACCCGGACGCCTACTGTTCGGCGAAACGGGCGGGGTCCGGGACCGCAGCGCGACGATGCCGCCGACTCCTACCTGGGCGTATGTGGCTTTGGCCGGTGTGCAATGATCCCGCCCTTACGTTCAGGAGAAAGCGGCCCAATGCCCTCACACACGCGTCACGTCGCCCTGTCCGCGGCCGTGGCCGGCGCGCTGGTTCTCACGGGGTCGGTCGCGCTGCTTCCCGCCGCCGCGGCCACCACCGGAGTGACGGCCTCGCTGCCGGCGCGGACCACGTCCGTACCGTCGGCCAACCCGGTGTCGGGGTCCGGTCAGGCGGTCGTCTGGCAGCAGAGCACGTCCGCCGACAGGCTGCCGCACGGCTGGCTGTCCGTGGCGGGCGGCACCCCACAGGACCTCGGGGCACTGGCCGGCGACGGCGACTACGCCAACCCCGATGCCGTGTCCGTGCAGGGCTCGGTGGTGGCGACCGCCACCTCGACCAACCCCAACGGCGACCTCGCCGACCACGTGACCCTGCGTCACCTTGACACGGGTGTCCGTGAGACGCTCACCGTCGCCTACGACGCCTCGGCCAACACGCTCGACGAGCATTACCGGGCCCAGGCCGGCGACGGCATCCTTGTCCAACAGGCTTACGAGAACGGCGACTCGGAGTATCGCGTGCGGCTGGTGCTGCGTACCTCCGGCGGCGACCGCACCCTGTTCTCCGACGACGAGCAGTACGAGGTGCTGGCGTCGGACGCCGACGGCGCGCTGGTGCTGCGGCGGACCGCACCCGGCTGGGGCCACCGGATCGACTACGTCGACTTCGCCACCGGCACGACGGTCACCGTCACCGAGCCCGACACCGACCAGCTGCCGCAGGGGCTGGAGTTCACCCCCTCCCGCTTCGGGGTCATCGACGGCGCGACGCTGACCGAGTGGCGGCGGTCCGCGCCCGCCGACGGACCGGCGACCGTCACCCTGCCCACCGACAAGGCCCGCTGGATCAGCGACGACACCCTTGCCTGGTACACGTGGAGCGCCAACGGAAACGAGCTGTACGCGATGGCCCGGGACGGCTCCACCGCCCCCGCCGCTGACCTCGGAGGCACGTTCGGTGACGTGTCGGTGGGCGACGACGGCCGGATGCGTGCGTTGCTGTACCGGCCGGACAAGGACGCCGCCGTCCTGACCCTCACGGCCGGCCGGGTGTCCAAGGCCGACGGCGACGCCACGACGATCCCCGCCGGCCCGGCGCGCCTGGATGCCCTGGTCTTGTCCGGCGGCACCCTCTACACCGCCGACGATTCCTCCCGCGCCAACGGTGTCCTGCTCTCCTCCCGTCTCGCCGCCGGCCCCTCCGGAGTCGCGGCGACCACGCCGTCACGCGTCCTGGCCTATTCGACCGGCACTGTTCACCAGACGCTGGCCGCCGACGGGCATCGGGTGCTGGTCGAGCAGGGCAACGCCTTCCAGGTCTACGACAACGGGACGCCGACTGGTGTGCCCCTGGAGCTGGAGGACATCTCGGGCGACGTGGTCAGGGGCTTCGACGGCGGCCATTTCCTGCTGTCCGACAAGACGACCGACTACAACGGCACCCTGCTGCTCTACACCGTCGCGACCGGGAAGACCGAGCGCGTCTCCAGCGGCTCGGTCCTGTACAAGGGCGCCCTCTACACCTCGGTGAAGAGCGGCACGTCCGCCTCGTCCATCCGGCGGACCGATCTGGCGACCGGCACCACGTCCACAATCACCACGGTGGACTGTCTGCCCGGAGGCCTCCAGGTCCGCGGTCCGTGGGTCCTGCTGACGACGTGCGGGGCCGATTCCCACCAGGGCCTGCTGATCAAGACGGGCACGACCACCACCCGTACGCCGGTGGACACCTCCGGGATGATGACCCCGGTCCTCGGCGCGGACACGCTGTACACCTTCACGAGGAGCACCGGCACGAGCATCACCCTCAACGCCCAGCCGCTGGGTCTGACCGGTGCCACCACGCAACCGCTGTTCACGCTGCCGTCGAGGGCGAACACCGGTGTCGCCGAGCGGTGGGCCGTGGACCGTGACGCGCCGTGGGCCGCCTGGATGGACGACGACGGCGTCACCCACACGGTGTGGGCGGGTGCCCCGTCCCCCTCCTCCGGCTCCGCCTCCGTCCCGACCGGGTTCAGCCCGAACGGCGACGGCTCGTCCGACACCTGGGCGCCCACCTGGACGTACAACCGGCCGGTGTCCTGGACGTTGACCCTCAAGTCTGGCAGCACCTCGGTGCGCACCCTGACCGGGACGGCCCCGGGCGGGAACGTCTCCCCGGTCTGGAACGGCAAGAACACCGCGGGCACGGCGGGCGCCGAGGGCGCCTACACCTGGACGCTCACCGCGAAGGACACGGTGACGGACGAGCCCGCGGCCGGCCTCAGCGGTACGGTCACCCTGCGCAGGAGCGTTCCTGCCGCGTCCGCCACCGCACCCGCTCTCGCCAGTGACGGCTCGACCGGCGCGGTGATCCCGGTCGGTTGGGCAGCGAAAACGGTGGGCGTCACGTCGTACGACGTCGGCTGGCGGGTCGCCACCCGCAGCAGCACGGGCGTATGGACGCTCGGTTCACTCCAGACGTGGCACACCCGCACCACGGCCAAGTCTGCGACATTCGGCGCATCCGGCAGCCCGGTGACGCCGAAGTCCGGTCAGACGTACCGCTTCTACGTACGTGCCCATGACGACGCCGGTCAGACCGGGGCGTGGAGCGCGGCGGCGGCAACCGGCGTGCCGGTCGACGACCGGTCCTCGGTGCTGACCTACAAGGGGACCTGGACATCGACGTCGGTGACGTCGGCCTGGGCGAAGACCGAGCGGGTATCGGGTGCGACGGGCGCCACGGTGTCCTTCACCGGCGACGGCACGAAACTCCGGATCGTGGCGACCCGCAGGTCGAACGGCGGCCGCTTCGCGGTGATCGTCGACGGTGTCACGGTGGGCACGGTGAACACCTACGCCTCGACGACGAGCTACCGGAAGGTGGTGTTCACGTACACGCTCGGTACGAAGATCACCGGCCACAAGGCGCAGTTGAAGGTGCTGTCCGGGAGCTCGGCCGGGCGCTCCACCGTGCACCTGGACGCGATCATGGTCACCCGTTGACCCGTTGACCCGGACGATCAGCCCGGATGCCATGGAGCTCCCCCCGGCCGCCCATACGGTGGCTGGGGGGAGCTCCGCGCGTTTCCACGGTGTCGTCGGCCCGTCCTCGGGCGCGGGGAGCGTAGCCGTACCCCGCGGTACGCGGGGCCGCGGTGAGGGTCGGAGCCTTCTGATCCGTAGCTCTGGCCGGCTCGGTCATTGACGGCACGCGATGGTTCGCGCCGGCCAGTTCTCGGACAGGGCGGACCGGTGGCAGCGGTGGTGCCGGTGACCGTGATGATGGCGTTGGTCTGGTTGCCGCGTGTGTGCCGTCTGGGGCTGGATGCCGTTTTTGAGACCAGGATTATCTAATTCTGGACAGAATCTATGGTCGCTCTTTACAGATGTAGTCGGCACTAATCAAAAATGATCGGGAGCTTGCGGTGCGGCTCACTTGGTGCGGCTGACCGCACCGCTCACGTTCAGGACCTCGTGACATCTCTGCGCCTGGCGGCCGGTGGCCGGAGTGCCCGGCTTCGCGCAGGTCACTTCGATGGTCACGGTGTTGTTCGCGGGGATCTTGATGGGGGTGACCCAGTGGTAGTCCTGGTTGCGGAAGGTTTCCAGGGCGATCGTGGTGATCTTGCGGTCGCCGAAGTTGATCGTCATCACCCCTTCATCACCCTGGAAGTTGGCGACGACGATGTCCGTCACACCGAAGACGCTCTTCTCGGGCACCTTGTAGGTGCCGGTATCGGTCGCCCCGCCGGAGGTCTTCAGGTCGATGGTCGCCGAGCTCTGCTGACCGCCGCCGACCGTGGCGCCGTCTCCGGTCGAGGTTCCGTCGCCACCCGCTCCGGAACCGTTGCCGGTGCCCTTGCCCTGACCGTCGGGCGAGGCGCTCGCGCCGCCGGAACCGTTGCCGGGTGTCTGCCCGTTGCCGCCCTGTTCTCCCGCGGGCGTGGGGCGCGGCTGGACCACCTCGTTGGCCGCCTCCTTCGCGGCGCTGCGCACCGCAGGGCGGACCAGCGTGAACCAGGCGAGCAGCAGCGCGAGCAGCGCCGCGAGCACGGCGAGCAGCCACTTCGGGAAGATGGGGATCTGGACGAACTCCGCGTCCAGCGGCGGCCGGTCGGCGGTCTCGTCCGGCTGGGTCCCGTCACGGTCGCCGGTCTCGGCGGTGGCCAGGGTGAACGGCCACACCACCGGGGAGCCGAACCACACGGGCTTGCCCGTACGGACCCGCAGCCCGACCTCGACCGACTCGCCGGGCTCCAGCTTCGGCTCGGCCGGGTTGAAGGCGAACGCCAGCTCCTCGCCCGCCTGGCCGGGGGTGAAGCCCACCTGCACCGGGGTGTTGCCCTGGTTGCGCACCGCGAGCCGGTAGCGGCCGCGCAGCCAGCCGCGCCGGCGGCGCGGGGCCAGCTCGGTCCGCAACTCGTGGAACTCCTCGATGTGCACGGTGGTTTCGGGGACCGTCACCGCATCGGGATGCTCGGCCGGCAGGATCCGTACCCCAAGGGGCAGCTCACCGGCGCGTATCTCCGGGGAGCGTGGCGGCTCCAGACGGATCGTCACCGTCTCGGAGGTGCCGGGGTAGAGGGAGACCCTCGGGGGTTCCACGGTGGCCCAGGAGGCGCAGTCCCCGACGACCTCCAGGCTGTACGCCTCGACGATGTCGCTGTCGTTGCGGACGGTCAGGCTGGTCGTGGCGGTGCTGCCGGGCGCCACCGTCACGGCCGGGATGTCGAGGCTGGGCGCACCGGGGCCGGAAGAGGCTGCAGAAGGCGTCACGCGACCACGGTAGGAGCGCGCCCGGGCCGTCACGAGGGGTGCGAGGGCAACACGCGGGCAGTCGTGATGCCTCTGAAGCCAAAGTCAACTCCCTTACGCTTGTGAATCGTTGATGTGGCCCGCCGCCGTGCCCACTCCGCTTTCCGGCTATTCCGGCCTTTCCGGCGATCGCCCCGCCGCTCGCGTTCCCGCTCCCCCCGCGCCCTCATGAATCAGGTGGTATCCCGGCCATGTTCCGTTCGGACGAGAACAATCCGGCCATATCGGCCCTCGCGACACCTGTGGCCGCCCAGGACCGGGCCACGCACCAGTCCTCCCACTCCGACCGTCCGGCCCGGGTGACCTTGGCCGTCTACGCCGCCGATCCGGTCCTGCGCGTCGGCGTCGTCCAGCAGTTACGTCAGCGCCCCGAGATCGACCTGCTCGACGACGCCGACGTGGAGCGGGCCCAGGCGTCGCTGGTGGTCGTGGACCACGTCGACGACGATGTGGCCGCCCTGCTGCAGCGGCTGCGGCACAACACCGGCAGCCGTACGGGCCTCGTGGTCGGCACCCTCGGGTCCGGCGCACTGCAACGCGTCATCGAGTGCGGGGTGTCGGCGGTGCTGCGGCGCGCCGAGGCCGACCAGGACCGGCTCCTCCACCTGGTCATGGCGATCGCCAACGGCGAGGGCGTGCTGCCCGGCGACCTGCTCGGCAAACTGCTCAGCCACATGGGCAGCCTCCAGCGCTCGGCGCTCGACCCGCAGGGCCTGTCCCTGTCCACGCTGACCACCCGCGAGGCGGACATGCTGCGCCTGGTGTCGGAGGGCCTGGACACCGCGGAGATCGCCCGCAAGACCGCGTACTCCGAACGGACCGTCAAGAACGTCCTGCACGAGATCATCACCCGGCTGCAACTGCGCAACCGGGCCCATGCGGTCGGCTACGCACTGCGCAACGGGCTGATCTGACGCCGGCCCGCGACGGGCCGGTCCGACGACGCCCGGGCACCCCGGCACTGCCCGGAGGCCCACCGCACTGCCCGAAAGCGCACCCCGCGCTTCCCCCGGGTACGGCCCCGCCGCCCTGCCGCGTCGCGTGCGGCCGTCGCAGGGTGGCAGGGGTACGTCCAGATGCTGCACCAGACTGCGAGGTGGACCGTGATGCGCACCGCCGGCCCCGGTGGGCGGTACCGCCCGGGAAGACTCGGGGCGTCGTTGCTGCTGCTGATCCCGCTGCTCGCGGTGACGGCGGCCTCCGGACAGGGCAGCGCCGAACCCCGGCCGCAGCCGGCGGCCGGCACCACCGGCACCCGGATCGCCTACGCCGGTACCGGGCACCGCAGCCTCGGCACGGTCGCCACCACCACCTCCAGCAAGCCGTTGTTCGGTGTGGGCCCGGCCCACTACGACGTCCAGCCGTCCGCCCTCGGTGACCAGATGGTCTTCGCGAGCCGGCGAGACGCGAAGACCCCGCAGATCTACCTGCGCGCCGCCGACGGTTCCGTACGACGTCTCACCGTCGGCATGGACGCGGCGCACCCCCGGCTGACACCACCGGACGGGCAGTCCGTGGTGTTCGACGCGGCCGGGTCCGGGGGCCCGGACGGCGGGACGCAGCGCGACCTGTGGCTCGTACGCACCGACGGCACAGGTCGTCTGACGCGGCTCACCGACACCCCCGCCGACGAGGAGGGCCCGACGGTCTCCCCCGACGGGCAGTGGCTGGCGTACTCCAGTGACAGCGACGTGTCGGTGGGACGGCAGATCTACGTACGGCCGCTGGCGGGCGGCACCCCCACCCGGATCACCGGTCCCGCGAACGGCACGGCGTCCGAGCCGGCCTGGAACCCCGTGAACGACGACGAGAACCGGGACTGGATCGCGTACACCGCCACGACCACCGTCGACGGGAAGAGCGTGCCCCGGCTGCGAGTGGCGAACGCGGCCGGGACCGCCGACGAGCCGCTGTTCGGGGGTACGTACGCGACCTGGCGTGCCCACGGGGCGGCGTGGAAGCCCGACGGGGACGGGGTGGTGTTCCTGAGCCCCGAGACCACCTGTACGTGCGAGGGCGACTACGACCATGTCTTCAGTTCGCCCGCGCACTCCGGCCAGGAACCCGCGCTGGTGCTCAACGAGGACCGGGAGGTCCTCTCGCCCACCTGGCTCGGCCCGCTCGACGGCGGCGGCGTGGTGGTGGAGCGCACCTCGGAGGCGGCCCCCGACAAGAACCACCCCGGCGCGCACGTGGTGACGCTGCAGGACATCCGGGCGGACGGGGCCGACCCCCGTGACCTGGGGCTGACGATCCTCAACGAGGACCCGGCGGCCGACACCAACACCGATCCCGCCAAGGACCCGCTGTTCCGGCCGGCGTCCGGGTACGACCCGTGGACCGAGCGGCAGAACTACACGCCCGACGGACGCCGGATCGTCGTCACCCGTTTCGAGACCGACGCCGACGGCCGGCGGATCGAGCGGATCTGGATGGTGGACGCCGACGGTTCCAACGCGGCGCCCATGCCGCTCAAGGACCGCGCCGCGACGGACTGGGACACCGACCCGACGTTGTCCCCGGACGGCAAGTACCTCGCCTTCACCCGGACTTCGCCGGGCGGCGTCGGGGAGGCCGCGGGTCCCAGCAGCATCCTCGTCGCGGACGCGACCACCGGGACGGTCATCGGTAAGGTCACTCCGCCGGCCGGGGAGCAGACGGGCGGCGACGCTCAGCCCACCTGGTCCTCCGACGGCACCACCCTGGCCTTCACCCGCAACGAGGTGATCGGCGGGAACGGCGGCAACAAGCACGTCTGGACCGTGCCCGCGAAGGACCTTTCCCAGCAGCAAGACCTTTCCCGGCAGCACGACCTGAGCGCCAGGATCTGCCCGGGCGACTGCGAGGTCATCGACGACAGTCCGGCGTTCTCCCCGGACGGTCTCCGTATCGCCTTCAACCGCAAGAACGGTGCCGGCCGGATCGACGAGCAGAACGGCATCCTCCTGACGTCGCCGTCGGGCGGCGACTGCCAGGTGCTGCTGCCCACCGCCGCCCGTGACCTGCCCGGCGCCTGCGGCCGGGAACTGCCGGAGAACACCGGCCCGTTCCAGCCCCGGGACGCCGCCTGGACGGCCGACGGCAAGGGGCTGGTGATCAGCGCCCGCCCCAGTCGTCCGGTCAACACCCCCGAGAAACTCAAGCTCCTGGACATCGCGTCCGGCACGCTCACGAAGCTCACGACCGAGCTCCCGGGCCGGCACAAGGAACCCAGCGTCCAGCAGTCCGTCGACCTCGCCGTCAAGGCGCCCGGCACCGTCCCGGAGGTGACCGTCGGCGACTCCACCACGGTCCGCGTCGACGTCGTGAACAACGGCCCCGCCGCCTCCCCCGGCACCACGCTCACCATCGACCCGCCGGCCGGTGTGCAGGTCACCGAGGTGACCCGGCCCGGGGGCACCTGCGACGCGGCCTCGCTCCAGTGCAACGTCGGTGTGGTGGAGCCGGGCGGCACCGTCCCGGTGACCGTCACCCTCACCGGGGTCACCGTCGGCGACCAGCCGGTCGACTGGTCGGTCGCCGGTACGGTCCTGGACCCGGAGCCCAGCGACAACGCCGGCCGGACCGTGGTGCCGGTGCGCGAGGCCACGCCGCCCCCGACGCCCACGCCCACCCCGACCCCGACGCCCACTCCGACGCCCACGCCCACTCGGACTCCGACACCCACCGTGCCCCCGCAGGCACCCGAGCCCGACGCCGGGCCCGGGGTGAGCGTTTCGGCCCGGCCGAACCCCGGCTACGTCGGCGGCCGTGTCGTGGTGACGTACACCGTGCGCAACGGCCGCAACGCGCTGGCGACCGGTCTGCGGCTGCGCATCGGCCTTCCCGGGGGCATCCCGAACAGCGGGCCGCCGGCGGGCTGTGACGCCTCCTGGGTGTGCGCGCTGCCGGACCTGACGCCGCGCGCGAGCACCGTCGTACGGGTCGTCCTCAGCCCCGACAGGGCGCTGACCGGCCAGGTCACCGGCGTTCTCACCACCACCGGGACGGACGCCGACAAGAGGGACAACACCGCCCGGCAGCGGCTGCGCATCCTCCAGCCCCGCATCGTCGCGGTACCGGCGATCGGCAGGCCCGGCTTCGTCACCTCGGTGCGCGGCAAGGACTTCCCGCCGGGAGTGCCGGTGCGGTTCACCTGGAATCCGGGGATCACCGCGACGGCGGCGCCGACCGTGCCGAAGCCGGACGGCACCTTCATCGGCCAGCTGCTCATCCTCGCCAAGGACCAGACCGGACCGCGCACCATCACCGCCAAGGGCCCCGGGTTCTCACCGGTGAAGACCGACTTCCTGGTGGTCAGCGGCAGCGTGCAGCCGCCCGACGAGGTGACCCGCCGGTGATCCACGAGGTCGACGAGGGGCTGCGCCGACTGCTCGGCGAGTCCGGCCTGCAGGCGTCGGGCATCGAAGTGGTGTTCGACGCTCCCACCAGGGACTGGGCGGCGCGCCGCAGCGCCCCGACGGTCTGTGTCTTCCTGTACGACATCCGCGAGGACGCCGTCCGGCGCGGCAGCGGCGCCGGGGAGGTGTACGACGCGGACGGGCACCTGGTGGCGCGGCGCACCCCGCCCCGCTGGTTCGAGCTGACGTACCTGGTCACGGCGTGGGCGAGCCGCCCGCAGGACGAGCACCGGCTGCTCTCGCAGGTGCTCACCACCCTGGTGGCCACCGACACGCTGCCCGCGCGGCTGCTCACCGGCACGCTCGCCGAACTCGGCCTGACCGTGGGCCTGGACGCCGGAGGGGCCGGGCTCGACGCGCCGGCCGCCTCCGACGTGTGGTCGGCGCTCGGCGGAGAGCTGAAGGTGTCGCTCGGGGTACGGGTACGGGCGCCGCTCGCCGGGGTGAGCACGGCCGTCGCGCCGCCGGTCACCGAAGGGCTCGTCGTGCGCTCCGCCGCCCGCGGCGAGGACGGCGAAGCGACGCCGGGACGTCGGCTGCGCTACAGGGAGACGACGGACCCGGGCGCGGACGGCTTCGCCGGCCCGCGTGAGCGGGGCCCCGCCCCGGCCAGGCGGCGCCACCGGGGAGACCGCCAGCCGTGACACACACCGCCGAACCCGTTGTCGTCACCGAAGCCGTATCCGTCACCGAACCCGCTGTCGTCGCCGAACCCGCTGTCGTCGCCGAACCCGTAACCGCCGACGCGGACCACCTGTGGGCGCGACTTCGCGCGGTCGAGGAACGGGTGCGGCACGCCGTGGCCGTCCGTCGTGCCGGCGATCCCGATCCCGACGACCCGTATCGGGGGCAGTACCTCAGCCCCGAGGCGGTGGCCCGCATCCTGGAGGAGCCGGGTGGTCTCGACGTACCCGCCCAGGAGCCGTGGCGACCGCCGACCGGGTCCGTTCTCGACGGCCTCGCCCGGCGTTTCGGGCTGTCCCCGCTGGATCTGGACCTGCTGCTGGTCGCGGTGGCGCCCGACCTGGACGCCCGGTTCGAGCGGCTCTACGGCTATCTCAACGACGACCTGACGCGCCGTCGGCCCACGGTCGGGCTCGCCCTGGAGCTGTGCGGGCTCGCCGGCGCGGCGGCCTCCCGGTTCCGGCTCGCCCCCGGGGCGCCGCTCGTCGCGGGCGGTCTGGTGGAGGTCACCGAGCCGGAACGGCCGCCGCTGTCACGGGTGTTGGCGGTCCCCGACCGGGTCACCGCGCACCTGCTGGGCAGCGCGCGGCCCGACGCCCGGCTCGCCGGGGTGCTCGGCGAGACCCGCGAGGACCCGACGGCCGAGGCGGCGGAGGTCCACCGGACGGCGGCCGCGGCCGGGACCGGCATGGGCCTCGTCCATCTGCGCAGCCGGGGCGGCGACGCCGAGGGGCTGGCCGTCGCCGCCCTGCACGCGGCCGGGCTGCGCCCGCTCGTCCTCGACGCGGTGGCCCTCGCCCGGCGCCCCGGCGACGTACCGGAGCTCGCCCGGATCGCCGCCCTCGAAGCCCGTCTGACCGGTGCCGGGGTCGTTCTCGGCCCGCTGGAGTCGCTGCCCGCGGAACCGGGCGAACGAGCCCGGACGCTGGGGGCGTTGTGTGCGGCGCTGCGCGGGATTCCCCTGTTCACGCACGGCACCGGCACCTGGGACCCGTTGTGGGCGGCCGACACACCGGTCGTCCTGAACGTGCCGGCGCCTTCCCCCGAGCGGCAGGCCGAGCGGTGGCGGCACGCCCTGGACCGGGCCGCCGGTGACGGCCCGGCGACCGGCACCGGCGACGCCGGCGAGCTCGCCCGGGCCGTCGCCGCGCACCGCCTGGACTCCGGGCAGTTGCGCCGCGCCGCCGACGTGGCGACGCGTACGGCCGCCCTCGCGGGCCGCCCGGTCCGCGCCGACGACCTGCGCGCCGCCGTACGTGCCCAGAACGGCGCGGGGCTCGACCGGCTCGCCCGCCGGGTGGAGCCGGGCGTCGGCTGGGACGACCTGGTGCTGCCGCCGACCACCCACCGGCGGCTGCGCGAACTCGCGCTGCGGGCCCGCCACCGCGAGCAGGTGCTCGGGGAGTGGGGGATGCGGCCCGGCGGCGGCCGGGGGCGCGGCGTCATCGCGCTGTTCGCCGGCGAGTCGGGCACCGGCAAGACCATGTCCGCCGAGGTCGTCGCGGCGGACCTGGGCATGGACCTGTACGTGGTGGACCTGTCCACAGTTGTGGACAAGTACGTCGGGGAGACCGAGAAGAACCTGGAGCGGATCTTCACCGAGGCGTCGGCGGTCAACGCGGTGCTGCTCTTCGACGAGGCCGACGCGATCTTCGGCAAGCGCTCGGAGGTGAAGGACGCGCACGACCGGCACGCCAACATCGAGTCGGCGTACCTGCTCCAGCGCATGGAGTCGTTCGACGGCATCGCGGTACTGACCACCAACCTGCGGGCCAACCTGGACGAGGCGTTCACCCGACGCATCGACGTGGTGGCCGACTTCCCGGTGCCCGACCCCGGCCAGCGCCTCGCCCTGTGGGAACGCTGCCTGGGCGAGCGGCTGCCCCGGGCCGGCGACCTGGACCTCGCCTTCTGCGCGGACCGCTTCGAACTCGCCGGCGGTTCCATCCGCGCCTGCGCGGTGACCGCGGCCTACCTCGCGGCGGAGTCCGGCAGCCCGCTCACCATGCGTCAGTTGGTGACGGCGGTCGCCCAGGAGTACCGCAAGCTGGGGCGGCTGGTCCTGGAGGGCGAGTTCGGGCCGTATCTGGCGGAGGCCGTCGGGGCGTGAGGGTTCTCACTTCCATATGTTCCGGATGCTTTTGTCCGGCACGTTTCCCAGGAAGTCGCCGATTGATTTGGCGGAGTACACGCCCTTCATCCCGCGAATCACCGCCTCCAGAGCCGCTCCGAGCTTCGGACGCTTTCCGGCGGTGCCGCCCTGGCGCACAACGGTCCGCCAGGCGGCGAACTCGGGGGGCAGAGCAGCGAGCAGTTGACTCTCGCCGGTCTCGTCCAAGGGGCCTCCGAGCTTCGGCTTCTTGGGCGCCGACGGCCCGTCGCCGCCGGCCGGCTGGTCCTTGGAGCCGCCGGTGCGGGCGTCCACCGTCTCCGTGAGGCGGCCCGGGGCGACGCCGAGATATGCGGCGATGCTGTTCATCGACACGTCGTGCTCGGCGACCAGCGTGGCGATCGTCTCGAGTAGGAGCTGCGGATAGTGCAGCGAGGCGTTGCTCTTGCCGCTCGTGCCCTGCTTGCGCCTATCCAGGGTCTGCTTGAACTCCGGCCCCATGGCGTTGTCGAGCAGTATCTTCAGCTCCGGGCGATCGTCGAGGTTCTCCTTACGGGGGCGCTTGGGTCTGCGGCGTGCCGCGTCCGTGTCGGAGTCCGCGCTCGCCACGCCGCGCACGCCGCTCAGGTCCAGATTGGCGAACGTACTGGTCAGTGAGCCGTCGCTCTCCTCGATCACATCGGAGTCGGAGACCGTCTCATGGCCGCCGGTGCCGTGCTCGGCGTGGGTGAAGGCCGTCCTCTTGTCCTTCGTCTCCACCTCCTTGGCCGTGACCCGCTGCTGCCTCCCGCCGCCCGGGCCCGTCTCCGCGTCGGCGGGGGCGCGTTCCCCGGAGTACGCGGAGATCCGGGTGCCCTGCTGGGCCTTCGTGGTGATCTGTTCGGACATCCAGTTGCCCTCGCCGTGCCCGCCGGGCGGTACGGCCACCTGCGCATGGTGGTCCAGGATGGTGGCGGCCGACTCCTGGAAGAACGCGCCGAACTCGTTGTTGAAGCCCAGCGGGAAGCCACGCTGCCGGTAGTGCTCGAGCATCGCCCAGCACGCCTTGCAGGGCCGCTTCACACCCCGGACCAGGATCTTCTCGCCGTGCTGATCCTCGGACAGCCCGGCCGAGTTCAGCGCCAGCATCAGCTTCTGCTCGGCGTGCATCGACTCCGCGCCGTCCGGGTTGTCCTTCGGCCCCGTGGAGTGCTTGAGCAGGATGACCGCGCCGTTGTACTCGTCCGAGGTGAGCATGTCGCGCAGCTTCTGCACCGTCTCCTCAGTCGTGGGCTGCGCCTCCAGATGGAAGACGGGTCCCTTGCGCCGCATCGCGTCGGCGGTGTCGCTGGCCCGCTGGCCCCGGTAGACCTGCTGGATTTTCAGCCGGGCGCGCCGGTTGACGGCGACCAGGTCGTCCGCCTCCTTGGTGGGCCGGCCCTTGCGCAGCTCCTTCTCCGTCGGCTCCCTGTTCATCAGATGGGTCAGGTCCAGCGCGGGCGCGTCCTCGGGCTGGTCGGCGGACTGGGCCCGGAGATACTCCATCAGAAGCGTGATGGAACGGTTCCGGTTGGTCGCGAACACCAGCCGCCCATTGATCAGCATGCCCTGGACCTCGGACTCCCGGGGCGGGACCTTCTTCTTGGGCTTGGCCTTGCCCTTGCCCTTCGTGTCCTTGGCCTTCGTCGCGGGCGCCGTCGAGGACTCCGCCATGGCGGAGTCCCCGTCCGCGTCCCTGGTGGTCTCGTCGCCCTGGGTGTTGCGGAGCGCGACGTCGTGCAGATAGCGGATGCAGTTGAAGAGCCGGATGGAAATGTGCCGGAGGGTCTGTTCGGCCCGCTCCGCCTGTTGGGAGCGCGGGTACCGGATCACCGCCTCCTTCGTGGAGCGCCCCTCCTGCTGCAGCCTCGGCTCGCAGGTGCAGGCCCGGATGTCCTGGACGAGCTGCCCGAGGACGTCGTCCTGCTCCAGGGCCTCGGCGAATTCGGACTCGTCGTCGCCCAGGTACTCCTCGTCCTCCTCGTCGTCGGAGTGCATCCGCTGCACGGCCACCGCCCCCGGCCCGGGGAGCCCCGGCTCAGGCGCGGCACCGGACTGCGTCGCGCGTTGCACCGGTGCGGGTCCGCTCAGTATTTGTCTGGCGTTCGCCTCCGCCGCCCGCTCGAAGCGGTCGGACGGGTCGGAGATCCTCAGGCCCGCGCCGTGGTCGGTGCCCGGGACCGGGCCCCGGCGCTGCTGGACGACGTGGGTGAGCTCGTGGGCGAGGGTGTGCTTGTCGCCGCCCCCGGCGCCGAGGACGACATGGCTGCCGGAGGTGTAGGCGCGGGCCCCGATGGCACGGGCCGAGCGGGCGGCGGTGGCTCCGGTGTGCAGCCGTACGTCGGAGAAGTCGGTACCGAAGCGGGACTCCATGTCCTGGCGCACCGGCCCCGCAAGGGGTTTGCCGACCGAGCGCAGCACCTCGTGCACTCCGGGGTCCGGCTGCTGCTCCTGCTCCGGAGGGGATGCGGGGCGGACGCGGCGGGCGATCATGGCGGTCACCGCGGCGTTGCCCGCGCCGTGTTGCGCCGCCTGGAGCGTGTCGGGGGTGAGCGGCGGCGGCACGGCGGCGCCGCCCGGGGACGTGCCCCGGCGGGCGGCGGCCGGGCCGCGTGCCGCCTGCCGGGTCTCTGCCTGCTCGGTCTGCTCGGTGTGCGCCCCGGACGTCCGCACTTCGCTGCCTCCTGGTCGACCGCATTCCTGCTGCGGCCCCCAGTGGACCGCCCGGGTGAACGGGACGTCCAGGTCCGTACGGGCAGAACGAGGGCAAGTCCGGGCGGCGGCGGGTCGGTTCACACAGGCAGCGAAAGGCAGTGATCCTGCCCCTCACCAGGTCCCCGCGGCCCTGTCGTTCCGGCGGATCCCCGCGCAGACTCGCCCTGGACACAGGTGACCGACCCGTAGGACGCGAAGGAGCAAGCATGCCGACGTACCTCACCCCGGGCGTGTACGTGGAGGAGGTGCAGTCCGGTGCCCGACCCATCGAAGGGGTCGGCACCGCCGTCGCCGCGTTCGTGGGATTCGCCGAGAGCGGTCCGTTCCACACGCCGACGCTGGTCACCAGCTGGGACCAGTACACGCAGACGTTCGGCGGCTTCACCGAGGGCGCCTACCTGCCCCTCTCGGTCCACGGCTACTTCGCCAACGGCGGCGGCGCCGCGTACATCGTGCGGATCGGCGGCCAGGCCGAGGACGCCTCCGCTCCGTCGGTCGACGGCGGCCGGCGCGGCGACAAGGCCGCGGAGCCGGTGGCCCTCGGCGGCTTCCTCCTCGCGGCCAGGCCGGGCGTGACCGGGGTGTCGGTGGAGATCGCCGACGCCGACGGCGAGAACACGCCGGAGGACCGCTTCAAGGTCCTGGTCCGCCAGGGCGACAAGGTGGCGGAGACGTACGAGGCCTCCACCCGCAAGAACGTCAAGGGGTACCTGGTCAGCCAGGCCCGCGCCTCCAAGCTGATCGAGGTCACCGAGCAGCAGGGTGCCAGTCAGGCCAGGCCCGCCGGCCAGACCCTGGCGCTGCCCGACGGCCCGGCCGCGCCCGCCGTGAACGGCTCCGGCGAGGTGGCCCGCCTCAACCCGGCGGAGTACGTCGGCGACGCCGCCGCCCGCACCGGGTTCGGCGGCCTGGAGACCATCGACGAGATCACCATGGTCGCCGTGCCGGACCTGATGAGCGCCTACCAGCGCGGCGACATCGACGCCGAGGGCGTGCGCACCGTGCAGCTCGCGGTGATCTCGCACTGCGAGCAGATGGGCGACCGCGTCGCCGTCCTGGACACCCCGCCCGGCCTGGGCGCCCAGCAGGTGCGCGCCTGGCGCAACGACGAGGCGGGCTACGACTCCCGGTACGCCACCCTCTACTACCCCTGGATCCGCGTCTTCGACCCGGCCACCGGACGCAACACCACCGTCCCGCCGAGCGGCCACATCGCCGGCGTCTGGGCGCGCAGCGACGGCGAGCGCGGTGTGCACAAGGCGCCCGCCAACGAGGTCATCCGCGGCGCGGTGGACCTGGAGCTCCGGCTCAGCAAGGGCGAGCAGGACCTGCTCAACCCGATCGGCGTGAACTGCGTACGGGCCTTCCCCGGCCGGGGCATCCGCATCTGGGGCGCCCGCACCCTCTCCTCCGACCCGGCCTGGCGCTACCTGAACGTGCGCCGCCTCTTCAACTACCTCGAAGAGTCCATCCTGCTGGGCACCCAATGGGTGGTCTTCGAGCCGAACGACGACCGGCTGTGGTCCAGCATCCGGCGCAACGTCACCTCCTTCCTCACCGAGGAATGGCGCCGGGGCGCGCTGTTCGGCCGCACCGCCGAAGAGGCGTTCTACGTGAAGTGCGACCGGGACAACAACCCGCAGGAGTCCATCGACCAGGGCCGGGTCATCTGTGAGATCGGCGTCTCGCCGGTCAAGCCCGCGGAGTTCGTGGTGTTCCGGCTGGCCCAGTTCTCCGACAGCACCAGCCTCATCGACGAGTGACCACGGGTCAGTAGAGAAGCAGAGAAAAAAGACCCGTAAGGAAAGGTGACAGACAGTCATGGCAACGGGCGATGCTCTTTCCACCCACGTCTTCGGCGTGCAGCTCGGCGGCTATCTGGTCGAGTCGATCCAGGAGATCAGCGGACTGACCGTCGAGGAGGAGGTCGTCGAGGTCAAGCAGGTCAGCGCGGAGGGCAAGCAGATCATCCGCAAGCAGCCCGGCGCCCGGCAGGCAGGTGAGATCACGATCACCCGGGGACTCGACCAGAGCAGCGAGTTCACCAAGTGGATCAAGGAGACCCTGAACAACGGCGCCGTGAATTCCGCGCGGCAGAACCTCACCATCGAGATCAAGGACACCGAGGGCAACACGGTGCGCCGCATCCAGCTGATGCAGGGCTGGGCCTCCAAGTGGGAGGGCCCGTCCCTGAAGGCGGGCGAGTCGTCTCCGGCCACCGAGTCGGTCACGATCGTGTTCGAGGAGATCATCGTCGAATGAGGCGTCGTACGGTGACGGCGGGCAACCTGGAGGAGATCCTCCAGGCGACGGAGCCCGCCCAGGCGCCGGAGCGGGCGGCGGCACCTCCCGCCGCCGCCCCGCCGCGCCGCGAGGACCACGGGCTGCGCACCGAGTTCGAGTTCGAGCTGCCGCGCGGGTACGTCGACGAGGCGGGCACGGTGCACCGCCACGGCTCGATGCGCCTGGCCACGGCCCGTGACGAACTGCGGCCCCAGATCGACCTGCGGGTCAAGGAGAACCCGGCGTACCTGAGCGTGGTGCTGCTGAGCCAGGTGATCACCCGGATCGGCTCGATCAGCGATGTGCACGCCGGGATCGTGGAGCGGATGTACGCCACGGACGTCGCCTTCCTCCAGGACTTCTACCGGCGGGTCAACAGCGAGGGCCACACCCGCGCGGCGGTGACCTGTCCGCACTGCGAGGGCGGCTTCGAGGTCGACCTCTCGGGTGGGCGCCTGGGGGAATCGTGACGTACGCCCTTCCCCGGCTCCGGGAGGAGATCGCGTACATCGCCTACCACTTCCACTGGCGGCGCGAGGAGATCCTCGACCTGACCCACGACGAGCGCCGGCAGTGGGTGGCGGAGATCGCCCGTATCAACACCCGTGTGAACGAAGGCGGTTGAGCACATGGCATGGCGGGACAGGCTGCGCCGCCGGGCCGCCGCGCCGGACGTCGCGGTACCCGGGTCGCCGGGCGCGACCGGCACCCCGGGGCCGTCCGCGACCGGCGGCTCGGGTTCCGCCGTGCCCGGCGACTGGGACGGCGGCTGGCGCCGTACCTCCGCGCCGGAACTCACCGTGTCCCGCGCCCCGTTGGGCGTCAGCGACGGCCTCGCCTTCCGCGCGGGCCTCGCCGCCTGGCAGAACCCGTCGTTCGACGCCGGCCTCGGCCACGCCCTGCTGCCCACCGCTCCGGCCGGCCTGGTGAGCGGCGTCACGCGCCCGGCCGCCGGCCCGCGGCACACCCACAGCGCCGGGGGTCCGCTGCTGCTCCGGGCACTGCGTCCGGAGGGGGCGGACGGGCCGGGGGAGAGCGAGGGCGCGGCGGACGCGCCGACAACCCAGATCTCACGCCGGACCCGTCCGGGCGCACGGCCATCCGGCCCGGCACCCCTGGGGGAGCGCCCGGGCGGCAACAGCGCTGCGGGGAAGGGTCGTTCGGGCGGCAACAGCGCTGCGGGGAAGGACCGGTCGGGCGACGCCGGGCGGGACCGCGGCCTCACGTCCGCGCACTCGCCCGCCGTGCTCTCCTCGTCACCTTCCGCCGCCCGACGGACCGCGCGGCCGGACGCCGGACCGGTCGTGACGCCGGCCGCTCCCGCGACCCCGCTGGTACGACGTGTGGCGGTGGTCCCGCCCGCGGCCGCTGACGGGTCCATGGCCCGGCCCGCCGCCAGGACGCGGCCCGCCCCGGCCGAGCCGTCCCGTCCGCCGGCCGGTTCCGGGGGCCGTACGCCGGGCCGTACGCCTTCCGGACCGGCCGTTCAGCGCACCGCGACGGGACCACAGCCCGCCGGGGGAGCCGGGCAGCCGGAGGCATCCCGTGCCGCCGTCGGCTCCGACGTGTCCCACCCGGCCGTCCGGCTCCGCCCGGTGGGGCCCGCGCTGACCGTCGCCCGGCGCCCCGCCGGACCCGCGCGCCGCGTCCCCGCCCTGCGGCCCGCCGCCGCACCGGCGCCCGACAGCGTCACCACCCCTGACCCACCCGGCCCGGCCTCCGCCCCCGTGCGGCGCGCCGCCACGCGCGAGGCCGGCCGCGGGCCCCTCGGCGCCCCGCTGAGTGAACTGCCCTCCACGGCGACACCGTTGCCGCAGGGCACCCCCGCGCCCGGCGCCGGATCCGCGACCGGTCCGGCGCTGCCCGTCGTCCAGCGCCAGGCGGAAGGCGGGGGCGGCACTCCGGGACCGTACGACGGCGGAAACGACGGCGGTACGAGGGGAACGGCGCCCGCCGCCCCGCGCCGGACCCCCGGCCCCGGCAACCGTGGGGCACGCGCGCGTGGCGGCCTCGGCGCGCCGATGTCCGCGCTGCCGCCGAGCGCCGAGGTGCCCGGTACCGCCGCGTCCGGTGCCCGCGCCTCCCGACCGGACATCCAGCGTGCCACGACCCGTCAGGACCCGGGTTCCGGCGTCGCTCCGGCCCCGCCCACGCCGGATCGCGACCGGACGCCCACCGAGGCCGCACCCGGCACGCCGGGCGCGCCGCTGCTGGGGACGGGCGACGTCCAACGCCGCCTCGCGAACCCGTCCGCCACCGGGGGCATCATGCCGCCCGGCCCCGCGGACCACGGAAACGGGCCCGCCACACCGCTGGTGACGCCGTCCGCGGCCGCCCCGGCCCACGGTCCGGCGGGCGCCGAAGGCCCGGAAGGCCCGGCCGGGAACGTGCCACGACCCGGCACGACGTCCGGCGGGCAGCAGCCCCAGGGCCCCTCCGTTCCGGACCCGGTCGTCGTCGCCCGGGCCGTGGCCGACGGCACCGGGGGCGGCCGGACCGACGGCGGGTCGGGCGCCGACGGGCGACGGTCCCGGGACGCCGCCGTCCAGGGCCGTGCGGCCCAGGGCCCCTCCGTGTCGGGCCCGGCGGTCGTCGCGCGGGCGACGGCCGAAGGCACGGGAGCCGGCTCCGGCTCCGGCGGGCACCGGTCCCAGGGCTCCGCCACCCCGAGTACGGTCGTCGTCGCCCGGGCCGTGGCCCGAGGCACCGGAGGCGCCCGGACCTCCGGCTCGGCAGACCCGCTCGGGCTCCCCGTGACCCGCTCCACGGCGCACTCCGCCCCGTCGGCACCCCGCACCCTCTCGCTGCTGGCCGAGCGTCGGCTCACCCTGAACACCCGTGTCCCGGAAGGGGTGGCACAGCCCGCCGTCTCCCGTTCCGGCGGCCGTCCCGTGGTGGCGGCGCGCTGGCCGGGCGCACCGGCCGCGCCCCGGAGCGACTCCACGTCGGCCGCCGAGCCGCCCGCGCGCCGGTCCGGCACCTCGGCGCCCTCGCCGGGCAGCCCCGGGACCCGCGCGCGCCCGGCGCCCGGTCCGTCCGCCCTCGCCCCGGCCACGCCACAGATCCAGCGGGCAGCAGCTCCGTACTCCGGACCGGAGGGTTCGGGCGCAGCGACGACCGGCTCCCCGGCCCCGGTTCAGCGCGTCCCGGTCGTCCGGCCCGCGCCGCCCCTCCAGGGGACGGCCGCCCCGGTTGCCGCCGTACCGGCGAGGCCGCTGCCGGTGACCGCCCCGCAGGCGCCGCCCCTCGCGGACCGTCCGCCGGCCGGCTCGGCACCAGGGGGAGCCGTCCCCGTGGTCCGGCCGAGGACCGTTACGGCGGCCGGCGGGACGGGCGCGACGGGCGGGACCGGCGAGGCGGCACTCGCGGTGCAGCGCGACGCACGCGGCCGCACGCGGTCGTCCTCCGCGCCCCCCGCGCCGTCGACAGGCGCCCCTGCCAAGGAGGTTCCGGCACCCGGCCGGAAGCGGTCGTCGTCCGTGTCCTCCGCGGCCCCCGCGGCCACCGCGTCATCCGCCGCCTCCGGCGAGAAGGCGGCCCGCCGCACCGAGACACCTCAGGACGACCCGGGCCTGGACCTGGACGACCTGGCGCGCCGCCTGCTCGACCCGGTGGCCCGGCTGCTGCGCACCGAACTGCGCCGCGGCCGGGACCGCACGGGCCGCCCCTACGACGGACGCCGCTGAGAACCAGAACGGATGACGGACGAATGACGGACAACATCTTCGCGACGAGCGTGTTCTTCCGGCTCGCGATCGGCGGCAACGACCTGGGCGCCTTCCACACCTGCTCCGGCATGGGCGCCGAGGTGGAGATGGAGAGCTACGCCGAGGGCGGCAACAACGGCTTCACCTGGCAACTGCCCGGACGCGTGACCTGGTCGAACATCACGCTCACCCGGCCGGTCACCGCCGACACGGCGAAGATCGCCCGCTGGCTCGACGAGACGCTGAAGCGGGTGGAGCCCAAGGACGGCGAGATCGTGGCCCTGAAACCGGACCTGACGAAGATCATCAGCTGGCAGGTGTTCGGGATCGTCCCGGTGCGCTGGCAGGGGCCGTCCTTCGACCCCGCCAGTTCGCAGGCCGCGGTGGAGACCCTGGAGATCGCCCACGAGGGGCTGCGCCCGTCCTGACACGCCCTCATCAAGCAGTGTCCCAGCACCAGTTCCGCACCCAGTTCCGCACCACGTATCGGCTCCCGGAAAGGAGGTCCCGCCATGTCATCAGCGCGCGCCAGCCGGGCCAGGGCCAAGCTGACCCTGAAGGAGCCCCCGGCGTCGGTCGGCGCGAAGCCCGGCGGGACCGTCGCACAGCTCGACCTCCAGTTCAACCCCTCCACCCTGCAGCTGAGCAAGACCACCGAGTGGCGGCGCTCCCCGTCGCGGATGGCGGGGCAGTCGGCACTGCCCGAGTTCGTCGGCAGCGGCCCGCGCACGCTGAGCCTGGAGGTGTTCCTGGACGCCACCGCCCGGCACGACAACTCCGTGGAGCAGGCGGTGGAGAAGCTGATGAAGGCGTGCGTGCCGACCCCGGCCAGCCTGGGCCGCAAGAAGCCGGCCAGCCCGTGGGTCCGGTTCACGTGGGGCACCGCCCGGACGACGTCGTTCGACGGGGTGCTATCCAGCCTGTCGGTGTCGTACACGCTGTTCGACGTCGACGGCAGGCCGCTGCGGGCCACCTGCGCGCTGTCGATCGAGGAGGCGAGCGTCGACCCGGCGGGCCAGAACCCGACGTCCGGCTCGCGCACCGCCCGCAGTACGCACACCGTGGTGGCGGGCGACAGCCTGGCCATGCTGGCCTGGCGGGAATACGGCGACGCGACGGCCTGGCGGGTCATCGCGGAGGCGAACGGAATCGACGACCCGATGGCGCTCGCGCCCGGCACCGAACTGGTGGTGCCGGGGCTGCAGGACGCGGGCGGTGAGGAGGAGCGATGACCGCCGAGGCAAGAGGCCGGCTGTTCACGGCGGACCCCGTGGTGGAGACGCCCGCTGAACTCCCGCAGATCTGGGCCGCCCAGCTGGTGAGCTGCGTGGTGGACGAGAACGTGGGCCTGCCCGACGCGGCACAGCTCACCTTCCGCGACCCCGACCACGAGTTCCTGCAGGCGACGGGCATCACCATCGGCACCCCGCTGAAGGTGTCGGTGGTGACCGTGTCCGGGCAGGCGCGCGAGCTGCTGTTCAACGGCGAGGTGACGGCCCTCGAACTGGACCGGGACAGCACGGGCTCGTTCACCGTGGTGCGCGCCTACTCCAAGGCGCACCGCCTCCAGCGGGGCCGCAAGGTTGTGGCGTACCGGAACATGACGGCGTCGGCCATCGTCCGCAAGGTGGCCGCCGGGGCCGGGCTGGCCTGCGGCACCGTGCAGGCCGCGCCGGTCACCTACAAGCAGCTCTCGCAGGCGAACGTGTCCGACTGGGACTTTCTTCAGTTCCTGGCGGGGGAGAGCGGCGCGCTGGTGCGCGTCGACGACAAGGGGCTGCTCCAGTTCACCAAGCCGGTCAAGGCGTCCGGCGCGCCCGCGCCGTCGACCTCGTCGTCCCGCAACCCGATGGTGCTGGAGTACGGGGCGAACCTGCTCGCGCTGCGGGCCTCGCTGTCGGCGGCGGACGGCGCGTCGCAGGTGGAGGTGCGCGGCTGGGACGTCACCACCAAGAAGCCGCTGGTGTCCCGGCAGCCGTCGGTGATCAGTGACACGGTGGTTCCGGGCCTGAGCCCGGCGCTCGCGGCCGGCCGGTTCGGCAAGTCGGCGAAGCTGACCGTCACGGACACCCCGTACCGCACCCTGTCCGAGACGACCGCGGTCGCGGACGCGGTGTCCGGTCAGGTCAGTGCCGGTTTCGGTGAGCTGGAGGCGGTGGCCGAGGGCAACCCGCGGCTGCGGGCGGGCAAGCCCGTGGCGCTCGGCAACGTCGGGCAGGCGTTCTCCGGCAAGTACACGGCGACGGCGGTGCGGCACGTCCTCGAACCGCACGGCGGGTACCGGACGACGGTGTGGGTGAGCGCAAGCCCGGACCGTTCCCTGACCGGCCTGGTGACCGGCGCCGACGCGCCCGGCCGCGGCTCGCGCCTGCCGGGTCTGGCGATCGGCGTGGTGACGGACGTACGCGAGATCGGCGGCGCCGAGAACGGCTCGGTGAAGCTGAAGTTCCCCTGGCTGGACGACACGTACACCACCGACTGGGTGCGCACCGTGCAGTGGGGCGGCAAGGGCGGCGGAGGCGTGTTCAGCCCCGAGGTCAACGACGAGGTCCTGGTCGGGTTCGAACAGGGCCTGCTGGACAGCCCGTACGTCATCGGCGGGCTCTACAACGGAGTCGACAAGCCGTCGCCCCACAAGGTCCCGCTGATCGACAAGGCCACCGGAAAGGTCAACCGCCGCTCCATCGCGTCGCGTTCGGGGCACCGGATGGAGCTCCTGGACGCGAGGGCTCCGGGCCAGTCCGGCCTCAGGCTCGTCAGTGGTGACGAGCGCCTCGAAGTGAGCCTCGACCAACGGCGGGGCCGGATCGAGCTGACGGTGTACGCCGGGAAGGGCCGGCAGCCCGTCACCTCCGTCCTGCTCGACAAGAAGGGCATCACCCTGGACGCGGGACGGGGCGACGTGAGCATCTCGGGCGGGAACGTGGACATCCAGGGCCGGGTCGGGGTGAAGATCGGCGGCCGCACGGTGAGCGTCACCGGCAGCTCCGACGTCACCGTCGACGGCGGTCTGCTCGGCGTCCTCAAGGCCAAGCTCATCCGGATCAACTGAGGATCGACACCGTGACCAGCGAAAGGAGCACCGCATGCCGGCCGCAGCCCGTACCGGTGACCCCACCAACCACGGCGGCGTGATCGCCACCCCGCCGCCCGGCGCCGCCGCGGCGGTGGTCCGGGTGCTGATCGGCGGCCGTCCCGCCGCCGTCGTGGGCAGCCTGCACACCTGCGTCATACCCCCGCACGCGGCCCTGGGACCGGGCAACGTGATCATGCCCAACCCGGCCGGACTCGCCTCCGGTCAGGTCCTCATCGGCGGGCTGCCGGCCGCGCGGGCGCGCGACAAGACGACATGCGGCGCGATGATCATGACCGGCGCCCTCAACGTCCTGATCGGGGGCCTGTGATGAGCGAGCGGTTCGATCGGCGTGGGCGTCCGCTCCCGTCGCGGACCGGACGCCCCGCCCGCGGTGGCGTGGTCCTGCCCACCCGCGGTGGCGCGGTCCGGCCCGGCGCTCCGGGCGTCCGGACCGGGAGCGTGTCATGAGCGACCGGTTCATCGGCCGAGGCTGGGCGTTCCCGCTGAGGGTCGGGCCGACCGGCGGGATCGGCATGGTCGAACGGGAGCGGGAGATCGAGGAGGCGATCCGCCTGGTGCTCGGCACCGCACCCGGCGAGCGCCCCATGCGCCCCGAGTTCGGCTGCGGCATCCACGACTACGTCTTCGCCCCCGGCGACGGTGCCACCGCCGGACTCGTCGCACAGCAGGTGCGCGAGGCCCTCGAACGGTGGGAGCCGCGCATCGCGGTGGACGACGTGGTGGTCGCCTACGACGCCGTCGAGGCCGGAACCCTCTACATCGACGTGCGCTACACCATGCGTTCCACCAACGACCGGCGCAACCTGGTGTTTCCCTTCTACACGATCCCCTCCGAGGAGGGGGCCGAGGAATTGGTTGCCGACTGATGGCCCTGCCCTCCCCCAACCTGGACGACCGGCGGTTCCAGCAACTCGTCGACGAGGCGAAGCGGTACGTGCAGCAGCGCGCCCCGGAGTGGACCGACCACAACGTCTCCGACCCGGGCGTCACCCTGATCGAGACGTTCGCCTACCTCGTGGACCAGTTGCTGTACCGGCTGAACCGGGTCCCGGACAAGAACTACACCGCGTTCCTCGACCTGTTGGGCATCCGGCTGTTCCCGCCGGCCGCGGCCGTGGCCGAGGTCGACTTCTGGCTGTCGGCGCCGCAGCCCGACACGGTGACGCTGCCCCCGGGCACCGAGGTGACCACCGCGGGCGGCGAGGGCGACGATGCCGTGGTGTTCACGACCGTGGACGAACTGCGGATCGTGCCCAGCGAGTTGATACGGCTGGTGACCGCGTCCCGGACCGGTGAGCAGACCGACCGGACCAGGACGCTCGCCGAGGCCGGCGACGTACCGTGCTTCCAGCGGGCACCGGAGCCGGGCGACGCGCTGCTGTTCGGCCTGCCGACGGCGGTACCGCGCTGCGTGGTCGCCGTACAGCTGGACAGCCGCACGGAGGGCGTCGGCGTGGACCCGCGCCAGCCCCCGCTGGTGTGGGAGGCGTGGGCCGGCGGCGGCTGGCAGGTGTGCGAGACCGGTGAGGACACCACCGGCGGCCTGAACCGGCCCGGCGAGGTCATCGTGTACGTACCGGCCGGGCACACGGCGTCGGTGATCGGCGGGACCCGGGCCGGCTGGCTGCGCTGCCGCGTCACCGAGGCGGAACCGGGCCAGCCGTTCTACTCGGAGTCCCCGACGGTGCGCGAGGCGGCGGTGTTCACCGTGGGCGGCACCATGTCCGTCGAGCATGCCGAGACCGAGACCGACGTACCGCTCGGCACCTCGGAGGGGGTCTCCGGGCAGACGTTCCGGCTCGGCCGCCCGCCGGTCCTCCTCGACGGCGAGCCCCCCGTGGTGGAGGTGTCCTCGGAGGAGGGCTGGCAGCGCTGGGAGGTGGTGGAGCACTTCGGCCGCTCCGGCCCCGCCGACCGGCACGTCCGCGTCGACGCCACCACCGGCGAGTTCGGCTTCCCGCCGGTGCTGCGCGAGCCGGACGGCACGCTGCGGCAGTGCGGTGCCGTGCCGCCCAAGGGCGCCCGGATACGGGTGGCCCGCTACCGCACCGGCGGCGGACCGGCGGGCAACGTCGCCCGCGGCGCGATCTCCGTGCTGCGCAGCTCCGTTCCCTACGTCGCCCGGGTCGTCAACCGGGAGGCGGCGCGCGGCGGCGTCGCCGGGGAGACCATCGACAACGCCAAGCTGCGGGCACCGGACGCGCTGCGGATGCAGGAACGCGCGGTGACCGCCGAGGACTACGAGATCATCAGCCGCCAGGCGGCACCCTCGGTGCGCCGGGTCCGCTGTCTGAACGCGGCGGACGGCGCGGGCGCGGTACGGGTCCTGGTGGTGCCGGACGCGGTGGCCGACGAGGGCGACGACCGGCTCCGCTTCGAGCAGTTGATCCCCTCCGACCAGGTGCTCGAAGCGATCACCGCGAGCCTCGACGAACGGCGCCTGATCGGCACCCGCCTCGTCGTGGAGCCGCCGGCCTACCAGGGCGTCACCGTGGTGGCCCGGCTCGCGGCGGCGCCGGGCGACACCGACCGGGTGCGCGACGCGGCGCTCGCCGCGCTGTTCCGGCACCTCAACCCGCTGCACGGTGGTCCGGACGGCACCGGGTGGCCCTTCGGGCGGCCGGTGCAGTACGGCGATGTGTTCGGCGTGCTGCAACGCGCCACCGGCAACGCGCTGGTGGAGGAGATCCTGCTGTTCGCCGCCGACCCGATCACCGGGCGGCGCGGAGCACCGGCGGACCGCGTCGACGTGGCCGCGGGCGCGCTGGTCTTCTCCTACCAGCACCAGGTGGTCGTCACGGCGGCCGGGCCGGACGCGGGGACAGGGACAGGGATGCGGGGATGAGCCGCGCCGCCGTACCCGGCCTGCCCAGCCAGTACCCGATCGGCGGGCAACTGCCCGCCCTGTACGCCGACGACGACTTCGCGCAGCGGTTCACGGGCGGCCTCGACACCGTTCTCGCCCCGGTGTTCGCGACCCTCGACAACCTGCCCGCCTACCTCGACCCCCGGGTGGCTCCGAGCGACTTCCTGGCCTGGCTGGCGTCATGGGTGGGCGCCGCCGACGACCCGCTGTGGCCGGTGGAGCTGCGCCGCGAGGCGGTGGTCCGCGCGGTGGAGCTGCACCGGTGGCGCGGCACCAGGCGCGGCCTGGTCGAGGGACTGCGGCTCGCGCTCGGCGTGCACGCCGAGGTGAGCGGGGACGGCGGCGCGGCATGGTCGAGCACCGCCGGTGCAGACCTGCCGCCCGAGCCCCCCGCCGAGACCCTGGTCCGGGTGTGGCCGGGCCGCGAGGCACGGGTGGACGAGCGCCGGGTCCACGAGGTCGTCCGGGCCATGTGCCCGGTGCACACCGTCTGCCGGGTGGAGATCCTGCCCGGCCCGCCCACCGACGAAGGGAGGTGATGTCATGCGCGCATGTCCCGTGTGCGGGGCATCCAACGACCCCACGGACGACTTCTGCGGCAACTGCGGGTCGTACCTGGGGTGGTCGGACAGTACGTCGCCTTCGGGTACGCCCGCGGAGCCGCCGGCATCGGGTACGCCCGCGGGGCCGCCGCCTTCGAGTGCGCCCGCGGGGCCGCCGCCTTCGGGTACGCCCGCGGAGCCGCCGGTCACCCGTGTGCCCCGGCCCACGGCCTCGGAGCCGCCGGCGTCGGGCACACCTCCCGAACCCTCGGCCGCACCGGATGCCACCCGGCCCGAGCCGCCGGCCGCCACTCCGGCGCCCTCGTCGCCCCCGGCCGAGGAGCCGGCGTCCGCCGCGCCCGCCCGCGGTTCGTCGTTGCGCACCCGGCTGACGGGTCGCGGCCGCGGTGAGGAGCGGCGGGCGGGCACCGCGTCGGCCGCGGGCTCACGCGACCGCGACCGCGATGGCGCGGGCTCACGCGACCGCGACCGCGACCGCGATGGCGCGGGCTCCGGTACCACCTCCGGCCGGCACGGGGAGACGGCAGGCCCCGTACCCCGGCTCGGCCCCGGCGACACCGGTGCCGAGCCCTCCGCTCCCGCCCCCCGCCCGGCCACCCGCGAGGCCTCCCGCACCGACGCGGCCGCCCCCACGAGCGCGGCGTCCGCGGCCCCTGTCACCCACCCCGCTCCGGCCCCTCGGAACCCGCCGGGCCCCCGCCCCCCGGTCGCCCCCACCCCCACCCCCACCCCCGACGCGCCGACTCCCGCACCCATCCAGCCCGTACGCCCCGCGAAGCCGGTGGCCCTCCGCCCGGTCGTACGCCCCGCAGGGATCCCCGACGAAGTGGCCGGCGCCCCCTGCCCCTCCTGCGGCACCCCCAACCCGCCCGGCCGCCGGTTCTGCCGACGTTGCGCGACCGCGCTGAACCCCGCCGCGAAGCCCGAACCGTTGCCGTGGTGGCGGACGGTGTGGCCGTTCCGCCGTCGGGTGCGGGCGGGTTCGGGCAGGGCGGTGCGGCTCCTGGTGATCCTGGCCGTGGTGGTGGCGCTGTGCGCCGGAGCTCTCCTGCTGCTCCCGGCCGGGCGTGCCCTGTTCGAGGACACCCGGGACAAACTGGGCAAGCCCGAGCCCGTGACACCGGTGGGCGTCAGAGCGAGCGCCGAGGTCCCCGGGCACCCGGCGAAGAACACCACGGACGGACTGAGCAACAGCTACTGGGGCGCGCCCGCGCCCGGCGCCTCGGTGACCTACACCTTCGGCAAGCCGTTCCGGATGGTCGACCTCCTCATCACCAACGGCCCGTCCACGAAACCGGAGGACTACCACAGCCAGGCACGCGCACTTCAAATGGACCTGGAGGTGACGACGTCGGACGGTGAGCGGCAGAACAAGCAGCTCACCCTCAACGACAGACCGGGCGACCAGACGATCCCCACCGGGATCAGCGACGTGAAGACGGTACGCCTGACCCTGCGCTCGCCCGTCGGCCTGACTTCGGGCCGCCGACTGGCCCTCGCGGAAGTGGAGTTCTTCCAGCGAAGCTGACTGTCACCTGACGCTTGGTGCTGGCAAGATCTGCAGGTGAGGGGTGGGCATGGACATCGTGGAACTCATGGAATGGCTGATCCAGCAGGGATGCTGGGCAGTATTCAAAGCTGACGGCGAGCGCACCCCGGGCACACGGTGGATGGTGATGGTCTCCGGCGGAGCCTTGGGCAGGGATTCGTTCTTTCGTAGTGACCGGGCCTCGCCGGACGCATGTCTTCAGGACCTGCTTGATCACCTTGAGACTGCTGGACTCTCCCCCTTCGCCTGAGCCTGAGCGCCCCCGCCGGAGGCACGTAAGGAAACACAGCTGAGTGACGACGGTCCCGGAGCCAACGAGTTGGCGAACCAGATGCAGGAAGCACGCTCGGCCCTCTACCTGCTCTGCGCCGGCGACACCGTCGATCTCGCCGATGCTCTCGCGCGTCGGGTCTGGAGCACCAGGCCCACCGACGGCAGGGACGACCGCCGGGCCGAGTTCCGAGAGACGTTGGACCTCCTGCGTCGCTTCACCCACCAGCTCCGGCAAGAAATCGCCAGATCGTAGTCCTCATTGGATCACCGGGCGGACCAGAGGAAGATGCCCGCGACGTGGAGTCCGGCCAGGTACAGGTAGATGGTGGCGGTCTCCTCGTATCGAGTGGCGATGCCCCGCCACCGCTTCAAGCGGTTGATGCACCGCTCGACGGTATTGCGCTGCTTGTAGGCGTCACGATCGAAGGCGGTGGTCTGCCGCCTCGGCTGAACGAAACTGCCTAGTGAGCTGGTTCGGAGATGCGTGAGCAGTAGCGGCAGATCCGGTCGAGGATCTGGTCGGCGGTTTTGGTCCACTTGAACGGCCGGGCCTCGT